>JAABPV010000087.1 GCA_011391865.1 Desulfobulbaceae bacterium | reverse complement strand
CATAAATGGGCACAAGCAAAGGCCCTCAGAAGAAAACTTGGCTGTTCGACAGATGAGATTTTTCAGCAACCATGCTTGTAGTCAATTTATTGTGCTACGGCTATAACACGAACGCGTTGATGCGTGTGCAGGGGAACAGCAGGGGCAATTCACGAATTGCCCCTGCTGCTGCTTTAAAAATCCCGTTCGTGCAGCAGGGTGTAGGTGAACTTGTTGCCGAACGCCTTCTCTCCCGCTTGGCAGCTACGGATGAAGTCGGCAAACTGCCGCTGTTCGGCGAAAACTTGGCAGCCAGCCGAGAACCGCTGCCGCTGAATGTAGTCCTCGCTGGTGCGGTGGATGTTGATGTTGAACATCCCGCTCTGGGTTTTGCGCTCAATCAGATTCAGCTTCGCGTCGCGGTTGCTGTCGCGGTAGACCGTGACCGGCTTCAGTCGCTGGCAGAGAGCGAGATGGCCGCTGTCCAAGCCTCGGTTGTGGACATCGAGTTTGTACGCGCCTTTGTACTGCCCTTCCTTGAGAATAGCAGCCCCGGAGCTGTTGACCGGGTGCCGCAGATAATACAGGCTGGGATCTGTGGTGATGGGATAATAACTGATCTCCCAGCTGCCTTGGAACCGCTGGAACACGGTCAGCGTGTCGTTGAACGTGCCCGGCTCCGGGTCGCTGGCGCGGATGCCGACGATGTTCAGATTCCAGTCCATGTTTGGTGTGTCATAGACTGCATGGCCTTTGCCCTTCATCACCTCAATCAGCTTTTCCACTGACGGTCGGATCATGATATTGCCTCCTGCTCAAACACCGTGCTGCTGCTTCAGCCGCTCAATTAGCTGGCCGATGTGGATGTCCGGCGGATTGAGCGGCCCCCAGTCCACAGTGGTGTTCGCGCTGCTGTCCGGGGTGATAACGTTGCGCAGCCGCTGCTCCTTGTTGTACCAGTCGCGCTTGACCGAGCCGTCCTGACAGGCCGTGCTCTGCGTGTCGCCCCAGCGCAGCTCCGGGCAGTGGTAAGGATCAAAGGAGAGCTTGAAGAGCCGGTCCATGATCTCGGCCAAGGTCAGCGAGACCGCCGCTCCGGCGGAATTGGTATAGCTGATCCGCAGCCGAGCCGAGCTGTCCTGCCAGATTTCCACGTAGCGGCGCACTAACTGGCTGGCTGTGCCGCTGAAAAGGTAGGGATGACTGCCCCGCGCCACCGCCTCCGCGCTCATGCTGATGAAACTGTGTGTTTCCTTCACCTGCGCCCGCAGCCGCGCGTCGCGGCCCGGCGTGGAATAAGTCTCCCACTCGCCTTCGGCCCCGTAGATATTGCGGGGCAGGTTGCCCGGATGGGCCTTGCGGTGGATGCCGTTGTCCACCGCCGCTTTGACTGAATCTACCCGCTCCTTCAAAGCCTCATGCAGGGCCGAGAGCTGCTGGGCCAGCTCCGTGATCGGATCAATCCTTGATCCGCTGGAGGCCAGCCGCCGCTTCACACATTGGTGGTAGTTGAGGTCGAAGCCGTCAACGTGGTAACTGCTCTGGCACTGGCTCTGGCCGGAATCAAAGAATTTCTCCGCCTGATTAGCGGCGAGGACGATGCTGCTGCCGCTCACTGTCTGCCGCCGCCAGCGGCGGAAGCCGCCGCCGCTCTTGCAGGAGCCGCGCGAAAGCGACTCGCCGAAGCGCTTGCTGGTCAGGCTGTTGTCCGGGTGGCCGTCCATCATCCAGACCGTGCCGTCCGCATCCACCCGGCCCACCACCAAAACGTGGCCGTTTGCATCATAATAAACTGTGCCCGGCGTGACGCTCTCCCGGCTGACTTCGGCCAAATAGGTGTCGGTCTTTTCCGTCGTCCAAATGTAGCGGAAAAAGCCGCTGTGGACACTGTTGCTAACCGCTCGCGCCAAGCTGGAGAAGCTGGCGTAGTCAAGAAAGGACTTGCGGCTGCCCGGCATGTTGCCGCTCGTGTAGCGTCCGCCGGAGATGGTCGAGTTGAAGGAGAAGGGCAGCTTCTTTTTATAAGCGAAATAAGCCCGGAGCAAATAGGGCAGGTCGGCGCAGTCGCTGAAGAGGGAGATGGTTCTGTCGTCATCCGAGTAAAGGCTGTTGGCCGCCGGATTGCGCAGGCAGGCGGTCAACGTGGCACCTTTTTTGGCGTAAAGCTGCTCGACCCAGCGCGAAAACTCGGCCTCGTAGCTGTCGCTCCACTGATTCCGCACCGCCCACGCGCCGTTGAGGTTGACACTCCCTGCGCCCGCATCGCCGCCGCTGGTGGACGGCTCCGCCGCCGCAGTCAGCCGCCGCCAGGTGCCGCCGCCGACATCAATTCTGCCGTCCGGCCTGCTCATGAACCCGGCCTGAAATTTTCTGATCTCTTGAATCAGCTGCGCCGAGCAGGTGTCGCTGACCGCCAGCGGCACGGAGAGGATTTTGTTGAACAGGGCATAGACCGTCCGCACATCTTCCGCGCGGTTGACTCCGCCTTCACCCACTGAACCAGAAATCGAATACGGCATGAAAGACCTCGCTGTTGAGATTTATTCTCCGGCTGTTCCCAGCCAGAAATCATGCAGCACGGCGGTCAACCCGCCCTGCGCGTCCCGGTAATCCACCACCAGAGTCGGCGGCGGGCCGCTTTGCTCTGCTGCATCCCGGCGGGAGGCGTAATACTGCTGCCCCTCGATGGGCGAATAATCCGGCCCGCCGAGCAGACCCTCGACCTCGGCCTGCGGCATTCCTTTGCGCAGGTGCCGGTGAATGACCTCCAAGCTGGCCGCATCTTTGCGCTGCCGATAGCTGGCCGCCGCCTGCGCCAGCTCCTGGCCGCCGCAGGCGGGCAGTGGCAGCAGCAGGAGAATGGTCAGCAGAAGCAGAGCGACTTTGCGGCAGGCGGTGTCAAGGCGCGGCGAAATCATGGCCCCACGCCTTGAGCTGGCTGATGAAACGGCCAAGATCGTCAGCCGTTTCGCTCTGAACATGCATCAGCACATTCAGTGGCCCGCTGCCGCCTTTGTCGAGCTGCTTCTTGATCATCCGCAGCTTGGCCGGATCCATCATACCTTTGGGACTTTTCCAGTCCTCGGTATCAACATCCCAGTTCTCAATTTTCAAGGAAAGGCTTGCCGCAACTCTGGCTAACTGGGGATCGTATGGCGGCCAGCCGCCTGCGCCGTAGGGCGGGCGGATTTTCGTTGGGGTCGTGCCGGTGGCCTTTCTGATGCTCTCCTGCGTTTTTTCCAGCTCCGAGCGCACTACAGCTTCAGACGCGCTGGCCAAGTTGGCATGGCTATAGGAATGATTCTGCGCCCGGTGGCCGCGCTGGACGATCTCCTTGGCCGCAGCGGGAAAGCTGTCCACCTCTTTGCCCAGCACGTAAAATTCCGCTTTGACTCCGGCTGCGTCAAGGGCGTTTAAGATCGAATGCAGGGCGGATGTCGGAGCCGGGCCGTCGTCAAAAGAGAGGAGCAGCGGCGGTTTGCCTGAACCCTGCCCGGCGGCAGCGGCGTTGAGCTTACGCCATGTCGTGCCGCCGACATCAACCCGCCCGTCCGGGCTGGAGAGGAAGGTTTTCTGAAAATCGAAAATCGCTTGGACCAGCTCCGCTGAACACTGATCCCCGACCGCCAGCGGTGCGGGCAGAATTTTGTTGAACAGGGCGAAAATTAGCCGCACATCGCTTGGAAAATTTTTCCCGTTCCGCCCCACGGAACCGGCAAGAGAAACAGGCATGGCGCACCTCCTGAGCTGGGAATCCGAACTGCAATCTCCCAGGTACTATAGACCCGGCGAAGAAAAAAAGTCAACAGGATTAGGAATTACGCAGTTGAAATAAGAAGCTCAACTATTACAGCCAGTTGTCTTTTTACCGCATAAATCGTCAGTTGAATAAAATCAACGGGTTGGCGGTCGAACTGCATAAGTCCTAAGGATTATGCCAGTAAAAAAGGCGGATACGCCGAAAGCGCATCCGCCTACCGCAAAGCTGCGGCAACTGCTGCCCATCAGTTCGAGCGCAGCAGTTAAATTTTGTTGCTTCACTGCGGGCAAGCAGAGGGATGCTGACCGTATCCGTTACTGATAATTTTAAACTGACTGAAAAAAATTGACTTTCTATTCTGTATTCCTGTATCCTGAAGACAGGAAAGGTTTTTAAATTAAACTGAGAGGAGGAAGTAAAAATGATCGCATTTAAAAAAGTATCGGCAATCCTGTCTTTTTCTATAATTATTTCCGCATACTCTTTCTCATCCTCTCATGCTGAGGAGAAAATAAAGATTGACCCGTCAATCTTGAAAGTAATTAACGAGATTGTGACCAAAATGCAGCAGAAGACAATGGCATCCATATATGCTGAAATGCCGTTCAAGGGTCAGATGCGCGGCAAGATGATGACTGAAAGAGCCTCGCAGAATTACATGATGCACGTCATTCAGCCGCAGATGATGCAGAAAAACATGGGGGCTGAAAAACTGAGGTTGATGAATAAAATGAGTCAATTCTGAGTCGTCATCACCAATGACCGCTGAGCCGGAGGAGCTGCATCCTCCGGCGTTTTTTATTGCGGCAATGCCGCCACCGCATCAATCAGACAGGGTTATTCTTTCTTGGTGCCGAGCGAATATTTCCCCTTGCCGCTGCCAAAAACGTTTTCCACCAAAGGCGGCGCGTCCACTTGACCGACATGGCACTGAAGGCAGAAATGCCAGCGTTTGGAAACAGTTTCCGTTGGTTTGCCGTCTCGGTCTGTGTAGTGGGTTTTGAAGGGCTTGGGTGCGCCAGAACCCTCGACACCGTGGCAGCCGAGGCAGTCATTCTGCGCGGTGTTGAGCGTGAAGCTGCTGATGTCATGCGGGATCACCGGCGGCTGATGAATGAAGGTGCGCGGCACCTTAGCATCCTTGGTGGTCCAGTTCGGATCCACCGGCACGTCTTCCGGGCCAGTGATCTCATTTTTGCGCAAACCTTTCACCGGTTCAACAGCACCTGCTTGCACAGCAGTCTGCGCCTGAACATTGTCCTGCGCCGGGGCAGGGGAAGTATCATCCTTGCCGCCAAAGGCGAGCGAGCAGGTGAAGGCGACGGTCAGCAGAGAGAGGGTGAGAATGGTCTTTTTCATGGTAGACTCCATCAGGTTCTTTTAGCGAAAGAGAAAACCTCCTGCGGGCAGACATCGATGCAGCGTCCGCAGTTGAGACAGTTGGCGGAAGCAATCACCGTTGCGCTGCCTTCGCCGCCTTTGAGCGCAGGCCGGATGACTTGCGGCTCTGGGCAGACGGCGAAGCAGTCCATGCAGTCGGTACAGCGGGCGCGTCCAGCCACCTTGACCCGCAGCAGGGTGGCGAAACGGATCAAGCTGTAGGCCGCGCCGACCGGGCAAAGATGACCGCACCAGCCATGCCGGAGAACAAACGCATCAAAGACGAAGATGGCGGCGATCAGCAGCCAGCCCAGTCCCATGCCGAAGAGCAGGCCGCGCTGAAGGACGGTCACAGGATTGACCAGCTCCCAGACGATGCTGCCGGTCGCAGCGCACAGCAGTATGATGAAGCCGAGCAGCCAGTAGCGGGTGGACTTGCTCAGGCTGAGGTTCTTCTTCAGTTCCAGCCGCCGGTTCGTCCATGCAGCTGCGTCGGTGACAAGGTTGACCGGGCAGACCCAGGCGCAGTATGTCCGCCCGCCGATCAGGCTGTAGATCGCCAGCACAGCTATAAAACCGAAAACAGCAACTGCTTCCGGCAGATGTCCGGCAGCCAAGGATTGCACCAAGAGCAGCGGATCGGTCAGCGGCAGGAAGCCAAGCACTGTGCTGGCCGAAAGCGTCCCGCTGATCACCCAGATGCCAGCCAGCGGCCCCAGCAGAAAGAGACCAAGGATGCCGAGCTGTGAGATACGGCGGAACAGCAGCCACTTGTGCGCCCGCAGCCAGCCTTTCTTTGCAACGGCCTCGCGGCCTGCGATGCGTTGTTTCATGGCAGCTCCTCCGGTTTGCGCATTGGCAGTTCCAGCACAGGCGGAATCAGCGAATGCCCCGCTTTTTCCTTTTCTTCCCAGCCCAGCCGGTAATGCCTGCCCAGCTCGCCTTTGGCCTGCGCCAGCGGCAGCACCTTGATCGCCGGATTTTCCAGCACGCAGGAACGCTCGCACTTGCCGCAGCCGGTGCAGTGCTGGGAATGCACGGTCGGAATCAGGCGGGCGTGCACGCCTGTGCGCTGATTGACCTGCATTTCCAAGGTCAGGGCCTTGTCAATCACCGGGCAGTTGCGGTAGCAGACATCGCAGCGCAGACCTTGGTGATTGAGGCAGTTTTCGTGATCAACCAGCACCGCCAGCCCCATTCTGGCCTCGTTGATGGAGGCCAGCTTTTTGTTGTTCAACGCGCCGGAAGGACAGGCTTTGACGCAGGGCATGTCCTCGCACATCCGGCAGGGGCTGATCCGGGGCACGAAATACGGCGTGCCCGCCGGAATGCCGCTGCCTATCTCGGCCAAGCGCAGCACCGGCACCGCTGTTTCCAGCGGCGCGTTTGTCCCTAATTCAGCTAACTGCGAGACGAACGCGCCTGCGTCTGTTGGGAAGGCCGCTGGTGGTGCTGTTGTTTCCCCGCCTTTATCTTGGCGCAGATTCTTCTCGCAGGCACGCACGCACTGCCCGCAGCGCAGGCAGGCAGCGAGGAAGTCCTCCTCCGGCAAGGCTCCGGGCGGCCTGATTGCATGAGGCGGCAAGGCCTGCGCCGACTGCTGGTGTCCGCCGAGCAGGACGGCCAGCACTGCCGCGCCTGCTGCCGCCGGGATGGTTTCAGTTAAAAGCCGCCGCCGCGACGAGCTGGCAGGCTGTTCAGTTTCCATGATGTGCTCCGTCAGGCTTTCATGATCTTGACCGCGCACTTCTTGAAGTCGGTTTGCTTGGAGATCGGACAGGTTGCGTCCAAGGTCAGCTTGTTGACCAAGCGGCCCTCATCAAACCACGGGATAAAGACCAAGCCCTGCGGCGGCTTGTTGCGGCCCTGCGTCTCCACCGTGCAGGTGATCTCGCCTCGGCGGGAAACAATCTTCGCCAGTTCACCGCGCTTGAGGCCGCGTTTCTTTGCGTCCTCCGGGTGAATGAAGAGCAGCGCGTCCGGCACAGCCCGGTACAGCTCCGGCACCCTGCGGGTCATGGAGCCAGAATGCCAGTGCTCCAAAACGCGGCCTGTGCAGAGCCAGAGGTCGTACTCCGCGTCCGGCAACTCTGGCGGCGGCTCGTAGGGCAGGGCGAAGATCACGGCCTTGCCGTCCTTGTGGCCGTAGAACTTCACGCCCTCGCCCTTCTTGACATAGGGATCATAGCCCTCACGGAAGCGCCACAAAGTCTCTTTGCCGTCCACCACTGGCCAGCGCAGGCCGCGCGCCTGATGGTACATCTCAAACGGGGCGAGATCATGACCGTGGCCACGGCCAAACTTGGCGTATTCCTCGAACAGTCCCTTCTGGATGTAGAAGCCGAAATAATGGGACTCGTCGTTGTCAAAGCCCTTTTGCAGCTGGCTCAGAGGGAACTCGTTCACTTGGCCATTAGCGTAGAGCACCTCATACAGCGTCTTGCCCTTGTAGGCCGGGTTCTTGTCCAGCAGCTCCTTGGGCCAAACCTCATCGGTCTTGAAGCGTTTGGAGAACTCGACGATCTGCCACAGATCGCTTTTCGCATCACCCTTGGCCTTGACCTGCTGGCGGAGGAACTGGGTGCGCCGCTCGGCGTTACCCCAGGCGCCTTCCTTCTCCACCCACATGGCCGCAGGCAGGATCAGGTCAGCGGCCAGTGCCGTGACGGTCGGATAGACATCTGAGACAATGATGAAGTTGTCCGGGTTGCGGTAGCCTGGATAGCTCTCCTCATTGAGGTTCGCGGCGGCCTGCATGTTGTTGTTGCACATCACCCAATAGACATTCAGCTTGCCGTCCTTGAGCATCCTGTTCTGCTGGACAATGTGATAACCAACCTTGTCCGGGATGGTTCCTTCCGGCAGCTTCCATATCTCCTCAGCATGGTGCCGATGCTCAGGGTTGGTCACAACCATGTCCGCAGGCAGCCGGTGGGCGAATGTGCCGACTTCACGGGCTGTGCCGCAAGCTGAAGGCTGGCCGGTGAGCGAGAATGGGCTGTTGCCCGGCTCGGAGATCTTACCCACCAAGAGATGGATATTGTAGATCATGTTGTTGGCCCAAGTGCCCCGCGTGTGCTGGTTGAAGCCCATGGTCCAGAAAGACATCACCTTGCGCTTGGGATCAGCGTAGAGCTTGGCCAGCTCTTCCAACGTTTCTTTTGGCACGCCAGACATCTCGCTGGCTTTGTCCACGGTGTATTCGGCGACAAACTTGGCGTAGTCCTCAAAGCTGCAATCAACCGCGTCATTGGCCTTGCCCGCGTTTTTGGCCGCCTTCTCCTTGGGATGCTCAGGACGCAGGCCATAGCCGATGTCCGTTGTGCCGGTCTTGAACTTGACGTGCTGCTTGATGAAGTCCTGATTGACCTTGCCGTTCTGGATGATGTAGTTGGCGATGTAGTTGAGGATGACCAGATCAGAATGCGGCTTGAAGACTATCGGCAGGTCGGCCAAGTCAAAGCAGCGATGCTGATACACCGACATCACCGCCACCTTAACATGCTCGGCGGTCAGGCGGCGGCTGGTGACTCGCGACCACAGGATCGGGTGCATTTCCGCCATGTTTGAACCCCAGAGCACGAACGCGTCGGCGTGCTCAATGTCATCGTAGCAGCCCATCGGCTCGTCAATGCCGAAGGTGCGCATGAAGCCTGTGACCGCCGAGGCCATGCAGTGGCGGGCGTTCGGGTCAAGGTTGTTGGTGCGCAGCCCTGCCTTGATGAACTTCTGCGCGGCATAGCCCTCCCAGATCATCCACTGCCCTGATCCGCACATGCCCACTGAGTCCGGGCCGTTCTTCCTGATGGACTCCTTGAACTTCAGCTCCATGATGTCAAAGGCTTCGTCCCAAGAGACCGGAGCGAACTCGCCGTTCTTGTCGTATCGGCCGTTCTTCTTGCGGAGCAGGGGCTGGGTCAGACGGTCTTTGCCGTACATGATCTTAGAGAGGAAGTAGCCCTTGATGCAGTTCAGGCCACGGTTGACCGGCGCGTCTGGGTCGCCCTGCGTGGCCACCACTCTGCCGTCTTTGACACCCACCAGCACGCTGCACCCAGTGCCGCAGAAGCGGCAGGGCGCCTTGTCCCAGCGGATGCCGCTGTCGTCATTCTTTTGCGCCAAAGCCTCTGTCGCAGCCGGAAGGTTCACGCCGACGACTGCCGCAGCAGCAGCGGCAGCGTTGGCCCGGATAAAAGCACGTCGAGTCAGTTTCATAGGTCTCCTCCTATATTGTGCAGTTGTGATGAATCCTCATTCATCGCAGTAATTGTAAATCATGGCCGCAGACAGCACACCGGGCAGAAGCTGCACCTGCATGATGGTGTCGGACGGCACTGCATCCGGCGTGTCTTCCACAGTGATCACGATTCTGCCGTCGGGCTGGGCCACATGCACCTCAACGCCAGCCAAAGCTGCCATCTGCGTCCTAAGTGCTTCCGTGTTTTCAGGAAGGGCGTGCACGACAATGCCGGAGATGTTCATGGTGATTCAGGCTGGTTGAGTTTGCTGCTTGTGGCCGCAAAGGAAATCGCGTTGACTGGACAGACGCTGGCGCAGGCCCCGCAGCCCGTGCATTGCTCGGCTGCAATCGTCGGCAGTTGGCCTTCCGCCAGCGGAAAGCGGATTGCGCCGTGCTCGCAGCGGTCGCCGCAGCTGCGGCAGAGCACGCGGCTGCCGAGCAGGCAGCTGGCTTCGATGCGGGCGCGGACATGCCACGGCTCTTGTTCTTGGTTGAACTGCAAGGCTCCTGTCGGGCAGCTGCGAGCGCAGTCGCCGCAGAAGGTGCAGGCGTTTTGGCTGAAATCAACAACCGGGAAACCGTCTTCGTTGATGCGGATGATGCCGCTGCCGCAGGCTTTGGCGCAGTCGCCGCAGCCGTTGCAGAGGGCGAGGAAGGAAGCGGCAGCAGACGACCAAGGCGGATGCAGAGGAGTTCTCCTCCCTGATCGCGGCTGCCGTTGCGGATCAGAATCGCTGCTCAGGAGGTAGGCCAAGCACTGGTCAGCGATAAACGAAGCAAGACGCATGGCCGTTATCCCTCCCAGACAATTTTGAATGTTTACCTGCACTTTTGTGCAGCACAATCCTTGTATGCGGACAGGTGGCGCATGTCAAGCTGATTCATCACCGCGATCCTGCCTCTTTTTTTGCTTGCGCTCAGAAGCAGTTTCTGGCTATATCGAGTGTAGCGGCAAAGCAAGGGCCATTCCTTGACATAGCTCAAGAATTGGAAAAAAATCAACAGGGAATAAAGGGCGGGCAGCCGCACCGTCTCTGGGCAGCTTGCCACAGCAGGCTGTGACGGATATTCACAGCAGGCTGTGACGAATATTCACAGCAGGCTGTGACGGGTATTCACAGCAGGCTGTGACGAACCGCCACAGCAGGCTGTGACGAACTGCCACAGCAGGCTGTGACGCATCATCGCACTGGAGTGCTTTTCTGCCTGTCAGTCTGGAGGGCGCATTTGCATCAAGGAGCTGCATGGAAAACAAGAAACAGGTGCTGGCCGAGTCGGTCTTCTTCAAGGGCCTGCCGGAGCCGCTGCTGCATCAGCTGGCTCAGATCGCTCAAGAAAAGAAATTCCGTCGCGGCGAGATGATCTTCTTGGAGGGGACTGCGTGCAGCGGCTTCTATATCGTGGCGCAGGGGCAGGTCAAGCTCTACAAGATGGCCTTGGACGGCAGGGAGCAGATTCTGTACGTCTTGGAGGCAGGCGAGCCGTTCGGCATTGTGCCGGTCTTCCACGGCCACAGTTTCCCGGCCAGCGCATCCAGCCTGACCGCAGTCACCGCGTTGTTCTTGCCGAAAAAGGAGTTCATCGCTCTGCTCGCTGCGCACCCGGAGCTGGCCTTGGCGGTCATGGCTGCGATGGCGCGCCGGATGCGCCGCTTTGCTGCCAAGATTGAAAGCCTGTCGCTCAAGGACGTGCCAGCGCGCCTGACCGCTCATCTTCTTTATTTGGCCAGGAAGCAGGGAGGCACCAGCCAGATCACGCTGGACATCCCCAAGAAGCAGCTCGCTAATCTGCTCGGCACCAGCGCGGAAACGCTGTCGCGCATCTTCAACGATATGAGCGCGGCTGGGCTGATTCGGGTGGAGGGACGGCGGATTGCGCTGCTGGATCACACAGCATTTCAGGGGGGAACTATCATGGAGAGGGGCACGGTGACGCAGAAACGGTCAGGCTGACCATTGCGGCCAGCCTGACCCTGCGGCGGGGGAAAAGACTTACTTGTTCAGCACGTCCTTGCGTACGCTGTTGGCGACATCAGCGGCCTTCTGAATCAGCTCAGGCTTCACGCCCAGCTCTTTCAACGATGCGCCAAGGTGCTCAACGATGACATCGAAATGTGTGTCGTTCAGCCCGCGCTGCACCAGATGGGCATGGGTGGCGCGCAGGTCGCGGCCAGCATAATTGTTCGGCCCGCCAAAGGCGAAGGTGAGGAAGCCCTTCTGCATAGCCAGCTGGCGGTTCATGTCCACGCCTTTGAAGAAGCCGTTGACCCGGTCGTCGGCCAGCACTTTCTTGTAGAACAGATCCACAGCGGCATCAACGGCCTTCTCGCCGCCCAGCTGGTGGTAGAGGGACGGCTCGGCGGGTTTGGCAGCTTCAGCCTTGCTCTCTGCGGCGGCAGGAGCTTTGGGCGCAGGGGCTTTGTCTTCAGCAAAGACATTCTGGCCGAAGACAGTCAGGAATGCGGCAGCGGTGAACAGAATAGTTTTCTTCATGAAAAAGGCTCCGTATATTCGTTGTGGTGAGGACGGCGGAAGTGCTGCGTGCCGCATGTGAGAGATACTATATCTGAACAGCATACGCCTTTCCTTGACATAGATCAAGAAATGGAAAAAGAATGCGCGTGGCAGCGCGGCTACTGGAGGGGGAAATGCAAAAAGGGCAGCCCCCTGATCAGGGGGACTGCCCTTTTGAATCTGCTTTCGCCTGAGCGAATGCAGTGTTTTACTCAGCAGGTTGATCGCCGGTCGGAACTACTGCGCCGCCGGTGGTGCCGGTGGCACCAGTGGTGCCTTCTACGCCAGTGGTAGCTGTTGCGCCGTCTTCCGCAAATACAGCATTGCTGACTGCAACAGAGAACAGAGCGGCTGCGAACAGTGCCAGTACTTTATTCATGACTAATACTCCTTGCGGGGATTTTCCCCTGTGACTTTTATTTATACAAACAGCCAGCGGCGACATGCCGCGACTTGCCTTGCGTCAGCAAACGCTTGCTGAGGGAAAGCGATAATCTTTCTTAAAAAGAAAGATTTTATTCTTTAACGGGAAGAAAAGCAAGATGTTTTTCTTGTTTTTTCGCAAAAAAGATATTTTTTTGCTAACGGTGCTTGCCGCCTCAGTTTTTTGCTCTTTCAGCAAGATAGGGGGCGCGGGCAGTTCGAGGGGGCCTTGAAAACGCAAGCGGCGCGGAGAAAAATATGGTTGACTACGCGCAGGCTTGATTCTGATCAAGAAACATGATGACAATAAATTTGCAAATATTTCAAACATGAATATCAACGGACTGCCTTGGCGCACTATCTGGCTGGAAGCGGACCAGCGCAGCGTCGGCATCATTGACCAGACCAAGCTGCCGCATCAGTTTGAGACTGTCCGTCTGCGCACGGCGGATGACGCGGCCCATGCCATCCGGGCCATGCTGGTGCGCGGCGCACCGCTGATCGGCGCGGCAGCGGCCTGGGGCGTATTTCTCGGCCTGCTGGCGGACAGCTCCGATGCCGGGCTGGATGCGGTCTGCGTTAAGCTGCTGCAAGCGCGCCCCACAGCGGTGAACCTGCGCTGGGCAGTCGAGCGGATGCGGCGCGTACTGTCCGCGCTGCCGCCTGAGCAGCGAATTGACGCAACCCGCTGCGAGGCGGCGGCTGTCTGCGAGGAGGATGTGCAGGTCAACGAGGCTATCGGCCAGCACGGCCTGCGCCTGATTGAGGATGCGCACCGGCGCACCGGCCAGCCGGTGAACATTCTCACTCATTGCAACGCGGGCTGGCTGGCAACCGTGGATTGGGGCACAGCCCTCGCTCCGGTTTTCAAGGCCCAACAGGCGGGAATTCCCCTGCATGTCTGGGTGGACGAGACTCGGCCCCGCAATCAGGGCGCGCAGCTCACCGCTTGGGAGCTGGCCTCAGCAGGCATCGAGCACCGCCTGATTGCCGACAACAGCGGCGGCTGGCTCATGCGGCAAGGGAAGGTTGATCTCTGCATTGTCGGCACAGACCGCACTACAGCCTGCGGCGATGTCTGCAACAAGATCGGCACCTACCTGAAAGCCCTTGCCGCTGCGGACAACAGCGTTCCTTTCTACGTGGCCCTGCCTGGCTCCACAATTGACTGGACGCTGGACGACGGCATGGCGATTCCGATTGAGGAGCGGGACGAGGACGAGGTGCTGTTCGTCTCTGGCTTGGCTGAAGACGGCCAAGTGCGGCGGGTGCGCATCGCCCCGGAACGGACGCGGGCGGCCAATCCGGCCTTTGACGTGACTCCGGCCCGCCTTGTCACCGGCCTGATCACTGAGCGCGGCATCTGCGCCGCCAGCAGGGAAGGGTTGCGGAGTCTGTTCCCGGAGCATTCTTGACAGATTGTCTTGTTTGTGCGACATTGAAAGACGGCATGGAAAAATTCAGGGGCAATGAGATGCCGTTCAGATGACCGCCCGGAGCAGAACTTTTTGTCTTCGATGTTTCGTTCGCTATTTTTGTTTATCCTACTGACAGCATGGCCTTTTTCCGCGCAGGCAACCCAAGGCCACGTGCTGGGTAAGGGCATGGTCTATCAGGCTGCGACCTACATTCGCCATCCCCAGTTCGGCACACATCCCAGCTATTACGGCTGCCGCCCGGAGCAGGTCGTGGACATCAACATCGGCGCGAACAGTCACGATGACGAGGGGATGCCGCTCTTCGCCCCGGAAGACGGGACGGTGCGCATAGTCCACCGCAACACCAATGCCTGGGGCCATTCCCTTGAATGGCGGAATCTCGCGGGCACGGAGCGGCTTTTTCTCGCCCATCTGAAGAACATCTGGGCCGTCGGCGCGGTGCGGGCGGGGCAGCAGATTGCAGAAATCGGCGGCACCGGCGGCTGGAAGCCGCATCTGCACATTGAAAGCTCGCGCGGCTGGCTGGAGCTGTCCGGCAGCATTGTCGCGCCGCCGGTCAATCCCTATGGCAACGGGATGTTCTTTGTCTCCAACGGCCCGGCGGGCAGCAGATCGGATCAGCCCAGAGAGTTTTTCGCTGTCGAGCCGACGGAAATTGAGCCGCACGGCCCCTTGGAGCTGGGCGGCAGCGGCACGGCTTGGCCGTAACTGTCAGGCAAACACCGTTCAGCCTTCCCCCGCAGCGGCATAATCCTTCCCTTCGCCGCCTTGGAGCAGCGCAGTTTGAATGCTCCAAGGTGCTGCAATACGCTGTTTTATAACCTAATGTGCGACTCTTTTGGGATGCAGTGTTGCTGAAGACAGTTCGGCTGCTGATTTGATTGTCTTGAGATTCCAGTTAGTTGGAAAAATTTGAGCGTGCTTGATGGTATTGCCTTCCGCACATGACCAAGGAAGTGTGCCGGGAAACAGCAGGCCCACATCTGTTGGAATGCTTCAAAGCGGCGCGTCATCGCGCATACGTTAACATCGGCTGCATTGACAATGTATGTATTTTCATGAAGTTACTGAACATCTCGCAGACTGAAAAGAGTTGCACATTAGGTTGTTTTATAATATCCATCAACAAGCGAACAGATGAAAGTAATTCCCCCGTCCTTTAAGATACTTGATTTCCTCGACCAACAGAGCCTTGCTGTCCGCATCGAGCATTGCGGGCGCATCTGCTACAAGAGCGAAGACCGCATCACGCCGGAGTCGGCCCTGCCGTTTGTCGAGAAGATGGCGGAGCACGGCCACAACTCGGTGCTGGAGATGGGCGTGGTGACGCTTGAGGTCTGCGCGGACGACAGCAAAATTGATGAGCTTTTTCTCTGCCAGCCCAAATATCTGCACATCAGCCGCGAACAAGGCCGCCTGCTGATCACCGCCAGCATCAGGGCTTGGCGGGAGATGTTGCTCAATCACCCGGACTGCGCCGTCGTTCGGGCTGCCTGCGCCCTGCTCCACGAGCGGCATCCGTATTTTTTCGCCAGCATCCTGCCGGAAGGCGGATTGATCATGCCCGGTATCAGCGTCCGCAAGGTTCCGCTGGAAGATGTGGAGCGGCTGCCCGCAGGCTTGCTGGCCAAGCACCGCCACATCGCGGTGAAGTTCATCGTCAACCGGGCTGTGACGCATGAGCTGGTACGGCACCGCCCTTGCCAATTTCTTCAAGAATCACAAAGGTATTGCCGCTACAGCGAGGACAAGTTCGGCAGCGAGGTGACGTTCATCAGGCCGCTGTTCTGGGCGGACGACAGCGAGGAGTATGCTGTTTGGTGGCAGGCGATGGAGGAGACGGAGCGGCTCTATTTCAAGCTGCTGGAGACATCCACGCCGCAGGCCGCCCGCACCGTGCTGCCCAATTCCTGCAAGACGGAGATCATCGTTTACGCCAACTTGGAGCAGTGGCGGCACATCTTCAAGCTGCGCTGCTCGAAGGCGGCGGAGCCGTCAATGCGCGAAGTGATGATTCCGCTGCGGGAGGAGTTTGCAAAGCGGTGGCCGGAATTGTTTGTCTAACAGCTACTTGCATCTGGCACCGCCGCTTCTTCAGGTAAGGGCAAGCAGCTCCTCGCGGTGCAGGCGGACAAACTCGTCTAGGTCCGCCCGCCAGTCGCGCATGACGTTCAAGCCATGCTCCTTGAGGCGGCGGTTCTCAAGGATGGAGTTGGCAGGCCGCCGGGCCGGAGTCGGATACTCCGCCGTGGTGCAGGGCGCGAGGGAGAAGTCCACCTGCATGGCCTCAAGGAACTGCTTGGCCGCTTCATACCACGTGCCGTGGCCTTCGGCAGTTGCGTGAGCGATGCCGCAGAGGCCGCAGTCCAGCAGCCGCTCGATCTGCCTAGCCAAGCTCATTGTCCACGTCAGCGAGCCGTGCTGGTCGTTCACCACCTTGATCGTGCGCTGCGGATCAGCCTTGGCCAGCCGGAGCATGGTCTTGAGGAAGTTCCTGCCGCCGATGCCGTAGAGCCAGGCCGTGCGCAGGATGAGGTGATTCTCCAGCCGCTCGGCAATGGCCTGCTCGCCTGCCAGCTTGCTGCTGCCATAGGCGGAGACCGGACCGACGGCATCGTCCTCGGTGTACGGCTCCGGCGCAGGCTTGCTGCCGTCAAAGACGTAATCGGTGGAGATGTGAATCAGGCGGCAGCCGAACTCGGCGCAGGCAGCAGCGAGATGGGCCGGGCCGTGGGCATTGACCGCCATGCAGCAGTTGGTCTCGCTCTCGCAGGCATCCACAGCGGTGTAGGCCGCGCAGTTGATCAGCACATCAGGCCGGACGCATTCCACCGCCCCCCGAACCATCTCTGCGTCGGTGATGTTAAGCTGCCGCGAGGTGAGGGCGCAGATTTCGTGCCGGTCGAGCATCAGCCGCACACAGTCTTGGCCGAGCTGCCCGCCCGCGCCGGTGATCAGCAGTTTCATAGCGGCGCGCCTCCTTCCTTGAGGATGGACATCAGGTATTGGCCGTACTGATTCTTCAGCATCGGCGCAGCGATGCGCTCCACCTGCGCCGCGTCGATCCAGCCCAGCCGCCAAGCAATCTCCTCGACGCAGGCAATCTTCAGGCCCTGCCGCTCCTGCACCGCCTGCACGTAGCTGGCCGCCTGCTGCAAGGACTCGTGCGTGCCAGTGTCTAACCAGCAGAAGCCGCGCCCCAGCAGCTCGACTTTCAGCCGCTCCTGCTGCAAATACGCGCTATTGACATCAGTGATTTCCAGCTCGCCCCGTGCCGACGGCTTGATAGACGAGGCGATCTCCACCACGCTGTTGTCGTAAAAGTAGAGGCCCGGCACGGCATAGCGCGACTTCGGCGTGGCGGGCTTCTCCTCGATGCCGATCACCCGCTGCTGCGCGTCAAACTCGACCACGCCGTAGCGCTCCGGGTCTTTGACCAGATAGCCGAAGATGATGCCGCCGTCGCCGTTCTTCAGGCGGCTGCACCGCTTGACGATCTCCTGAAAGCCGGTGCCGAAAAAGATGTTGTCGCCCAGCACCAGCGCGACTGACGACCTGCCGATGAACTTTTTGCCGATGAGAAAGGCCTGCGCCAGCCCCTCCGGCTTGGGCTGCTCGGCGTAGGAGATGTTTAGGCCGAGCTGGCTGCCGTCGCTAAAGAGCTGCTCAAAGCGGGGCAAATCTTCAGGTGTGGAGATGAGTAGGATGTCCCGGATTCCGGCCAGCATCAGCACGGAAAGCGGGTAATAGATCATCGGCTTGTCATAGACCGGGATAAGCTGCTTGCTGATTACTCTGGTCAGCGGATAGAGGCGGGTGCCGGAGCCGCCCGCGAGGATGATTCCTTTCATTGGCTGTGGAGGCTGCGCAGGAGAGGTTGCCTCCCTGCTAGGGAAAGAAAACGGCGGCGGCTTATTTCTCAAAGAGATTCGCCAAGCCGCCAAGCACTGAGCCTTCATCGCCGCCTTTGCCGCCCGCCTGCGGGGCTGCGGCCCAGATGCGTCCGGCCAAGCGCGAGAAGGGCAGCGATTGCAGCCAGACATGGCCCGGCCCGCGCAGTGTGGCGAAGAAAAAACCTTCACCGCCGAAAACCGCTGACTTGACGTTGCCGACAAACTCAATGTCGTACTGCACGGTCTGAGTCAGGGCGACAAGACAGCCGGTGTCCACCCGCAGGCTCTGCCCGGCAGCCAGCTCGCGCTCGACGATCGTGCCGCCCGCATGGACAAAGCAGAGACCGTCGCCGTCCAGCCGCTGCATGATGAATCCCTCTCCGCCGAACAGAGCCACGCCGATCTTCTTCTGAAAGGCGATGCCCACGGCAACGCCTTTGGCCGCGCAGAGAAAGGCATCCTTCTGGCAGATGATCCGGTTGCCGTATTTGCTCAGATCAAGCGGAATAATTTTGCCGGGATAGGGCGCGGCAAAGGCGGCCCGGCCCTTGCCCGCGCCGGTGTGGGTGAAGACGGTCATGAACAGGCTCTCGCCGGTGATCAGCCGCTTGCCCGCGCCGAGCATCTTGTCGAATATGCCGCCGGACTGCGAGGCCGTCGAGCCGTCGCCAAAGACCGTGTCCATGCGGATGCCGTCGGTCATGTGCATCATGCTGCCTGCTTCGGCGATCACGCTTTCCTGCGGATCCAGCTCGATCTCGACAAACTGCATCTCATGGCCGAAGATTTCGTAATCGATCTCGTGCGCATGGCGGCCTGTCACCGGCGGCGGGGCTTGCGTGGCGGCCGAGCCGGGATCGGCCAGCTCCGGCACAGTTTCAACCGCCTGCCAGTCGCTGAAGCCCTCGCGCCAGACCAGCGCGGCGCGGCTGAACTGCCCGGAGCGCAGCCCGGCCAAGAGCTGCTGATGGGAAAAGGGGCCTGTGGTTTGGCCGTTGACGGCCACGTGCCAGCTGTACATGATCGCACCTCCTGCATTGTGTTGAGAAGCATGGCGGCCAGCTCCGCGCCGACACGCCGACGGCATCGGTCATTGAACCACAGATTCCTTGGCAATGTCAAATACTGCGGCAGTTTGTTCTCTGTTTCCCTTTCCTTTTTTTCATGATAGACTGACAGACTGAAACAGGAACCCGCAACCAAGCGCACGGAAAGGCAGAAGAATGATCGGGGAAATCATCGCGGTCGGCGACGAGCTGACTTCAGGCCGGATTGTCAACACCACCAGCGCGTTCGCGGCCCGGCAGCTTTTTGCAGCCGGGCACAAGGTGCTGGCCATGCACACTGTCAGCGACACGCGCCAGCTGATCGGCGAGGCCCTGAAACGGGCGATTGGGCGGGCGGATTTTGTCCTTGTCACCGGCGGGCTTGGCCCGACCAGCGACGACCTGACTAATGAAGCCGCCGCCGAGGCACTGGGAAGGCCCGCCACGCTGCGCCCGGAAATTCTGGAAAAGATACGGGCGCAGCCTTGGGGAGACGTGTGCTGCCAAGCGGACTTGGAACGGCTGGCTTGGCTGCCTGAGGGCGCGGAGATGCTCAATCTGGAAGCGCGCACCTGCGGCCACTTGCTCGTGCACGACTCGGTGCCGGTCTTTTTCCTGCCCGGCGTGCCCGGCCAAGCGGTCAAGCTGCTGACAGAGGCTGTGCTGCCGAGGCTCTCAGCGTGGCGCGAAGGCGGCGGCCCGATGCATATGCGGCTGTACCGGACAACGGGCCTGCCTGAATGCGAGATCAACCGGCGGCTGCTTCTACTGGAACAGGAAGAGGGCATCAGCATCGGTTATTATCCTGTCGAAAGCGAGGTGCATGTCAGCCTGACCGTCAGCGGCGCGGAGCCGCTCTTTGCCGAGGCGGACATGCGTATCCGCGCCGCTTTGGGCTGGCATCTCTACGGCACGGACAAGGAGAGCTTGGCCGAAACGGTCGGGCTGCTGCTGCTGCGGCGCGGGCTGACGCTCGCGGTTGCGGAGTCCTGCACTGGCGGCCTGATCAGCGCGAAAATCACAGCTGTGCCGGGCTGCTCCGCTTGGTTTGCGGGCGGGGTGGTGGCCTATTCCAATCAGCTCAAAGAACGCCTCTTGGATGTGGACGCGGAGCTGCTGCGGCAGCATGGCGCGGTCAGCGCGGCAGTTGCGGAAGCGATGGCCGCAGGAATAGCCCGGCGCAGTGGCGCAGCCGTCACCGTTGCGGTGACCGGAATTGCCGGGCCGGACGGCGGCACAGCGGAGAAGCCTGTTGGCACGGTTTACATCGGCCTGCATCATGACAACACGACTCAAGCCAGCCTGCGCCGTTTCTCTGGCAGCCGGAACGAAATTCAGGAGATGACAGCCACAGCGGCGTTAGATGCGGTGCGGCTGCTGCTGAAGGGCTGATGCTTTAGCTGGTCTTGCGGTTCTTCAAAAAATACGTCTTTGTGTGCATAAGGATTGATCGGCAAAAAGAACGATTACGGCAGCCGCCTTCTTGATGCAGCCAGTTCCGCCGCCAGCAGCAGCAAAGCCGCCAGAGCCAGCCACGGAAACAGCTCGTTGTGCTGGGACAGATGCCGTACTTTTCTAACGGTGGTCTCCATCGCGTTGATCTCCTCGTAGATGCGCGCCAGCGAGGCGGTGTCCGTGGCTCGGAAATATTTCGCCTTAGTCATTGCCGCGACCTTTGTCAGCGTCTCCTCGTCGATATCCACTGCGGCCTGAACCATCCGAGTTCTGCCAAATTGATCTTCCACCGGCAGCGGCGCCACGCCGTGCTTGCCAACGCCGACAGCATAGACCTTGATTTGCATCGCCGCAGCCGCTTCCGCCGCTGTGAGCGGCGCGATCTTGCCCGCATTGTTCACGCCGTCCGTAAGCAGGATGAGGATGCGCGACTTGGCCTGCTGATCGCGCAGGCGGTTCACGCCGGAAGCAATGGCCGAGCCGATGGCGGTGCCGTCCTCAATCATGCCGCTGCGCAGCGAATGCAGCCGCTGCCGCAGCCAGTCGTGATCAAGAGTCAGCGGACAGACCAGATACGGCCTGCCTGCGAAGGCCACCAGCCCGATGCGGTCGTTGGGCCGCTCAGTAATGAATTTGGCCACCACCGACTTGACCACATCCAAGCGGTTGGCCTGCCTGCCGTTGAGGCTGAAATCCAGTGCCTTCATTGAGCCGGAGATGTCCACGGCCAGCAGGATGTCAATGCCGGAAGCCTCCACCTCGGTGCTGGTGCGGCCCCACTGCGGGCGGGCCAGGCCGATGATCAGCAGGCCAAGCGCAGCCAGCCGCAGCCAAGCCAGCAGCCCGCCCGGCCTGACCTTGCGGCTCCCGGCGATGGCCCGCACCGCCGAGACCGAAGAGAAAAGCAGGGACGGAGCCGGGCCGCCTTTGCTGCGGAGCAAAGCCAGAACCGGCAGGAGCAGCAGCAGCCAGAGAAGCTGCGGTTCATCGAAACGGAAGCTGTTCATAATACCTTTTGCAGATAAACTGCCAACAATGCGCGGCGCGGAAGTTTTCAGCATGACGCGCCGCGCAGCAGGCTTCTTGCATGTGCAGCGGCAAAAAATCTTTTGCTGCGGCACCAAACGGCGCGGCCTGTATCAGCGAAAAACTTTTCGCCTTGATCCGCCGGTCATTGCGCAACTGCGCCGCGCCGCGTCATGCAGCGCGAGGCGGCGGCACACTGACTGTATCAACGAGGCGAAGAGTCCAGCGTTGCCGTGCCGATGAAGTCAGCGGCTCGAAAAGCTCCGCATCGCCTTGCTGCCGAGATCATCGAGGCAATGCGCTCAGAATTGCCTCAATGCCGAACGCGGCAGCTCGAAAATCTCGGCAGCGGCCTGCCGACGCAGTCATCAAGGTGACGCTGACTGCATTGCCTTGCCGATGCAATCAGCGCGGCACTGCCGAACGCGGCAAGGTTTCTTTCGTCGCTTCAACAAAAGCGCGGAGCTGCGCTGTCAATTCCGCCATATCTGCCTTGTTTAGCGCGGCTCCGGCAAATTTCGCCGCCTCACAAAGCGTAAGCCAGGTTTGCAGCTGTTCGGAATGCGCCTGGAGCTGTTTTTCTTCAGAATCAGCCAGCAAACGGATCAGCTCGCCAGCGGTCTGCCGGGAGGCGGCAAGGCGGAAGCGTTCCTCCAAATAGCGGCGCAGGGTCTGATCAAAGAGCGCGGCAAAGGCGGCGCAGTCGTGCGAGTCAATCAAGCCGTCCGCCTGCGTCAGCCGGAGCAGGGCGGTTTCATGAGCCAGCGGCGCAGGCAGTGGCTTCTGCTTTCTTTTCCGCAGATAGAGCGCAAGCAGACCGCCGCCGAGCAGCAGCGCGGCTCCTGCTGCAATTGGCCAGCGCGGCTGAGGCTCCGGCAGAGGCAGCGGCGGTTCTATTTCCACTGCCGCCAGCTCGTCGTGCAGCGGCGGGCCGGGCTGCTGCGCCAGAAGCGGCGCGGGCAGGAGCAGGAAGAAGAGCAGTATAACGCGGCGGCTCATCGCGACTGCCTCCGGCTGCGGGCGCGGAAAAAGCCCATCAACGGAGCAAGATAGGGCGTGCCGGTGGAAAGCTGGAGCAGATCAACGCCCATGCCGCGCAGGGCGCGGGCGAAGCGTTCCCGCTGGTCGCCGGTCAGATTGGCGTAGGCCCGCCGCGTCCATTCGTCCGAAGTGTTGAGGAGAATCTGCTCGCCGCTTTCCGCGTCCTCCAAGGTGATCCAGCCCGTATCCGGCAGCTCCAGCTCACGCGGGTCAGTGACGGAAACCGCAATAAGGTCGTGGCGGCGCGCTGCGGCTTGCAGCTTGGGCCGCAGCTCTTGCAGCGCGTCGTCAAACTCGCCGGGCAGGCAGAAATCAGAAATGAGGAAAGTCACGCATTTCCTTTTCGCCACCCGGCTGAAGAAATCCAGTGCGCCGCCGATGCTCGTGCCTTTGCCCTGCGGCTGAAAAAAGAGTATTTCCCGGATCACCCGCAGGATGTGGCTGCGGCCTTTGCCTGCGGGAATGAACAGCTCGGCGAAGTCGGAAAAGAGGAGCAGGCCTACCTTGTCGCTGTTGCGCACGGCGGAAAACGCCAGCACAGCGGCCAGCTCGGCCATAACTTCGCGCTTGGACTGACTGCCGGAGCCGAAGCCGCCTGACGCGCTCAGATCAATCAGGAGCATGATGGTCAGCTCGCGCTCTTCGGTGAACTTCTTCACGTGCGGCACGCCGGTGCGGGCAGTGACGTTCCAGTCAATGGCCCGGATTTCGTCGCCCGGCACGTATTCGCGCACCTCGTCGAAATTCATGCCCCGGCCCTTGAAAACGGAATGATAGCTGCCCGCGAGGCTGCTGTCCGCCATCCGCCGGGTGCGCACTTCGATCTGGCGCACCTTTTTTAGAATTTCCCTGACCGCCGCTGTTTCCATAGATTGGCCGAGTTTTGTAAGGGCAATTCATGAATTGCCCTTACGTTGGGTGGATGATCACGGCACCGGCACGGTTTCCAGCAGGCGGCGGATGATGTCCTCGCTGCTGATGCCCTCGGCTTCAGCCTCGTAGCTGATGCGGATGCGGTGGCGGAGCACGTCCGGGGCGCAGTTCTTGATGTCATCCGGGATGACGTAGCCGCGCCCGTTGAGATAGGCCAAGGCGCGGGCCGCAGCTTTCAGGTTGATGGTCGCTCTGGGCGAGGCCCCGGTTTCGATGTAGCCGCGCATTCCCGCGTTGGGGCCGGACGGCTCGCGGGTGCTACAGATCAGCTCGACGATGTAGTCTTTGATCCGCTCGTCCACATAAATGCTGTCTACTATCTTGCGGGCGGCCAATATCTCCTCCGGCGCGAGGATCGGCGGCATGGCCGCTTTGTCGTCGGCATGATCGAGGAGATCAAGGATGCGCCGCTCCTCCTCGCGGGTCGGATAGCCGACTTTGACCTTGAGCATGAAGCGGTCCACCTGCGCTTCCGGCAGCGGGTAAGTGCCTTCCTGTTCAATCGGGTTCTGCGTCGCCAGCACGAGAAACAGCTCAGGCAGCGGAAAGGTGCTTTCGCCGATCGTCACCTGCCGCTCCTGCATCGCCTCCAACAGGGCCGACTGCACCTTGGACGGAGCGCGGTTGATCTCGTCGGCAAGGATGAGCGAGGCGAAGATCGGCCCCTGCTTGACGACAAAGCTGGTGTCTCTGGGGTTATAAATCTCCGTGCCAATAATATCCGCAGGCAGCATGTCCGGGGTGAACTGAATGCGGCGGAAGCTGGCCGAGACAGCGGCGGCCAGCGTCTTCACCGCCAAGGTTTTCGCTAGGCCGGGCAGTCCCTCCAGCAGAATGTGCCCGCCGGTGAGCAGGCCGATCAAAAGCCGCTCAACCAGCCGCTCTTGGCCGACTATGCGCTTGGCCATCTCATTTTTCAGCAGCCCGGCCCAGGCCGAGCTGTCGCGCACCGCCCGGCTGATTTCCGCAACTGACAGGTTCTGTTCCGGGGCTGCGCCGCCGCCAACAGTCTGATTCATCGTTCTTCTCTCCTTCATGCCCCGGCACTCAAAACCGGGAACGCTGTTCGGTTCCAGCAGGAAGACTGCCAGAGCAATTGACACGCGCCGCTTTTCGACCTACACTGTTCAGAAATCATATATACTTCCGCGCTGAACACATTGCAACTTCCACCGCACGCTCTGGGCATGGCTTTTTTCGATTTTCTCAAAAGACTGGCAGATTCCGGCGCAGATGACCGGCGCAGGCGGCTGGAGGCCGTCTCATTCCGCCATGAAGAAGACGGCGGAGATATGAACTGCGCGGTGCTGGACAGCATCAAAATCAACGCGGAGCTGCCGCCCGCGTCTGCGCCGGATATGGCGTTCAGCCCGGCAGCAGCGGCGGAGACGGCCAAGCCTGCGCCCCTGCCGCAGCCCGGCGGCATCTACGCCATGCAGGAGCGCAACGGCGGCATGTACCGCTTGGTCAAGGTCGTGCACGCCGAGGACGGCATGGTGCATATCCTCCGCTACGCCGGACGTTTCCTCCAGATTCCTGAGCAGCTTGAGGAGGAAGAGCTGCATCTGGACGTGGATGCCATTGACGGCTCCTTCGGCGCGGCGCATCTGCCCATTCCGGCCCAGTCCTTTGCCGTCAACAGCATTCATCTCGCTGACAGCCCTCTGACCGACGAAGATTTCCACGGCTGGCGGCTGTATGTGGATTCCATTTACGACTGCCTGAGCGAGAGCGCACCGCCGTGGCTGCGCAAGGCTGGCTCCTACGCGGCTTGGCGCGACGACCGCAATGCGATGGCCGCTTTGGCCGACCGCTATCTGCTCGGCGCGGCACTGCCCAGAGACAGCAAGAAAGCCCGCTACTGGCTGAACCGGCTCGTCCAGCAGGGCATCGGCCTTGTGCAGCCCGGCGAGCAGGCGCAGGAGGAGTATCAGATTCTTACGGGTGGAATTTATGTCCGCGAGATGGAGGACGGCTGGGCGGTCTGCAAGGCGGCGCTGAAGGACAAGAACGGGGTGCAGCTGCTGATCTGCCCGGCCCGCTTCGAGCAGCCGCCGAAAAAGACCAATCCAGCTCGGCTGCTGGCGCAGGCAGGCCAAGATTTTACCCACGCCTCCCTCAGCGCGGACAGCTTCCTCAGTCGCCCGGCTGTGTTCATGGGCCTGCTGCCGATCACGCTGGAGGAGCTGCTCTGCTACCGGAAGCATTTGCAAGCCCTCTGCGGCGAGACCGAGCTGCGCCCCAGTGCCTTTGAGCTGATTCTTCAGCGGGCCGAGGCAGGCGAGGCCGAGGCGCAAATGGAGGCCGCGCAGATTTACCTCAGCGGCGATCCTGAATGGGAAGTCGAGCAAAGCATTGCCGAAGCAGTGACGTGGCTGACTGAGGCCGCCAATCTCGGCCACGGCCCGGCAGCTCACGCTTTGGCGATGATCTGCCGCGACGGGGCTGGCGAGGCGGTGTCCCAAGATGCCCAGCTCAGTTTTGAATGGCTGCTCTACGCCGCCCAGTTAGACTATGGCCCGGCTCAATTAGAAGCGGCGGCCTGCTGCCTGCAAGGCCGGGGCTGCCCGCAGGATCATGCTCTTGCCCATGCGTGGCTGTCCGTGGCTGCCAGCCATGACAACGGCCTGAGCGAGGAGGAGAGGCAGCAGGCCAAGCTGCAACGGCAGGACTTGGATGCCCGCCTGCCCGCCGCGCAGAAGGCCAAGGCCCGCGATTACTTCCGCCAGCTTCAGGAATCCTTTGCCGGAGCCTGAGCCGAACGGTGGTTGAGCGAAGCCGAAACCACCACCGCCGTCTTCGGCTCCGCTCAGACAGCGGGGCTTCGCTTGACGTTTCCGGCAGAAACAGCCCCAAGTTTTCTTTTCACACGACCTATCATGACTGACACCGCCTTTCCTTCCCGCAGCTATTCCGACGACGTGGCGGTGATCCGCCGCGACAGCGGCCAGACCGTCCTCTTGGTCGGCACGGCGCATATTTCCCGGCAGTCCGCTGACCTCGTTGAAGAAATCATTGAGCAGGAACGGCCTGACACGGTCTGCATCGAGCTGGATGAGAAGCGTTACAACGCCCTGTCCAAGCCGCAGCACTGGGAAAATCTCGATCTCAAGCAGATCATCAAAAAGCAGCAGCTTTCCACCTTGATGGTCAATCTGGTGCTGGCCTCCTACCAGAAAAAACTCGGCGGCAAGCTCGGTGTGCAGCCAGGCACCGAGCTGCTGACAGCAGCAAAAACAGCGGAGCGGCACGGCATCCCGATGGAGTTGTGCGACCGCGACGTGCGGATCACCCTCCGCCGGGCTTGGAAGGCCACATCTTTGTGGAAGAAAGGCTACTTGGTGGCCGCGCTGATCAGCTCGCTTTTTGACGAGACCGAGCTGACCGAGGAGAAGCTGGCCGAGTTGCGCCAGAAGGACGTGCTCTCCGAGCTGATGGACGAGGTCGGCAAGGCCATGCCTGCGGCCAAGGCCGCCTTGATCGACGAGCGCGACATCTTCATGGCTGAGAAAATCAAGGCGGCGGCGGGCAGACGGGTGGTTGCGGTGGTCGGGGCCGGGCACATGGCCGGGATCACGCGGGCCATGCAGGAGGACAACAGCGGCAGAATGGCGGAAATCAGCACCATTCCGCCGGTGGGCAAAGTCTGGCACGTCGTGGGCTGGTCGGTTCCGGCAGCGATTGTGCTGTCTATCGCGGTGATCGCTTGGCAGCAGGGCTTGGGCGAGGCCGGAGCCAACGTCCTCTTCTGGGTGCTGGCCACCGGCCTGCCCGCCGCTGCTGGCGCAATCATGGCCCTGTCCCATCCGGCGACCATTCTTGCCGCCTTTGTCGCCGCGCCCTTCACCACGCTCAGTCCGGTGATCGGCGTTGGCCATGTCTGCGCCTTTGTCCAAGTCATGGTCCAGCCGCCGGTGGTCAAAGAATTCGAGACCGTGGCCGCCGACATCACCACCCTGCGCGGCTGGTGCCGGAATCGCCTCCTGCGCGTCTTCCTCGCCTTTCTGCTGCCCGGCTTCGGCGCATCGCTCGGCACCTTCATGGGCGGCTATAAGATTTTCACCAGCCTCTTTGGGTAAGCGCTTCAATCCTCCGGCCTTTTCTCCTCGCGTAACTGCTGACAATTTTTGTCACTCGGTGACAAAAATTGTCACTGAAGCAAGCTCTTCTTCCCGCCAGAGTTTTATTTAGGAATAATTCTCATTTGTTACCAGCCTTATTTCCTTCTGTGTTCAGCAGGACTTATGCGGTATTCGGCATCATATTCATTGCGCCAATAAAAAACATTGACAACTGGCATGATTCTTGCTTGCAAGACTGTGTCAGCCTTCTTCTGCCTGCTGACAGGCAGCTTTTTCGTCCCGTCAGTATTCTCCTTCTCGGCAGAAGAAGGTTTTCAGTCGGCACACAAAGGCTGCGGCCAAGCAGGAACCTTTTGTTGCTTGGCAGCAGAAGGTTTTTGCTAAACAAGAACTCCTTGCTGCCGAGCAAGAGAAGGTTGTTGCCAAACAAGAACCTTCTCCTGCCAAGCAGAAACCTTTCTCTGCCGAACAAGACAGAGTTGTTGTTTGACAGAAACCTTTTGTTACTCGGCAGCAACCTTCTGTTGTCGAGCAAGAGAAGGTTGTCAGCGGGCAAAAAACATCCTCAACTTCATTCATGCAGGAGGGAATCTCATGGCCTATCAACGCAAGTCATCCAAGCACATCGCAGACGCGCAGGAACGCGCCGCCAATTTGAAGGCCATTGACCCGGCCTTGGATTTGGGCAATGATCTCACGCTGGCCGCCTTCAACGCTGAAATTGCGGCGACGCAGAATCTGCTCGACACCTACAACGCCAAGCTGGCCAAGGCCGACGCGGCGGGCAACGACTTCAAGGCGGGGGAAAAGCAGCTCCGCGCCCAGTCCGCCCGGATGCTGGCCGGGGTGGGTGTGAAGTACGGCAAGGACAGCAATGAGTACGAGATGGCGGGCGGCACCCGCGCCAGCGAGATTGACTATCATCCGAGCACGTCGCCGGAAGAGCCGGAGAGCGGTGGGAACTAAAGATCAGCTGAGAGGCAGGGAATGTCCCCTGCCTCTGTTTTTTAACCAGAATTGAAAAAGGAGGACGTGCTGTGAAGACATCGGGGATGGCTCGTTGGCAGAGATTTTTGTTTGCCCATGTGATTTTTCTTCTCACTCTGGGTGCTTGGGCGGGCGGGGCGGCGGCTGGTGTTGCCCAAATTGCCGCTGGAAATGTTCACACAGTTATCCTGAAGACAGACGGCACCCTCTGGGCTTGTGGATACAACTACTACGGCGAGCTCGGCGACGGAACAACAGTAAACAAAAGCAGCTTGGTGCAAATTGGCGCCGCTGCTGACTGGCAGGCTGTGGCCGCTGGGCAGCATCACACCGTCGCGCTGAAGCAGGACGGCACTCTTTGGGCTTGGGGACAGAACTCCTACGGCCAGCTGGGCGACGGGACAACGGCACAGAGAAACAGCCCGGTGCAGATCGGCACCGCTGCTGACTGGCAGGCTGTGGCCACTGGATACTCGCACAACGTCGCTATAAAGCAGGACGGCACGCTCTGGGGTTGGGGATACAACGACAACGGCCAGCTCGGCGACGGGACAACGGTGAGCAAAAGCAGTCCGGTGCAGATCGGCATAGCTGCTGACTGGCAGGCTGTGTCGGCAGGGGCATATTATACCGTTGTGCTGAAGCAGGACAGCACTCTCTGGGCTTGGGGAATGAACAACTACGGCCAGCTGGGCGACGGAACAACGACACAGAGAAACAGCCCAGTGCAGATCGGCACAGCCACTTGGCAGGCAGTGGCCGCTGGGGATTATCACGCTGTCGCTGTGAAGCAGGACGGCAGCCTCTGGGCTTGGGGACAGAACTTATCCGGTCAGCTCGGCGACGGGACAATGGCAAGCAAGATAAGTCCTGTGCAGATCGGCATAGCCCCTTGGCAAGCTGTGGCCGCCGGATACGTGCAAACCGTCGCTGTGCAGCAGGACGGCACCCTCTGGGCTTGGGGGCTGAACAACTACGGCCAAGTCGGTGACGGGACAACGACACAGAGAAGCAGCCCGGTGCAGATCGGTACAGCTGCTGACTGGCAGGCTGTGGCATCAGGGACGTTTCACACCGTCGCGCTGAAGCAAGACGGCACCCTCTATGCGTGGGGTTCTAATTGGTCCGGCCGACTCGGCGACGGGACTGAAACAGACAGACTCAGTCCGGTACAGATACTTCCTCCGATAGATCCGACAGCTTGGCTGGTCACGCCGTCAGCAGGCACAGGCGGAACGATCAGCCCGGACAGCCCGCAGGCAGTAAGCCAAGGAGCGACTGCATCTTTCACTGTGCTGGCTGATTCAGGCTACAGAGTCGAGACAGTGGAGGGCTGCGGCGGAACTTTGAGCGGGAGCACCTACACCACCGCTCCTGTGACAGAAGACTGCGCCGTGACGGCCAGCTTCACGCCGCATCCATCAAGAAACGGGATGACTTGGGGGATCAACAAGTATATTGCGGAGCTTGACATCACCAGAGTGCATTGTTATGGCCAAGTTGGCCCGAATCGCGGCCCCTGCGATCCTTATCAGGGCGACACGTCATGTTCCGCAGCCTTGCCGCTGCTGTGCGTGAAGGTTGATGGAACGCCCCGGCCTGCCTACGCTCTTGCCACTTGTTCGTCTTGCGCCATGTCTGACGAGTATTACAACGGCTGGGCAGAGGGCAGCATAGGACTGACGGCACCGGCGCAGGGCAACGCCTTTGCCACGCTGGCGGATGCAGATGCCTACTGCGCGGCGCAGCTCGGCGAGGGCTACAAAGTCGCCGAGCATCATACTGGCCGCTATGTCATGGGAATGGATGAAAACAACTTCTACGGCAGCACATGGCCTGCAAATACCTCCGCAGGCGGATGGGGTCTATATGGGCCGGGACAATTGGTCGACAAATCACGTTTCTGGGTGGACATCAACGATCAAGATGCCAATTGCTGGGGCAGATCAGCTACAACAGCTACGAGCCTCTCAGTCAACTCTTCTGGCGCATCGGGTGTTGCAATCACCGGCAGTCCTTCTGCGTACAGTGGCGCAACAAACTACAGCAAGACCGGCATTCCCAGCGGAACTGTCATCACGCTGACCGCGCCTGCGGCAAGCGGGAGCAAAAGCTTCATCCAGTGGGGCGGCTGCGACTCGACCGACACAGCAGCAAGAACCTGCACAGTCACCATGTACAAAGACAAGGCTGTGACGGCGAATTTCAAGCCGATCGCCTACACCGTCACGCCTTCCGCAGAAACCGGGGGCAGTATCAGCCCGGACAGCCCGCAAAGCGTTGAACACGGCAACACCGCCAGCTTCGAGGTCACTCCGAGCACCGGCTACGTCATCGACAAAGTGGAAGGTTGCGGCGGAACTCTGAGTGGGAGCACCTACACCACCGGCGCCATCATCGCCGACTGCGCCGTGACAGCCAGCTTTGTGATCAAGCACTACACGGTCACGCCTTCAACAGGCACCGGCGGCAGCATCAGCCCAGCCACGCCGCAGAGCGTTGAACATGGCAACACCGCCAGCTTCGATGTCGCGCCGAGCACCGGCTACGTCATCGACAAAGTGGAAGGCTGCGGCGGAACTCTGAGTGGGAGCACCTACACCACCGGAGCCATCATCGCCGACTGCGCCGTGACAGCAACATTTGTCAGCAGCACGACATACACCGTGACTCCTAGCGCAGGCCGCCACGGCTCCATTTCGCCTTCCGCGCCGCAGCAGGTGCGGCAGGGGACGGTCGCCAGCTTCACCGTCACCCCGGATGCTGAATATGCGATCAGATATGTGTCCGGCTGCGGCGGCAGCCTCAGCGGCAATGTGTACACCACCGGGCCGATAACCCGCAATTGCAGCGTGACCGCCTTGTTTAAAAGGCTTCCCAAGCATTTCGTGATTCCGTCGGCGGGCCGCCACGGCTCCATCTCGCCGCGCAGAGTGCAGAGGGTGCTGCACGGCGAGACCACGAGCTTCACGGTCACGCCGAGGCCGGGCTATGCTGTCCGCAGAGTTTACGGCTGCGGCGGCAGCCTCAGCGGCGACATCTACACCACGGGCGCAATCACCCGTAGCTGCTGGGTGCGGGCTGCATTCACGAAGGAAGATGATGCTCCGATGATGTCCCGCTAAGGCGAAGGGCAAAAGCGGAAAAAAGGAAAGGGGCAGACTGCCGGTCTGCCCCTTTCCTTTTGACCTGCCTGAAAACGCCGTCTCTTGCACCGCCGCCTGCTTTCTTCCAGCTTGACCGAAATTTGATAGACCAAAGTGCGATTCATCAGCTCGCAGGAGGCGGGCAGGGCCGCCGGGTCGTAAATCGCCCGGCGTTTGCCGTGGGCGTTGAACGGCCAGCCGTTCTTGGCCAAGTTTTTTGAACCGCCAGAGAAGAACAATTACAGCAATTCTATTCTCAGCTATTCGGACTACATAAGAGTTTTTCATTAGTTCAGATGTGATGCTAATTGCAATGTAAATATGATGCAGATAAAATTTCTCCAGAAGAGGATTTTGTTCGCGTCGTGCAGCACAAACTGCTGTTATTAAGATAGTATTATTTGCAGTGCCAACACAAGTAAGCCGACATGCCATATTTCAAGATCTGTGTCAAGCGGTAAATTTTACTTTGTGATATTGACACGGGGAATCATGGCAAGTTTACTTAACATATCTGCAAGCCACATTTTTCATAAAAAAGCATGAGAGAGGGAACGGATATGAACAAAAAACTACATTTCAGAACGCTTCTGCTGACTGGCTGCCTTCTTGCGCTGTTCAGCATGGCGCGGCCTGCATCCGCGCAGAACGTGTTGGCTGCTTGGGATTTCACCGGCAAAGGAGGGCAAAGCACTGTTGCCGCCCCAGTCGTTTCCTCAGGCATTACTGCCACTGCCGCTGTCGGCAGCGGTTTGACACCTGTCGACCATTTGAAAAACACCATAGCCGGGCAAAACCAAACAGCGGCGACGCTTGAAGAAGCACTCTCTGCGGATGAGTACATTTCCTTCATCCTGACCCCGGCGGATCAGCAGCACATCTCCGTAAGCGGCATCAAAATCAGGCCGGTGAGCCAGAACAGAACGCGCAGCTTCGCCTTATTTTCCAGCCAGAAGCCGTTTGCGTCGGGCAATCAGCTGGCGGAGTTCACTTCATCAGAAAGCCATCAGCCGCTGCGTCAGATCAGCACAGAAAAAAGCTACCTCATTGCGCTGCCGGGCATCACTGTGGCAGGAAAACGCGGCGGCCTCTCCTCCGCCGAGGAGCCGCTTGAATTCCGCCTCTACATCTACGGCCATGATAACATATATGAATCCGTCGGCATCGGCGAGCGGCTACCCGGCTTGGATGAGCACGACCTCGTTGTGCTCGGCTCAGTGAAAGGCCCGGATGTTCTGCCGCCAAGCGCACCGACAAATCTTGCCGCCTCCTTGATTGCCGCAACTGGCTTCCGATTGAGCTGGGCCGCCTCGACGGACAATGTCGGCGTGGTCTCGTATGAAGTCTTTGCCGACGGCGTTTCCAGAGGCACAACGGCCAGCACCTTCATGCAGCTCAGCGGCCTGACAGCGGCGACAACCTACCAGATGACCGTGACCGCCAGAGACGCGGCAGGCAATGTTTCCGAAGCCAGCGCGCCGCTGCCCGTGACCACCGCCGAGCAGGGTTCCGGCACTCATCCTAACAGCAATTCCCGGATGGGTATGAACCTCACAGGCTTGAGGGATTATTCCGAAGAGCAGCCGTTCAAGGATGTGTTCAAATCCGCCCGGCCTTGGAGTGTAGGTGCCAATCCCAATGCTCTTCATCCGCCGCAGCTTTCTTATGATGCCAACGGCTGGATCACCTCGCTGAACGGCGCCGCCAATGCGCGGGCCTTTTTGATGATCAGCGACAATCCGGGCGATGTCTACGAAATGGGACAGTATGTCCTGCTCTATGACGGCCAAGGGACAGTGGCCTTTGAAGGCCCCGGCGTTTCTTTGATCAGCTCGACACTGGGCAGGATGGTCTACAACGTGACTGCGGCTCCGGGAGTCCGCTCGGTCAACATCACCGCCACAACTCCGGGCAATCATCTCCGCAACATCCGGCTGCTGCCTGCTGTCTACGAAGCGAACTATCAGGAGAATCCGTGGCGGCCTTACATCTTGGAGCGGTGGACCAAGTTCAAAGTCATCCGCTTCATGGACTGGATGCTCACCAACTATTCAACCCAAGTCAGCTGGGCCGACCGGACGCATCCTGAATGGTACACCTACAACACCTACAAATATGAAGACTTCATGGAGATTCCGACTAAAAGCGGCATTCCCTTGGAGCTGATCATCGATCTCTGCAACCGGCTTCATGCCGACGCGTGGATCAACGTGCCCCACATGGCTTCCAACGACTACATCACCAATATGGCGACTCTCCTGCGGGACAACCTCAACCCTGATTTGAAAATCTATGTCGAGTATTCCAACGAATGCTGGAACGGCATGTTTGATCAGGCGCGTTACTGTTTGGACAACGGGCGGCAGACCTATCAGGGGCAGGGCTTCAGCGATTTCGAGATGCAGCTGAAATGGTATTCCCGCCGGTCTGTGGAAATCTTCAACCTCTTCGAGAGCGTGTTCGGCGGCACGTCCCGCCTGATCAGAACCTTAGGCGCACAGCAGGGCAATTCGTGGACTGCGCAGACAGCGTTGGAGAGCGAGAGCGCGGCGAGCAAGACCGACGCAGTCGCCATTGCGCCGTACTTCGGCCACGAGTACGCCTGCGAGAAATATCAGCAGGTGAAATCGTTCACGCTCGCGCAGTTCTTCAACGACATCAAGACGGTTTCCATGCCGATGGCTTGGGTGAACACCGAAGCCAGCATCGATTACATCAAATCGCAGGGAAAGATGGCCATTGCCTATGAAGGAGGACAGCATTTCACCGGCGGATATTGCGAGGACGGCATAAACACCTTTGAAGATGCCCAGCTCGGCGAGAAATTTCTTGCCGCAAATCTTGATCCAGAAATGGGCAATGTCTATAAGACAGATCTCGACAAATGGAAGGAGCTGGGCGGCGACATGTACTGCGCCTTCTCTGCGGTAGGCAATTACAGCCAGTACGGCTACTGGGGCGTTCTGCTCAGCCCCAAGCAGAATCCGGCTGCCGCGCCGAAATATCAGGCGATCATGCAGTGGATTGACGACAACCCGCAGTGAGCCACTGCCTTGGCGATTTTTTTAACGTCCTAGTCGCAGACAATCTGCTCTTGTCTGCAAGAAAATAAAAAAAGGGCGCACATTCTCTCTGTGCGCCCTTTGTCTTTTGCGTGCAGCTGCGCCTGAAGCAGATCAGCTATCCGCCGCCTGCTTTCATCCAGCTCTAACTTGAATCCAGTCTTTAATCTCTCTGGATTAAAAGTTAAAATAGAGAAACTCGCTTGGCGCGGCCCGCAGCATCCGGTAGAGGGCGCAGGAAAAGAGGAGGCCGGTGAGGACGGCCCAGCACAGATTCGGGCGGAAGCGGAAAAGCCGCTGCGCCGCATTTTCTTCCTTCTTCGGCAGCAACCCGCCGATCCGGCAGGAATTGGGCAGCAGGAAAAGCACAGCGGCGAAGGCGAGCAGATGCCAGCGCGTCTCGCCCGGCAGCAGCAGGGTTCGGGTTCCTGCGGTCAGCTGGCCGCTTAACGGGCTGATTTGTTCCAGCAGCTGGGTCATACCTGCGCTGAAAACGATGCCGTTCAGCCCGATCATGCCCTTCAGCACCCGTAGCCCCTCTTCCAAGCTCGCAGCCCGGAAGATCACCCACGAAGCGTTGACAAAAAGAAAGGTACAGAGCCAGCCGAGCACGGCAGGCAGCCGCAGGCCCCGCTCCTGCCAAAGACGGTGGACGACTAGTGCCGCGCCGTGCAGCCCGCCCCAGAGGACAAAGGTCCAGCCCGCGCCGTGCCACAGCCCGCCAAGGAGAAAGGTAAGTAACAGATTGAGGCAGGTGCGGAAGCGGCCCTTTCGGCTGCCGCCAAGGGGAATATAGAGATAGTCTCGTAGCCAGCGCGACAGGGTGATATGCCATCGCCGCCAGAAGTCCTGAATGCTGGCAGCTTGGTAGGGCGATTCGAAGTTCACCGGCAGAACGATGTTGAAGAACAGCGCAGAGCCAATGGCCATGTCGGAGTAGCCGGAAAAATCGAAGTACAGCTGAAAGGTGTAGCTGAGGCTGGTGCCCCATGCGTCAAAGAAGGTGAGGGTGGTTTTAGCGGCAAAGCCTGTCCCGGCCCAGACTGAAAACTGATCGGCGATCCAGACTTTTTTGAACAGGCCGAGCGAAAAGAAAAAAAGGCCCAAGGCCATGTTGCGGGGCGCAGGCAGACGGTTGCGCAGGCGGGCAAACTGCGGCATCATCTCCTGATGATGGACAATCGGCCCGGCTACCAGCCTTGGGAAGAAGGTGACAAAAAGGCAGTAGTTGAGAAAACTGCATTCCTGCACGCGCACCCTGCCGCAGTCCACCAAGTAGGCAATCTGCTGGAACGTAAAAAAGCTGATTGCCACGGGCAGGGCCAGCTGCGGCAGCGGCAGCGCGGCACCCAGCAAGCTGTTAAAATTCGCTAAAAAGAAATCGGCGTACTTGTAATAGCCGAGCAGGCTGAGATTGAAACAGATGCCGACCGGCAGAATGACTTGGCGGGCGAGGCCGAATTTGCCCGCCCGGCCCGCCTGCTGGAGCATAGTACTCAGAGCGAAATTGACTATGATCGACAGCAGTAGTAGCGGCAGGTGGGATGGATTCCAGCAGCCGTAAAAAAAGAGCGAGGCCAAAACCAGCCATGCGCTGGCCGCAAAACCAAAACGCCAGCGGTTGAGCAGAAAATAAAGCAGAACAGCGGCGGGCAGAAAAAGAAAAATGTAGGCTGGAGAGTTGAAAAGCATGGCTTAATTCATGCAGCTTTGTAGCTCGGCGGCAACAGCCCGCAGGTCGTAATCAGCCGCCAGCCCGGCAATTTCCTGCAAATAAGCGTCAAGATTCTCCGCTCGCAGCAGGCCGCGCCCCTCAGCCATCAGACGCAGCAGTTTGGCGTTGATGTCTTTGTGATAGTGGCTCTGGTCTTTGTAATTGGCGATGTCGGCGGTGAATTCTTGATTGTCAAAACCGAAGATACGCACATTTGGCAGATTTCCGGCAGCGCGGACCACATCTTCGATGAAGAGCTGGTAGCTTTTGTAATAGCTGACATAGTATTGCTCCTGCATGGCGTACCAAAGCCGGGAGTAAGGCGGGAAAAAGAACAAAAATTCTGTTTCTGGATGCGCGGTCACAATTGACAGCAGATGCTGTTCAAAGGACGAGCGGCTGTTGTTCCGGCATTCCGCCAAAAATTTCTCTGTCCATATATCTTTCTGCCCCTGCTGCGCAACAATATCGGCCACCCGGATGATTTCATCTAAAAAGGCTTTAAACGGCGGTGACTGCTTCGTCCAGCCGCACCATGCTTTGACACCGCCGAAGGCTTTGACGTAATACGGAAACCACTGGTACAGTTCCTCTAAAGACTTCACCCGCGCTGTGCCGGGAATTTCATCCCAGCAAGATTTTTTTTTACTGAAGTTCCAGCAGCGGAGCAGGCGGATGTCGAAGTAGAGGCGAAAATCGTCAAATGGATTGTGGTTGTAAAGAAAGGTGAAGCGTTCCGGCGGCATGTCCTGATTGTAGGCTCCGGCGGGATACGTGGGCATGTGGTCGAGCGAGATGACGAGCTGCCGCAGTTTTTTTTTCTTGCGGAAAAGATGCTCCAGCACAATCTGCCGCTCGCTGAACAGCGAGCCGGCCATTGAGAGGTTGACGAAGCGGCCCCCCAGCTTCTGTCCGGCCTCGAAGGCGGAAAAATTCTCCGCCATGCTGTTGCCGAGAATGGCGGAGTCGAAATCGTGGCTGTTGATCAGTCCGGCATTCTGAAAGCGGGCGTTGTTGATGAAGACGTTTTCCCGGAACCACGGCTGATGAAAAAGCTGCCACGGATCAAAAAAAAAGCCGTACAGGAGCAGGCTGCCGAACAGCGCGCCGACTGTGCCGAGCACGCAGAGACAGAACCGCCGATGCGCTGCCGGGCCGCCCATCAGCTGTTTGTCAGCCCCAGCCGCCGCGCTCCGCTCCGCAGCATTTTTTTCCAAAGCGGGCCGTCATGTTCGGCGATGCGGACATGATGCCGGGCGGCAAACTGCTGCGGGCTGCTTGCCCGCAGCGTGACCGTGATCTCCAGCATATCTCCTATGGAAATCTGCTCCTGCTCAATTTTCGGCAGCACGCAGATGGCGTTCGCGCCGCCGGAGAGCAGGACGTTTCGCTGCTCTGGCGCAAGCCACGTCAGGCCGCCGGTCAAAAAAAGCTGTTGAAAATCATCCGGCTGCCGGAAGGCCATGATCTCCTCCTGCCGCGTGACATTGCGCACGACAAGGCTGGCGATTTCGACAAAACAGGTACGGCGGCTGGGATCAAGGCGGAGCCAAAGCGGCGTTTCCTCAACCGGCAGCGTGAAAGAGACAGTTGTCTGCTCTCCGCCCTTATAACGATGGATTTTCGATTTATTGCCGCTGAATTGCCCCTGTCCGTCCCAATACAGCAGCATCACATTGTCTCTGCCCTCATCCTCCGCCCCGCTAAGGACGTTGAGCTGCTGCATTCCGTTTTCCCGCAGCCGGACAGCGAGTTCCAAAGAATCGCCCACGGCGGCATCAGCTTCGGTCAGAAGCGGCAGCAGGATAATCGGCTCCGGGCCGTAGGTGAAAACCACGTTTTTCCGCTCCGGGCAAATCCATTTCAAATCTTTGGCCAAAAATAAACGCTGAAATTCCGCCTGATCGCGGAAGACCACGATCTCGCAGCCTTGGCTAGCATTGCGCACGGTGATGCCGTCAATTTCAGTGATGCCGAGGCGGGAGCTGGGATCAAGGCGGAGCCAGAGCGGCAGCTCCTCGATTTGCAGGGTGAAGACGCATTCCGTCCATTCCCCGCTGTGGCAATGCCGCCATTGGGACTGCTGATCAGTGAACGTGCCGTCGCCGCTCCAAGAGAAGCGGACAAAATTATTGTGCTCTGACGCTTTTCCTTCCCAGTCCGCCTTTTCACGGGCGGCAAACTGCTTGTGCAGAGCGGCGCGGAGAAAAGGTTTCTGACTGCGGAACAGCTCGCGGGTCCATGTTTGCAGATAGGTGCGACTGACCGGCTTGCCCGCCGAAATTTCCAGCAAAGCCTGCTCAAAATGGGCGGCGCAGGCATCCCAGTCCGGCCACGCCGCCGCTGTCGCTGCCGCGCCGCGCTTGAGCCGTTCCAGCTCCGCCGGGTTCTCCTTCAGATGACGCAGGAGGCGGACAACTTCGGCCTCGTCATCCCGCTTGACCACATACGCATTCCGGTCGTGGACGATGTACTCGTCATGGCCAGTGACATCATAGACCAAGGCTGTGCCGCCGCAGTGGAACATCTCCAGCGGCGGGCCGAACATCCCCTCGACATGACTGAGCTTCAGCACCAAGTCGCAGGAGCGGTACACTGCCGGAGTCTCGTGGATCGGCACCCGCGAGAAAACTCGGTCCACATCAGGCCAGCTCTGAATGGCCGAAGAAGTGAGCAGCCAGATTTCATCCGCGCCCGCCGCCTTGGCCAGCCTGACCGCCGCAGGCACGTTTTTAAAAAAAACCTCTGTCGGCCCCTCCACTAAAACCCGGAAACGGCCCGGCTGTCGCGGCGCAATTGCCAGGCCGTCGGCAGTGTAAATATCCTTGCGAATACCGTTGTGCACCAAATAGGGCCAGTTGTTGTGGTGCCGTTGGAGATATTCCTGAATCCAGCGCGCCTCAGTGATCATCGGCACGGCACAGGAATAGGTCTGCTCGCAGATGCCGCGCCAAAGTGCCCGCTCGGCGTTGCGGGGATGCTGCGGATCCGGCGGCTCAAAAAAACGGCTTTCGATGGACTGGACGAAATAGGCGCAATGCTTGGCCTTGAGCTTGCGGAGGAGGAAGGCGGTCTCCCACCATGTGGCGAACACTACGTCAAAACATTCGTTCCGCGCCTGCCGGAGCGTCAGCCAGTCCAGCTCGGCGGCGGAGCTGTGCCAAGCGTGGTCTTCAGGCTGGACTTCCTGCCGGGTGACAATGGCGACGCTGTGGCCCCTGCGCTTCAGGCGCGAAGCGTGCTCATAGATGACATAGCTGCCGCCGCTGATGCCTGGCCAGCCAAGCAGGAATGCGATTCTCATCCCAGCAGCTCCTTCAGCTTCCGGTATGGCGCGGCGATCAGATTGCCGAGCTGCCAGCGTTTGGAGGACAACATTTCGCGCAGCTGCTGTTCCGCCGCCGCCAGCCGCTCGTTCAGATTGCTGATGACAAAATTCTGCTCGCGGAGGAGATATTTGTCAGCGACAAATATGCTCTCCGGCGGCGGAGCCAATTCCGGCGGCGGGCTGTCGTGTTTTTTGTAGATCAAATTCAGCACCACCCGCGAGAATCCCAGCGGCGCATCCACATGGGCAAATAAAAAATAATGACGCAGCAGTTCCTCATCCAGCGTCACATCAAACCAAGACAGCATTTCCGGCTCAAAGCCGCTGGCGACCAAATATCTGCCATGCTGTTTGCCAATGGCCAGCTCGAAATCGTGAAAGCTCACGCCCCGGCCCCAGCGCATGATGGCAGTGTCTAATTCTTCAACTGAAATGGCGGCAAAATTGGCGAAGCCTTTGCCAAATCCTTCGCGCGGCGAGCGGTCGGCGTAGCGGGCGTACAATTCTGAGGGCAGCAGATGGAGAAAGGGCAGCTCAGAGGTGTGCAGATCCGTGTAATGGAGCAGGTTCGGCGTTTCCGTGACCACCAGCAGGCCGCCGAGCTTGAGCAGCTCCCAGCAGAGCTTGAGCGTCTCATGCCGTTCGCGGATGGTCTGATGCTCCAGCACGGCGAAGAGCAGGACTATGTCCGCGCCTTCTTCGGCATGATTGCGCCGCAGGGCCGCCACGAGTTCGTCTGCCTTGACTAAATGCAGGGCCGTGTTGCGCAGGCCCATGACCTCCAGCCGCGCCCGCGCTCCGGCCAGTGCCTGCGCGTCAATGTCGTAACCATCTATCTTGGCGACAAAATGAGCAAAGGCGGCAGTGCTGGAGCCAGTACCGCTGCCGATCTCGACCAAGGTTTTGTCGCGCAGGTCAATATGGCGGGCCACCCACGGCACAACATGGGTCAGCGAGTTGTTGTAGCGGCGGAAGACATTGGCCTTGATGTCCTCCTTTCCAGCCTCGGTTTCCAGAAAAGCGGGATCGTAATTCTTAAAATACGAAGCCCGCAGAGCCTCTTCAATCTGCCGCAGCTGCTCGCCGTCCTCGATGATGTGTTCCCGGTGCATCAGCTTGCCTTGCGCAGCCCCAGCGTGCTGAGAATGCCCTTGACCGCCTGCTTGAGCTTGAAATCCGCTGTGGCCTTGTAAATTTGCATCAGCTTGTCCACCTCGTGCTGCCAGTGGCGGATGTCATGATCTGCCTGCGCCCGCTGCTGGGCCAGCACTGCGTCGGCATGGCGGCAGCGGGCGCGAAGGAACTGAACATGGGCGCAGGAAAGCAGCAGCTTCTCGCCCGGTGCGCAGGGCACGACAAGGCCGGAGCCGTTTTCCAGCGGCATGGCCTGATACGTGATGCCGCGCTCAGCAAAAAAGGCGTTCAGGGCTTTGGATGGGCCGATGGTCGGCTTGAGCAAGCCGTTGTCGTCAAAATCGCGCTCGGCGAACAGCTCGTGCGAGATCAGCAGGCCGCCGGGCGAGAGCAGCGGATAGGCGTTGCTGAGGATGTCCATCGCGGATTCGTACAAATCCACGTCCATCCAAAGCAGGCAGAGCGGGCGGCTGAAGCCGCGCAGCGAAATCTCGTAAAAGCCTTGAATGAAATCCACCTGCTCGATTCTGCCGAAGTCGGCCAAGTTGGCCTTGACCTCGTCCAATTGGCCGCAGAAATCGCCTTTTTTATAATAGGGATCGGTGCTGTTATCGGGCAGTCCGGCAAAGGAGTCGGCGACAATCAGCCGCCTGCCGAGATAATTGCAGACCCAGCTCAGGCAGCAGGCGGAAAAGCCTTTGTAGGTGCCGCATTCGATCACATCGCCCGGCACGCCCCAGCTGTCAAGGCAATACAGATAGATGGCATGATAGATCAGCTCGCCGGGCGCGGTGCCGATGGCACTGACATCGTCCTTGTGAGTGCTGTTGGCGTTCAGCTTCGGGAAATACTGATAGATCTCGTTGAAGATGCTGTAGGTCGAGGCGATAAAATGCAAATACCTCCTGACCGCCCGGCTTTTGTTGTAGCCTTCAGTCAGCATGTATTCTTCAAAAGAAAAATCCTGCTGCGGCGGCGCGGCGGCGGTGTTGACTGAACGGATGGCGGCTATATGGCTGAAACGTGATTTCAGCGCAGGATCATTGCTGACAAATTCAACGATGTCTTTTGGATAAATCATATCATATCTGTTTCAGAGTGAATTCGGGGCCATCTCCACCGCCCGCACTGCCAGCGAATTCAGTTCATTATTGAACATTCCATGAATCGAACGCCCCGGAGTCACTGCGCTGAGGGAAACAATGTCGTGCGCCCAGCACTGCACCACGTGGCCGAGCGCGGCCTCGCCTTGGCCAATGCCGACGGTGATGGTGTATTTATAAGGATAGACTTCCGGCCAGTAAAAGGAATACTCGACAATGCTGTGTCCGGCGGCCAAGCGTGGGGCGGGCGCGTTCAGGCAGAGGCTGTTTTCGCCGAACAAGGCATTGCCAATCCTGTCTTTGACGTTGTAGCCGAAAATCAGCTCGTCCAAGTCGGTCGCGGCATGAACCAGAAGGCGGATAGTGATAAGATCGCCTTTCTGCACTAAATTTAACGGCTTGCCCTCGCAGGTGATGCTCAGATATTCAATCACTGCCTGCTCGACCCCGGAGCGTTTTTCTGGCGGCACCTTGATCCATTCAGCAAAATCGTCTGGCAGGCCCGCGCTGACAACGACGGACGGCAGCGTGGTCTCCGTGCGCTCAACCCGCTTTTTGCCGCCGCTGAACTGCTCCTCATGGAGGAGCTTGGTGTATTTGCTCACCGCCTGCACCGGGTCGCCGTCAAAGGTCACGCGCCCGTTTTCCAGCAGCAGTACCCGATTGCAGAGGTTGACGATGGAGTGCATGTCGTGGCTGACCAAAACAATGGTGCAGCCTGCCATCATCTTTTTCATGTGGGTCATGCATTTCTGCTGGAAGAAGATGTCACCCACGGCAAGGGCTTCGTCCACGATCAGGATTTCCGGCTGGACGCTGACTGCGGCGGCAAAGGCGAGGCGGATGTACATGCCGCTGGAATAGGTCTTCACTGGGCGGTCAATGAATTCGCCAATGTCGGCGAACTCGGCGATGCGCTGGAAGCGGGCATCGGTGTCCTCTTCGGAGATGCCCTGAATCGCGGTATTTAAATACACATTCTCCCGGCCTGTGAATTCCGGGTTGAAGCCCGCGCCCAGCTCCAGCAGGGCGGAGATGCGGCCATTGACCTGCACTGTGCCGCTGGTCGGCTGCTGAATGCCGGTGATGAGCTGGAGCAACGAGGACTTGCCGCTGCCGTTGCGCCCGATCAGGCCTAATGCCTCGCCCCGGTGCAGCTCAAAGCTGACTTTGTCCAAGGCACAAAAGGGCGTGTGGTATTTTCTGCCGCGAGGATGAAAAATTTCCAGCAGCCGGTGGAACGGCTTGCGGTAGAGCGCATAAACCTTGCTCGCCTCGCGGACGGAAATGGCCAAATCAGACATGATTCAGAGCACGTCGGGAAACTGCGGCTTCAGCTTCCTGAAAATATATGCGCCACAGGCCAGCGCAGCCGCAGTGACCGTCCAAAAATAGACGGTGTGCAGCGGATGCGACCAGAAGGGCTGAAAGGTGATGAAGGACTCGCGGTAGCCCTGCACGATGTAGTAGGCCGGATTGAGCTTGAGCAGCCGCTGGATGTTCGAACTCATCATTTTGATATCCCAGAAGATCGGCGTGATCCAAAAGCCGATTTGCAGGGCCACGGCCACGAGCTGGGCTACGTCGCGGACAAAAACGTTGAGTGCGGCCAAGGCCCAAGCGATGCCGAGCGAGAGCGTCAGCAGGCAGAAGAGGTAGTACAGGGCTTGCAAATAATAGAGACTGAAAGGCATCTGCTGAAAGAGCAGCAGCACCAGCAGCACAGCGATGAAAATGCCGTGCGTGACCAAGGCCGATGCGATCTTCACCACCGGCAAGATTTGCGAAGGGAAGATGGTTTTCTTCACCAAATGGGCGTGAGCAATGATGATGCCGGTGGAGCCGCTGACGATGTCGGAAAAAACATACCATGCCGCCATGCCCGCTGTCAGCCAGACCACAAAGGGCACGTTGTGAAGCGGCTGGGTTTTGAAGCCGACGCTGAAAACAAACCAGAAAACCGTAATCATCACGATTGGATGAATCAGCGTCCAGAGCAGGCCGAGTGAGGATGCCACGTAATGGGCGCGCAGCTCCCGCGCCGCCATCGCGGTGATCAGCTTGCGGCGCTCATGAAGCAGACGGAGAAAGGCGAGCAGACTGTTCATTTACAGGCGGAGCTGCTGGTCATGATCAAGAAACCACTGATAGGTAGCGGCAATGCCGTCGCGCAGGCTGATGCTGCTCTGCCAGCCTAAGGCGGAGAGCTTGGAGACATCAAGCAGCTTGCGCGGTGTGCCGTCGGGCATGGCGGTGTCATAGCGGAGTCCGCCTGCAAAGCCGACAATTTCTTTCACTAAAGATGCCAATTCGGCGATGGTGACTTCCTGCCCTGAGCCGATATTAATTATTTCCGCGCTGCTGTACTTGTCCATTAGGAAAAGGCAGGCAGAAGCAAGGTCGTCAACATGAAGAAACTCCCGTTTTGGCCTGCCGCTGCCCCAGATTTCCACCTCCGGCAATTGATTCAGCTTGGCCTCGTGGAATTTTCTGATCAACGCGGGCAAAACATGCGAACTGTGCAGGTCGAAATTGTCGCCTGGCCCGTAGAGATTGGTCGGCATCAGACTGATTGCATCAAAGCCGTGCTGCTTGCGGTACGCTTGGCACATTTTAATGCCCGCAATTTTGGCAATCGCATACCATTCATTGGTCGGCTCCAGCGGGCCGGTGAGCAGGTGCTCTTCCCGCATCGGCTGCGGTGCGAATTTGGGATAAATGCACGAGGAGCCAAGAAAAAGCAGCTTCTTCACGCCGCTGCGCCACGCTGCGTCAATGATGTTGGTCTGAATCAGCAGGTTGTCGCGGATAAAATCCGCCGGGCTGCTGTTGTTGGCGTGAATGCCGCCGACTTTGGCCGCTGCAAGAAAGACAAAATCAGGCCGCGCCTCGGCGAAAAAGCGGCGCACGGCAGCCTGATCAGTCAGATCCAGCTCGGCGTGAGTGCGGGTGAGCAGATTCGCGCAGCCAGCCTGCGCCAGCGCACGACAGATCGCGCTGCCGACCAAGCCGCGATGACCGGCGATGTAAATGGACGAGGAAGGGGCCAGAGATAAAGCCATGCTGTTTTATTTTCAGAGAAAATGTTATAAACTGCTTAATCGCTCTATTTCATGTTTAATTTCATCGAGAACATTTTTATTGGCAATTTCTCCGTCCAAACTAAAGACGATGAAAACCTTGCCGCCGTATTGTTCCTCAAACTCTTTAAAGCTCGCTTTCATGCGCTCGCTGGGCGAGTAATTGCCGAAATTTGCTTTTGCTGTGACTGGCTTGATTTGGATGCCGAAAGATTTGCATCCTATTTTAGCAACATATTCAACATCTCCCGCGTGGTCAAGCTGCGGATCGCTTTCTTCAAAAATAACCTGCGGAAATTCTTTTGCTAATCCGTCATATACCACAGATTTTCTGTTTAAGAGACAATTGCACTTAATCTTATTGCATAACTTGCGAACACAATCAATATATTTTTTCATGGAAAACGTTATGCTAAAGGTGATGACACCTTGTTAAGTACCGGGAGATGTCCATGTAATATCTCAAATTGATGCATCCATGTTCTCTCGATCCTTTCAAGAAGATACTCCTCTGCTAATAAATAATTAAAAAATGAAGGCTTTCCGTAATACCCACTTTTTGTTTTTTCCTTATTTTCAAGATGCTGACAAAATCTATTTTTTAAGTTTCTTGAAAGACCAATATACAGTATCTCTCCAGAGAAACTTGTTATCGTATAGCATCCTGAATTTTTATGAACTTGAAATGATACCGAATAAGAAAAAATCATTTTGAATGAAGGGTATGGAACTAACTGATCATACTTCACAGTCTGTAATATTTTTATTTAAGTTTGTTTTATGCAGAGCCTTTGCCATCTCCGATCCAATTCTATGCAATGCCCCAGAATTTAGATAACTCGCTTTTCCTTCGCTGCCGCTATTCCACCATTTAGGATGGCCTATCATTGCATTTTCGCCATCAAGATTTTCAAAGGTAGCTTTCAGAAGGCTTTCCATTGCTGGAACTGTAAATCCGCCCCCATTATCATTAGTGGCATGTATTTTAGAAAAAAAAGGGACACAAAAACGACAAAACAACTGAATTCCATTATATTTAAATAATACTGTTGGCTCTTTAACATAAAGAATATTTGATATAGCCTTCCAGTAATTGAGAAATATTTTCAATCGCTTTTCCTCTGGGTAAATATTTAAAGGGTTGCTATCAATCAAAACAAATTGTTTGATTGTTCTCACGAAACTCTTTTGAGTTACAGTGGTATTCTTGTCTTCCTTGTTAGCCATTTCGATACGATCTTTCCAAGGGGAATTTTCATTTGAATTCAAAAAATCAACAAATTTCAAAGCCAAATCATCCTCTCCTTTCTCAATAGCTCTTGTAATCCATTTAGGTAACGATGGAATATTTTCAACTTCTAAAGCCCTTGTTAGACGAGCGTATATCCGTTGCTCAACAGCCTTATCGACACTCTTCTGTGTAGTATTAACAATTAAAAAATGACACATTTGTGATATTTTTGGTAATTCGGGCGCGATATTCACAGGTATTTCAAATTCCAAAACTTTTTTATTTTTTTCGCAAGCTATTTTTAAACCTTCAATCCTATGTTGACCATCAACAACAGAAAAAGGACCGACATGATTGATGTCAAAAGATATAGTATTTGTTTTTTCATTGAAGGCTATTTTTTTATCTGTGGCTATAAAAATACTTGTTGGGAGGAAAGCATCTTTTGTTTCAATTCCTTTTATAATATAATCTGCAAGTTTTTTGGCACGCGAATGATTTAATAGTCGTTGATATCCTTGGTCATTATTATCAGAATCTAACGTTTCAACATTATAAAAATTAGGTCTCAGTAAATCTGAGACTCTTAAAGAAGTCGTATATAATGTTAAATTTCCCTGTTTAACGACGGCGGCTGGCCTTGAAATCTTACTTTCCATTTTATTTGCTCCGTTAGATAGTTGGATCAACATCACTCAAAATAATTATACGCCTTATACCCCTTCTGCCGCACAACCTGATCCCGCTCTGCCAGTTTCAAGTCTTCGACGATCATCTCGCGCACCATCTCCTCAAAACTGATCTTCGGCTCCCAGCCCAGCTTTTCCTTGGCCTTGGAGGGATCGCCAAGCAGGGTTTCAACTTCAGTCGGGCGGAAATAGCGGGGATCAACGCGGACTATGCTCTTGCCGCTTTTGCGCTCAATGCCGACCTCTTCCAGCCCGCTGCCCTGCCAGACGATGTTCATGCCCAGCTCTTCAGCGGCGATTTCCACGAATTCCCGCACAGAATGCTGTCTGCCGGTGGCGATGACGAAATCCTCCGGCTGCTCCTGCTGGAGCATCAGCCACTGCATCCGCACATAGTCCTTAGCGTGACCCCAGTCGCGCAAGGAATTAAGATTGCCGAGAAAGAGCGCGTCCTGCAAGCCCAGCTTGATCCGCGCCAAGGCTCTGGTGATCTTGCGGGTGACAAAGGTCTCTCCCCGCACCGGCGATTCATGATTGAAAAGAATACCGTTGCAGCAGTACATCTTGTAGGCTTCACGGTAATTTACCGTGATCCAATACGAATAGAGTTTGGCCACCGCGTAGGGCGAGCGGGGATAGAACGGCGTGGTCTCGCTCTGCGGAATTTCCTGCACCTTGCCGAACAGCTCGGAAGTGGAGGCCTGATAGAAGCGCGTTTTGCGTTCCAAACCAAGGATGCGGATAGCCTCCAGCAGGCGCAGGGTGCCGAGCGCATCGCTGTTGGCGGTGTATTCCGGGGTCTCAAAGGACACCGCCACATGGCTTTGCGCGGCCAGATTGTAAATTTCATCCGGCTCAACTTCCTGCACAATTCTGATCAAATTGGTGGCATCGGTCAGATCGCCGTGATGGAGCTTGAAACGGACATCCTCCTCGTGCGGATCTTGGTAGAGATGATCCACCCGGTCCGTGTTAAAGAGCGAGGAGCGGCGCTTGAGGCCATGCACGGAGTAGCCTTTTTCAAGCAGAAGTTCAGCTAAATACGCGCCGTCCTGCCCGGTGACACCGGTGATCAGAGCTGTTTTCATTGCTTGCGGAGGAAATCGTCAAAATAAGCGATGGTCGGAACCAGCCCTTCGCGCAGAGAAATCTTCGGCTCCCAACCGAGCTTTTCCTTGGCCAAAGTGATGTCCGGCTGCCGCTGCTTCGGGTCATCCTGCGGCAGCGGCTTGAAGATCAGCTCGGACTTTGAGCCGGTCAGTTCCAGCACGTTTTCAGCCAATTGCAGAATGGTGAACTCGCCTGGATTGCCGGTGTTGACCGGGCCGGTGAAATCGTCCTCAGTGGCCATCAGGCGGATGAACGCCTCAATCAGGTCATCGACATAGCAGAAGGAGCGGGTCTGAGCACCGTCGCCGTAGATGGTAATCGGTTCGCCGAGCAGGGCCTGAACGATGAAGTTGGAAACCACCCGCCCGTCGTTGGGGTGCATTCGCGGCCCGTAGGTGTTGAATATCCGGGCCACTTTGATCCGCAGCTTGTGCTGACGGTAGTAGTCGAAAAATAACGTCTCGGCGCAGCGTTTACCCTCATCGTAGCAGGAACGGATGCCGTTCGGGTTGACATGACCCCAATAGGATTCCGGCTGCGGGTGAATCTGCGGGTCGCCATAGACTTCGGAAGTGGAGGCTTGGAATATCTTCGCTTTCACCCGCTTGGCGAGGCCCAGCATGTTGATCGCCCCATGCACCGAGGTCTTGGTGGTCTGCACCGGATCAAACTGATAGTGAATCGGCGAGGCTGGGCAGGCGAGGTTGTATATCTCATCCACCTCAATATAGAGGGGGAACGTCACATCGTGGCGGAGCAGCTCAAAATGCGGATTGCCCAGCAGCGGCAGGATGTTCTGCTTGGCACCGGTGAAGTAGTTGTCCAAACAAACTACATCGTTGCCTTCGGCCAGCAGCCGTTCGCAAAGATGCGAGCCGAGAAACCCGGCACCGCCGGTGATCAATATCCGCTTGTTTCGCTGCACAGCTTTCATGCTTGTCTCCACTCCACGATGTTTTTTATGAAAAAATGCGCCAGAACAGCAAGCGCGGCATTGAACGGCGGACAAAACTGCCCGCAGGATGAATCGGAAGCGGCTCTGCCTGGTGCGCCCGGCAGGATTTGAACCTGCGGCACCCAGATTAGGAATCTGGTGCTCTATCCACCTGAGCTACGGGCGCGGCGACAACTGCTTGCCGATTTTACCTGAACGCCGGGCAAAAGCAAAGTTTTTCCGCATCAGGCGGCGGAAAAGACCACGCCGTGCTGGCACTCTTCGAGCGGCGGCGCAGTGTTGCAGCCAAAGCCCGACTGGACAATGCAGTTGCGGCCTATCTTCATGCCTTCCGGGATATGCGCCTCTTTGCCGAGCAGGGTGATGCCGCTGTAGAGATGGGTGGGGAACGCCTTGTTGATGATCTTCTTGGCCTCGGCATCGCCGCCGCAGCCCACAACCGCGCCGCAGCCGACGTGAATCCGCTTGTCTGCCACCACTAAGTCAACTTCAGCCCCGGCTTCTATCACTGAATCTTCGAGAATCACGGAATCGCGCACCACTGCGCCTTTTCGCACGATCACGCCGGGCGAAAGAACGGAGTTGATCACCGTGCCTTCGATCACGCAGCCAGCGGCGATCAGCGAGGAACGCACCGTGCAGCCAGCGGCGAAGCGGGCCGGGGCGCGGTCCATCATCCGCCGCTTGGTCTCGATGTTCGGTCGGATGCCCCATGCCTCTGGTGAGATGCCTGAATCCGGGCGGATAATGTCCATGTTCGCATCCCAATACGCCTGAATAGTGCCGACATCGCGCCAGTAGCCGTAGAAGGGATAGGCAAAAACCTGCCGCTCCTCAATCGCCTTCGGAATGATGTGCATCCCAAAGTCAATCTCGCTGCGGTCGCGGGCCAGCATGGCCAGCAGGTATTTGGTGTCAAAGACATAAATGCCCATTGAAGCCAGATTGGTGCGGGCGACCTTGGGCTTCTCTTCCCAATCGACAATCCGGTTGTCCTCATCGACAATCCCGGCTCCGAACTGATGAATCTCGCTCATCGGCACGACCATCATGCCGATGGTGATGCCCGCTTTTTTCGCCCGATGGCAGGCAATCATGTCGTTGAGATCCATCCGGTAAATATGGTCGCCGGAAAGGATGACCACCTGCTCGGAGGGATTGGCTTTGATGAAGTCAATGTTCTGCCGGATCGCGTCCGCCGTGCCCTTGTACCAGTCGGAATCCTTCTCGCCGGTGCGCGGCGGCAGGATTTCCACGCCCCGGCTGCGGCCTGTGAAGTCCCACGCCTGGCCGCTGCCGATGTGCCGCATCAGCGAGAGCGGCTTATACTGGGTGAGCACACCAACCCGGCTCAACCCAGCGTTCATCACATTGGACAGGGAAAAATCAATGATTCGGTAGATGCCGCCAAAAGGCACTGCCGGTTTAGCCCGGTGGCCGACTAATATATTCAGGCGGCTGCCTATGCCGCCTGCCAGCAGCAGCACCAGCGCGTCGTTTGCTTCTCTCATCGCAGTTCCTCCAAATCAGCCAAGCCCTGCTGCGGCCATTTGTCCGCGTCCATCTCCGGCGCGACTGAGCAGCCGCCGCCGATCACCATGCCGTCGGGCACGTGGTTGTTCCAGCCGATCACTGTCACCCGGCCTCCGGCTGCGCCGCCTGCCCGCACGCCGCTGCCAAAGCTGGTGTTGACATCGCTGATCACCCGCTCCAGTTTGCCGCCTTCCTTCACGGTATTGTTGAAGAAGAGGATGGAGTTGCTGACCTCAGCGCCTTTCTCCACCCGCACGCCGGGAAAGAGGATCGAATTCCGCACTGTGCCCTCGACAATGCAGCCATTGTAGGCCATTGAATTGTCCAAGGAGCCGTCCGGCCCAACCTTGAGCGGCTGGCAGTCGCGGATGCCGCGATGCTCCAAGTTCGTGCGCAGGCCCCAGTGCTCCATGTCAATCAGCGGGCTGTCGCCAAGCAGGTCCATTGAGGTCTGCCAGTATTCATCCACGGTGCGACTGTAGCCCCAGTAGCCGTTGAACTTGTAGCCGAAAACCTTCATGCCGCGCTGCATCATCATGGGAATGATGTCGCGGCCAAACTCGTAGGATTCAGCGGCCTGATTCTCTTTCAATATGGCGCAAAGCACCTTTGGCTTGAAGCAAAGCACAGTGAGCGACGCCCAGTCGCCCTTCGGCTCCTCCGGCTTTTCTTCATAGGAAAGCAGCCGTCCGCCTTCAGCAGTGTCATCAGCAATCTCCGCCACGCCGAAACGCCGGGCCGCGTTCTTTTTCTCCACCTTGATGAAGGCGGCGGTGAGGTCAGCATCCTGCTCATGATGAAAGCGGATGAGCTGCCGATAGTCCATCTCATAAATATGGTCGCCGGAGAGGATGAGTATTTCTTCCGGCTTGTTGTGGCGGACAAAATCAAGGTTTTGATAGACTGCGTCTGCCGAGCCGCGATACCAGTGCGGATTGTAGTAATCTTTGAACGGCGGCAGGATGAAGATGCCCCGGTTCCTGCCGATCATGTCCCAGGCCGCGCCGGTGCCGATGTGGTTGATCAGCGAGTAGGAGCGGTATTGGCTGAGGATGGCGATGCGCTCGATGCCGGAGCGCATCAGATTGCTCAGAGGGAAGTCGATCACCCTGGCGAAGCCGCCGAAGGGAACAGCGGATTTGGGACGGTAGTGGGTGAGAACCCCCAGCTCGTCAACGCGGCCTCCGGCCAGAATCATCGCCAACGTGGAAGGCGTTGCCATACAGACTCCCTGAAGTTCAGGCTTGTTGATTGTTGGAAATGCTGCCTGCGGCAAAAGACGGCTGACCTGTCTTTTCCGCGACCGAATTATACTGCGTTTCGATGAAAAGGACAAAGGATTTGCTGCGGAAGGCTCAGAGATGGCGGGTGGCGATTTTCATCAGCGTGGCTGTGCTGAAGTCCTGACCCTCGCGCCGGGGCGGCAGGTTCTTCAGCGGCAGCTCGGCCCGCGCAGCCTCGCGGTGGCCGCCTGCGGAGCCGTATTCGCTGAAAGTCTTCTGGGCGAACTTGCCCGCGTGCTTGCGGTAGCCGTCGCAGCGGAGGATGATGATCAGCTTGTCGCCGGCAATGCCGGAGACGAAAACCCAGTCAAACCCCTCAACATGGTTGAGAAAGTCGGCGATGATCACCAGCACGTCCGGGGTGCTGACCTTGCCGAGGTGGGCGTAGGCGCGGCCCTTGCTCGATTTGACTTCCTTGAGGGCGGTGCGGAAATATTTCAGCTCAGAGCGGCGCAGTTCAGTCAGCTCGAACTTGCGCACCAAGTTGCGGTTGGCGAGATTGAAGACATAGCGGAAGGAGATGCCGTCTGCCAGCTGAAGATTCTTCTTCTCAAAATTCTGGGTGTCAACCTTGATGCCGTAATACAGGGCGGTGGCCAAGGCGACCGACGGAGTGATGTTGGCGGCCCGCAGATATTCAACCATCATCGAAGCCACTGCGCCGTAATCCGGGCGAATGTCGATGAACTTCACGTTCTCGTCCCAGCCCTTGGTGATCGGATGATGGTCAATCACTGCCGCGAACTGCATCTTCTCAAAGCAGGGATTATGGGTCGGCTGCGAATCTATCAGGACTTTTTTCGAGTAGTCGTTGATCTGGAGGGTGTGCAGCCGCTCGATGGGGATTTTCAGCCGCTCGATCATGGTCAGATTGTTCAGCCGCCGGATCTCGTTGGGATAGCCGATGGTGACGCTGCCCACCCGGTAGCTGAGGAGCCGTTTCACCGCCAGCGCACAGGCTAATGAATCAGGGTCGGCGACAATGACGATCAGCACCTGATCGGTGCGGCTGAAGAGCTGGTAAAAGGCATTCAGGCGGGTCTGGGCGGAGCAGCGGCTCTTTTCGCTCCGGTTGACTGTGCCTGCGATTTTTTCCAAGCGTGTCTGCTGCAACAAGGCACCTGCGGCTGGGGTCCACGGAGGGGCAGTTCTGCGCATCTCCGCAAGGCAAGGTCTTTTTCTGCGGAATCCCGGAAACTCTGCCCAATAGTAGCACAGGGCGGCGGAGAAATGCAAGCAGGCTTTTGTTCAACGGAAAACAGACACCGAAGGAAATCGTCCCGGATCAGTGTGCGGGATGAAGCGCGAGCCGGAAAAACGGATCATGAAATCCTGATTCACGTTCAGCTCAAGGTAGGTGATCCGGCGGCAGACGGCCTTGGCCTGCTCCCAGCAGCCGCTGTCGCGCAGGAGCAGTTCGGCCCCGGCCAGCGAGGTGTTGCCTGCGGGCTGAAACCGCTCCAGCGGCAAATCCGGCAGCATTCCCAGCGTGATAGCTTGGCGCGGGCTGATGTGTTCGCCGAAAGCACCGGCCACGTGAATCCGCTCCAATTCCCCGAAGGACAGGCCAACCTGCGCGGTCAATGTCTCCAGAATCGCATACATTGCCGCCTTGGAACGCATCATCGCGTCTAAATCGGTCTGATTGACGCTCACGCCCTCTGTCAGTAGAAAAGCTGTCTCATCGCCGCGCCGCAGCAAGCGTTCTTGGACAAACTGCCGCTGGGCCGCGTTCTGGCCGGGGAATTCCGCCTGAAATTTGCCGCGCAGATCAATGATCCGTGCTAAATACAGCTCGGCGGCAAAGTCAATCAGGCCGGAGCCGCAGATGCCGACCGGCGGCGCGTCCGCGATGCTGCGCCACGTCAGCCGCCAATTCTCGCGGTCAATGCTGACCTGCTCAATCGCACCGGGCGCGGCCCGCATTCCCATCCGCGCCACGCCGCCTTCCAAGGCCGGGCCAGCCGCACCGGCGCAGGCGATCAGCCAGTCGCCTCCGCCGATGACCACCTCGGCGTTGGTGCCCACGTCAATCAGCATCGCGGGCTGCTCAGTCCGGTCAAGGCCGACCGCAAGTATGCCGGCAATCAGGTCGCCGCCGAAATAGCTGCCCCGGCTGGGTAAAAGCCATGTCATCGCCTGCGGATGCAGCCGCAGCCCGATTGCCGCTGCCAAAAACGGATCAGCGGCGTTGAAGAGCGGAGTGTACGGCTCGCGGCAGAGATGATACGCGCTGAGGCCAAGCAGCAGGTGCGCCATCGTGGTGTTGCCTGCGATGACCACCGCCCGAATTGCTTCCGGCAAAACGGCGGCCTCGCGGCAGAGCTGCGCAGTCAGCCCGTTGATGGAATCAACTGCCGCCTGCTGTAACTGGCGCAGGCTCTCCTCTTTGGCTGCAAAATAAATGCGGGTAAGAATGTCGGCCCCGTATTCCACCTGCTGATTGAGCGCAGTGCGGCGGGCCAGCGTCCTGCCGCTGCGGAGGTCAATCAGGCTGGCTTCAAGATGCGTTGATCCCAAATCCAAAGCAATGCCCGGCAGCTGCTGCGGCTCTTCCGGTAGAAAATCAATCAGCTCTATCTGGCCGGGCAGATTGTGCGCAAGCGCCCAGCCCTTGAATCCGGCGGCGCGGAACTGCGCGGCGAGCGAGGCCATGCGGGCGAAAGGAACCCGCAGCGGCGAGCCAGCCAGCTCCGGCGGCAGCGCGGCGGCGCAGGCGGCCTTCAATCGGTCAAGGTCGGCGGTGTTGTCACCCAGGCTGGGCGGCGCGGCGGCCACCGGCAGGGTGATGGTCAGGGGAAAAGCTGCTGTCATGGGACACGGGTTTTTCGGGTAATGCTTGACTGAAGCGGGCGCAGGGAGTAAAAAATTGCGGCAGGGGCAAAAAATCTTTCGCCCCTGCAATACCCCTGCCATTCTTTGCCAAATGAACCTCCTCAACCGCTACATTCTCAAGCAGTTCGCCAAGAACATCCTGCTGCTGGTTCTCAGCTTCATCGCGATTTACATTTTGATCGATTTCTTTGAAAAGATCGACAACTTCATGGAGAAGGGCAAATCAATGGCCTTGGTGGGGAAGTTTTTCCTGCTCTCCATCCCCTTTGTTGTCGAGCAGATGGGGCCGGTCTGCATTCTCCTTGCTGGCGTGGTGACGCTCGGCGTGCTCAATCATTCCAACGAGCTGACTGCGCTCAAGGCGGGCGGCGTGTCGCTGCGCAAAATCGTGACCCCGGTCATCGCCGCAGGCATCGCCGCCACCTTGCTGCTGCTCGCGCTGTCGCAGTTTGTCCTGCCGAAAACAGCGGCCCAGACCACCAGCATCTGGTACCGCGAGGTCAAGGGACAGATGCCGCTCGGCATCTACCGCAGCGGCCGCTATTATTATCAGGGCGACAGCAACTTCTACTCCTTCACCCGCCCTGATCCGAAAAAGACCGAATATTCGTTTTTCTCCTACGCCTCGTGGAACAAGGACTACGAACTGCAAACCTTGATCGCGGCAGGCCATGCGGTCTGGGAGAAAGGAAAATGGCTGCTCTACAACGGCCAGGTGCAGACCGCGCTCGGCGGCGGCACGTTCAAGACCGAGATTTTCGGCTGGCGCAGCTTCCCGTTCCAAGAGAAACCGGCGGATTTCTTCCTCCCCCAGCTCCGCAGCAGCGAGCTGTCCATCCTTGAGCTGTACCGCGAGGCGTTGCGCGGCAAGCAGAGCAAGGAGGAAAAAGCCGCCGCTTGGGCGGAGTTTTACGGGCGCATTTCGTACATTCTGCTGGGCCTGCCGCTGCTTCTGCTGGGCCTGCCGCTGCTTCTGCTGGTCTATCGGAAATGGGGCCGTGATCTCTCCCTTGCCGTGCCGGTGAGCTGCGGCATGGCCTTCGCCTGCTGGGGCATCTGGGCGATATTGCAGTCATTGGCTAAGGCGGCATATCTCAATCCGCTGGCCGCCGCGCTGTCGGTGCATCTGACCGTCGGCGCGCTGGGACTTTTCCTGCTGATGAAGGAAGATGTGTGAATTTTTTTACATATTGTGTCTGAACTCGTATAACAAGTGCATGACATCTGCAACCGGCTGATATTCAGAAACATCTCGTTCCCGCTTTATTGCGTCAAGGCGGTTGAGCGTAGCCGAAACCGCTGCTGCCTTCGGCTACGCTCAGGTAGCTGACTTCGCTCAGGTAGCTCATGCTTGATGCCAGAAAAATCATGGCTTATTCACTTATTACTTGAATCCAGCAGAACGCGAGCCGCTGTATCGGGCTGGTTCGGATGTGGTGATTGATACGGCGGGGAGAAAGACGGAAGAGGTTGCTGAGTGGATTTTATTAAAAATATTTAACACTACAAATCAAACAATATGGAATTTATTGGTTACGGAGAAGACGCTCTTACTCTCTGGGCGTTGAAAGAAAAATTCTCAGAAATTCTGATGTTGATAGGGGATAATTCAGAACCTAATTCGTGCAAAATATTTTATCGTCCAAGTTTTGGCCGGGGCCGCAGTGGATTCGGTGAATTTGACTTCATTATTTTGGCAGACCAAGTGATTTATCTGGGTGAAAGCAAGTGGAATAAATCGAGCGAAAAAAATAAAAACGGCCCCGTGATGTTGCGTGATGAGCAGATAAAGCGGCATGATCTGTTTGTTTTTTATTTTGAAAAGTGGGCATCTGGAGAATATGCAAGCTGGGATGATTTTCAGGAGCAAGAACAGGAGCATCTGGCGCATTCCATCCCAGATGCAAACAGCTTGCTCGCTAAAAATATAAAAAATATTTTTGATATAATCAAAAAACATTATGTATCTCAACCTCATTTAAAGAATGTGCTGCTTTTTCTGCATAACGGCGAAATAGAGAGCGAGGTAGAATGTGAAGAATTTAAAGTTGTTCCAATAGATTATTCAGAAGTCACATTTGCTGACAATTTCATTCGGCTGGAGCTGTAGCTCTGTCGCAAGAATAAAAAACTTTTCGATATAGCACCATCATGGCAGGAAACACCTTCGGCACCCTGTTTAGGGTAACAACGTGGGGCGAATCCCACGGCACCGCGCTGGGCGCGGTCATTGATGGCTGCCCTCCGGGCATTGACCTTACCCCGGAAATGATCCAGCTGGAGCTGGAGCGCAGGCGGCCCGGCAAGGGCGGCGCGACCTCGCCCCGGCAGGAGCCGGACAAGGTCGAGATCATGTCCGGCATTTTTCAGCCGAAGGACGCGGTCTGTCCCAAAACCACTGGCACGCCCATCTCGCTGGTGATCTTCAACAAGGACGCGCATTCCAAATCGTACAGCGACTTGCAGGACATTTTCCGGCCCGGCCACGGCGATTTTAGCTATCAGGCCAAATACGGCATCCGCGACCACCGAGGCGGCGGGCGGGCCTCGGCGCGGGAGACGGCGGCGCGGGTGGCGGCGGGCGCAGTTGCCAAACAGCTGCTCAAGCAGTACAATATAAACGTCTTGGCCTATACGGTCGCTCTTGGCGGCATTTGGGCGGAAGAGCGCAATCTTGCGGTGATCAGCGAAAACAGCCTGTTCTGCCCAGACAGCGCGGCGGCGGCGCGGATGGAGGCTCGCATCGCCGAGGTGCGCGAGCAAGGCGACACGCTGGGCGGCATTGTTGAGATTCGTGCAACGTGCCCTGCCGGGCTGGGCGAGCCGGTGTTTGACAAGTTGGATGCGGAGCTGGCCCGCGCTTTGATGTCCATTGGCGCGGTGAAAGGCGTGGAAATCGGCGCAGGCTTCCGGGCGGCAGAGATGCTTGGCTCGGAGAACAACGACCCGCTCACGCCGGAAGGCTTTCGCAGCAACAACGCGGGCGGCATTCTCGCTGGAGTCAGCAGCGGCCAAGAGCTGGTTCTGCGGGTCGCGGTCAAGCCGATTCCGTCCATCCGCAAGGAGCAGCAGACCGTCAATCTGCGCAACGAGCCGGTGGCGATCAAGGTCGGAGGCCGCCACGACATCTCCGCCATTCCGCGTATCATCCCGGTCTGCGAAGCGATGGTCCGGCTGGTGCTGGCGGATCAGCTACTGCGGCAGCAAGTCGTGAGCAAGCAGCAAACATTCTAAGGAGTAGTAGCCATGAATCCACTGGAAGAACGAAGAGCGCAGCGCATCCTGATGGTCAGCCGCGAGTACGAGGGATTGGCCGGAGCTGGCGGAGTGAAGGATGTCTGCCGTCAGCTCGCCGAGGCATTGGCGCAGCACGGCGGCTGCGACGTACGGGCCGCGCTGCCCCTCTACGGCTTCATGGATGCCGCCGCGCTGGGCTTTGAACCGCTGCCGCTGCCCTGTCCCTGCCGCGAGGCCGCCAGAAAGCCTGCCTCCAGCTTTGAGGTAGACATGAACTATCCGGGGAGAGAGCGGCGCGAGGAAGTCAGCGTCTGGCAGCGGAATATACGGGGCGTGACCGTCTATCTGCTCGATTCAAAACGTTTTGCCGAAAAGCACGGGGTCTACACCTACACCGCCGAGGAGGAGGCGCAGAAGAGCTGGCAGCAGGCCGGGGTCGGGCATTTTGACTACTTCGCCATGAACATCCTCCTCCAGAAGGCCGCGCTGGAGCTGCTGATTCTGCTCGATTTCCGCCCGGACATCATCCATTGCCACGACGGCCACGCCGCTGTTTTGCCCGCGATGATGCGCGAAAATGAAGGATGGCGGCACTGGTTCTGCCGCACCGGCGCGGCAGTGACCATCCACAACGCGGGCATGGGCTATCACCAAGAAGTGGCGGACATCGAATTCGCCGAGGCTGTCACCGGCCTGCCGCCTTCGGTGGTGCGCTCTGGCATCTTCAACAGCTGCTTTGATCCCTTTGCCGCCGCCGCTGGCTATGCGGTGATGAACACGGTCAGCGAGAACTACGCCCGCGAACTGCAAAAAAGCGAGGAGGACAGCCGCACCGGCTGGCTGGGTCATCATCTCCTGCGCAAAGGCGTGACGCTGGCAGGCATCACCAACGGCATCTGCCCGGAGGATTTCAATCCCCGCGAGGCCGGGAAGCTGGGCCTTGACGCGGCCTTTGATCCGGCCTCCGGCGAGCTGCACGGCAAGCGCGTCTGCAAGGAGCGGCTGCTGGCGGCCTGCGGCGAAGGGCAGGACTGGGGCAAAGTGACGCAGCACGGCAGCCTGCGCTTTGAGCCGGATTTGCCGCTCTTCACCTTCATCGGCAGACTGACCGCGCAGAAAGGCGTGGACGTGCTGCTCAAGGCCCTGATTCTCTTAGCCGCCACCGGCGAGACCGGCTTTCAGACCCTGATTCTCGGCAGCGGCGAGAAATATCTGGAGGAGCATCTGAAGGAAATGACCGCAGCGGGCGGCGGGCGGCTCTGCTTCCTTCAAGGATACGCCCCGGCCTTGGCCAACCGAATCTACGCCGCCGGAGATTTCTTCCTCATTCCCTCGCTCTATGAACCTTGCGGCCTGACCGACTACATCGCCCAGCTCTTCGGCAATCTGCCGGTCGTGCATCACGTCGGCGGCTTGGTCAAAGTTGCTGACGGCGAAACCGGCTTCGCGTATCAGGAGCACGCGCCGGAAGCCTTGGCCGCAGCTATGCAGCAAGCCTTGGGTCTGCACCGCAGCGATCCGGCCCGGCTGGACGCGATGCGGCGGGCCGCTGTCGGGCGCATTCACGAGCGGCACACGTGGGAGCGGGTGATGCAGGATTATCTCGCCCTCTACCGGCAGGCCCTGCGCTGACCGCCGATGTCCGCCTTTCTCCCGCCCGCCTTCCGCAGCTCTCTCCGCGTCAGCTGGTTTGAGCGGCAGCGAGATTTTTTCATCCGTCAGGTCTTTGCTGATTTCTTCAATCTGATGCCCGCCTTTCAGGCCCTGTATCAGTCTTACTGCCACTGCCGCACCACCCGGCGCGGCGAAGCCTGCTGCCTGCTGATCAGCAGCGAACAGCATGAGAAATGCAGCATCTGGGACCAGCTCTCAGTGATGGTCGGCACAGAGTCGGAAAAAGGCCAGCTCTGGCTGCTGCGCGACCTCTGTCAGCAGATCTGGCCCGAAGGCGGCCCGGCCCAGCAGCTGGAGGACTCCCTGATCGAATGGCTGATCGGCTCCATCTTCCATGAGGCGGTCAAGCTCAAGGAGGACGTGCAGATACTCAACAGCTACGGCTCGGCCGCCTTCTGGAGCGGCGGCTTGGCCGCCTCGGCTTTCCGCCTGCGCCGGGTCATTGACCGCAAAGGGCTGGTGCGGCGGGTGGCGGTGGATGTCATGCGCCAGATGGAGCAGTTAGCCATGCTCTTCGGCCAGACCAGCAACATGCTCCGCACTATACTGCCTCTGCTCTCCGGCAACCACCTGCTCGTCCGCTTTTTAGTCGAGCGCGAGGACATGGTGGAGGAGCTGTGGGGCGAGACCCTCGAATCTGTCTTTCAGGACATGTTCCCCGGCAGGCCCGGCCTTGGCTTCTGCGCCGCCGGACGCAGCTACATGAGCGGCCAGTGGCACACCCGCGCCCTGATCATGTACCGCCGCGCCCTGACCTTGGACAGCAGCTGCCCTGACGCGGCGGTCAAAATCGAGGAGCTGCAGCGGCTGATTCAGGAGACCAGCAGCTTCCTCGGCGCGGCATAGCGCAGCCTTTCATTGACAAACCCGCCAAAATGCGTTAGTTATTGCTGGTCGCACACTGAATCCGCTCATTCGTATTTCCCTATATTGTTGCTCCGGCAACGCAACTGTCCAGCGAGGCTGCCGCATGTCTCAGAAAGTGTTTGCAATGAATCCCCGCTTCAGCGCCGAAGTGGCCGCTGAACCCGGCGGCGGGCATCTCAACTCCTGCTTCGCCTGCGGCGCGTGCTCCGGCGCGTGCCCGGTGAGCATGGCAATTCCCGCCTATGATCCCCGCAAGATCATCCACATGATCCGCATGGGCATGGAGGAGCGGCTGCTCTCCTCCGAGCTGATCTGGCACTGCTCCGGCTGCCGGAGCTGCGTGCCCGTCTGCCCTCAGAATGTCGGATTCGCCGACATCATGACCGTGCTGCGCGGGCTGGCCCTGAAGAAAGGCCATGTCAGCCTTGACCAGCTCGTGGCGAAGGGCAAGGCCGCCAAGGTCGAGCGCGACCTCTGCGTCTCCTGCCTGACCTGCGTCCGCGTCTGCCCGTGGGGCGTGCCCAAGATCGACGCGGGCGGCGTAGCGCACATCGACCCGGCGGCCTGCCGCGCCTGCGGCATCTGCGCGGGTGAGTGCCCTGCCCAGGCCATCACTCTCAACCAGTCCGAAGACGAGCGGCTCTTAGCTGCTTGCGGCGCGAACTAAGGAGGCTGCCATGAGCTTCACACCAGACATCCGGCTTTTCACCTGCCATTACGCCGCAGCGCAGAGCTGCGCCGAAGGCGGCAAGGTGCTGGGCGAGCTGAACTTCCCGGCCAACATCACTCTGACCCGGCTGGCCTGCACCGGCAAGCTGGAGGAGACCGACCTGCTCAAGGCCTTTGAGGACGGCGCGGACGCAGTCTATGTGGTCGGCTGCCCGGCTGAGGGCTGCCACAACGTCAAAGGCAGCCAGCGCGCGGCCAAGCGGGTCGCCGCAGTGCGCAAGGCTTTGGCCGAGCTGGGCGTTGAGGCGGACCGTGTGCGCATGTATCATCTGGAGCGCGGACTGCACCCGGAATTCATCGCCGCCGCCGAGGAGATGAACGCGCTGACCAGTAGGCTGGGGAAAAGCCCCTTCTGCCGCAAGGCGGCCTGACACCAAGACCTGTTTGAGGAGAACACCCATGATAGTAGCTGAACGGAAGCCGCTGGCGGAAATACTGAAGATGCTGCGGGACAGCAGGAAGATACTCGTGCTGGCCTGCAAGGGCTGCGTCACTGTCTGCTCGGCAGGCGGCGAGCGCGAAGCCGAGATCCTCGCCTCCTTGGTGCGCCTCGGCCTGCGCAAGGAAGGCAAGGAGGCGGAAGTGGCCACGGCCTCGCTCGTGCGCCAGTGCGACAAGGAGTACATCGACGGCCTTGACCAATACGCTGGCCAGTACGACGCGATCCTCTCCACCGCCTGCGGCGTGGGCGTGAACTTCATCGCCAACCTGCGCCCCGCCGAGCATGTCTACCCGGCGCTCAACACCACCTTCTTCGGCGGCTCTGCCGAGCAGGGCGTGTGGAAGGAGATGTGCGCGGGCTGCGGCCACTGCGTGCTGCATTTCACCGGCGGCCTCTGCCCGGTGGCCCGCTGCGCCAAGAGCCTGATGAACGGCCCCTGCGGCGGCTCGGCCAATGGCCGCTGCGAGATCAACACTGAGACCGACTGCGTCTGGCAGATGATTTATGACCGCATGGGCAGGCTGGAGCGCCAGCAGGAGCTGACCGCCGCCGCGCCTGTCCGCGACTGGTCAACTGCCGGGCACGGCGGGCCGCGCAAGCGGGTGCGCGAGGATCTGACCGTGTAAGGGCGGCCTCCCGCAGCAGCGACAACACGGCAGGGACTTGGCGCAGGCCGAGTCCCTGTTTGCTTTGGCGGTCGCGGACAGCAAACAAACAGGACACGAGGAGGGCGGATCGTGTGGGATTGGATCATAGCGAACAAGGATTGGTTGTTTGAGGGCATCGGTGTTGTTGCGCTGGTTGCAGCCGTTGGCTGGCTTTGGCCGAAGAAGGGCAAGGATGAGGCTGGCACACATTCTTTGCATCAAACCAACGTCAATGGCGACAACGTGGGCAGGGATAAGAACGTCAACAGGTGAGCCATGTTTGATCAGCATCAGCAGCACAATGTCTCTGGCGACAACATCGGCAGAGACAAGATCATCAACAACTACCTGCTCGGCTCCGTGGATTATCAGCAGCTCATGGCTGAGATCAAGGACGGAGAAGAGCTGCTGGCAGGCATTCCCTCGGAGCGCGCCGACCTGCGCTTGAAGCAGTCCGCCAAGCTGGAAGAGCTGCGCAAGCAGCTGGCGGACTTCAAGGTGCAGGTCTTCCGCATACATGAGCAGATCACCCGCATTCCCATCAATACAGAGCGGCTGCGGCGGGCCAAGGAGCACTTTGAAAAAGGCGAGTTCAGGGAAGCGGATGCCGTGCTCAAAGCTGAGGAGATTGAGCGCGACGTTGACCGGCTGAAGCTGGAGCAGACTGCGGCCAAAGACAAGCTGGCAGCCATTGAGCAGGACTTAGCGGACAGGGCGACTGAGTTCCTGCTCAAGGCGCAGCTTTCCTTAGTCACGCCGCTGGCAGAGGGAGAGGACAGGTTCCGTCGGACAGATGGGTATTTCACGCAGGCACTTGCTGCGGCACGGACGGAGGAGGTGCTGCACGCCTACGCTGTCTTCCTCTATCAGAATAATGCCTTCAGCAAAGCGGAGCTGCTGTTTCAAGAAGTCTTGCAGCAGGTCCGCAAAAACGCTGAGACTGAGCCAAAAGTATTTCTCCCGAAGGTGGCAAGCACCCTGAACAATCTGGCCAACCTGCATACTCAGACCCACGACTACGGCCCAGCGCTGAAAGAATACGAGGAAGTGCTGAAGCTCTTTCGCAGTCTTGTCAAGACCGAGCCAAAGGTATTTCTCAAGGATATGGCCATGACTCTGAATAATCTTGCCAACCTGCATTATTATACCCGAGACTACGGCCCAGCCCTGAAGGAATATGAGGAAGCATTGAAGATCTACCGCAGTCTTTCCGAGACCGAGACAAAAGCATTTCTCCCGGATATGGCAGGTATCCTGAACAATCTTGCCCTCCTGCACGCTCAGACCCAAGACTACGGCCCAGCCCTGAAGGAATATGAGGAAGCACTGAAGATCAGGCGCAGCCTTGCCGAGGCCGAGCCGAAAGCATTTCTCCCGGATGTGGCAAATACACTGAACAATCTGGCTAACCTGCATAGCGACACCCAAGACTACGGCCCAGCCCTGAAGGAATATGAGGAAGCACTGAAGATCAGGCGCAGCCTTGCTGAGGCCGAGCCGAAAGCATTTCTCCCGGATGTGGCAACAACCCTGAACAATCTGGCCTCGCTTCATGATGCCACTCAAGACTACGGCCCGGCCTTGAAGAAATACGAGGAAGCATTGAAGCTGTACCGCAGCCTTGCTGAGACCGAGCCGAAAGCCTTTCTCTCTTATGTGGCAATAGCCCTGAACAATCTGGCTGCCCTGCATTATCAGACCCAAGACTACGGCCCGGCCCTGAAAGAATTTGAGGAAGCATTGAAGATCAGGCGCAGCCTTGCCGAAACTGAGCCGAAAGCATTTCTCCCGTATGTGGCAGGCACCCTGAACAATCTGGCTCTTCTTCATGCTGATACCAAGGATTACGGCCCGGCCCTGAAAGAACTTGAGGAAGCACTGAAGATATACCGCAGCCTTGCCGAGGCCGAGCCGAAAGCATTTCTCGAAAATGTGGCGCAGACGCTGTTCAACCTGAGCATCTTCCACCTGCAAAATGTGCCTGACAAAGCCAAGTCTATTGCGTATGCGCAGGAGGCGCGGGATATTCTCATCCCGTTGTGCAAGGAGGCACCGCATCTGCAAGGCTATCTTGATCAAGCAGAACGGCTGCTGGCGGCCAACAAGGCAAAGCCGTCGGCATGAAGCATCCGCGCAGCAGCCTTGACCGTAACCGCCGACCGTGCTTGGCGGTCTGCGGCGGAATCCTGTTGACAACGCCGCCGCGCCGTTTTAGTCTGACAGAAGCGCCGCGCATTCCGTGTCTTTCCCTCTGCATAGGAGCATCAGCATGACAACGATTCAATGGCAGCCGCAGATCAACGCCCTCACCAAGCCGCAGCGGCCCCGCTGCCAGCTAAATGCGGAAAAAGCGCGGCAGTGCTGGCTTCCGGGGCCGTCAAGCGGATATACTGCATGAAGAGCGTCCGCCATTAGCAGCGGGCCTTTTCCTTCTGCTGAATGCAACTTGTGAAAAAAGAGGCTTGAGATGCAATTCCTTGACGTGAGAACCGACTTCGCCTTCAAGCGGGTCTTTGGCAGCGAGCAGTCAAAAAGCATCTTGATTGACTTCCTCAACGCCATAATTGACTTTGGCGACGAGAGAATCACTGATCTGATCATTGTTGATCCGTATCAGGTGCCGCCGCTGAAGGGCATGAAGGACAGCTATGTTGACGTGAAGGCGGTGCTATCTAACCGCGCCAAAGTCATCATTGAGATGCAGGTGCTCAATGTTGAGGGCTTCGAGAAGCGGGTGCTGTACAATGCCGCCAAACTGTATTCCTCGCAGCTCAGACGCTCGCAGCAGTATGCGGGCTTGGAGCCGGTCATTGCCCTGACCATCACCGATTTCGAGATGTTCAAGGACTTTGACAAGGTGATCTCGTACTGGAACCTGCGGGAGAAGGAGCAGCTTGTCCAGTACAGCGATGAGATCGAGCTGATCTTTGTCGAGCTGCCCAAGTTCAAGAAAGGTGAGGAGGAGCTGCGCACGGTCACGGACAAGTGGATTTACTTCATCAAGAACGCAGGCGCACTCGACTTCATCCCCAAGACCTTCACCGAGCTGCCGCTGCTGGAGGCGTTTGACTTGGCCAACACCGCCGCCCTGAGCGAGGAGGAGCTGGAAGTGCAATTCAAACGCCGGGACTTCATCATGCTTCAACAGGGTGCGTTGATCAAGGCGGAGAAGGACGGACTGGCGAAGGGCATGGAAAAAGGCATGGAAAAGGGCATGGCGAAAGGCTTAGAGCAAGGCATGGAAAAAGGGCAGCGCGAGGCAAAGCTCGCCATTGCCCGCAGCCTGCTGGCGCATGGCATCGCGCTGGAGGTCATCGCTGCCAGCACAGGCTTGTCCAGCGATGAACTGGTCAGTTTGCAGAAACAATAACAACAACCGGGAGGTGGCGAGATGAGTCTGATAACTTGGGACGAGAGCCTGAGCGTCCATGTGGCGGAGATCGACAGGCAGCACCAGAAGCTGGTGGTGATGATCAACGAGCTGCACGACGCGATGAAGAGCGGCAAGGGCAAGGACGTGATGGGCAGGATCCTCAGCGGCCTGATCAGCTACACCGACAGCCATTTCAAGGTGGAGGAAAAATACTTCGCCCAGTTCAGATACCCTGATGCAGCGGCGCACATGAAGGAGCACGCCGCCTTTGTCAAGAAGGTGACTGAGTTCCAGACCGACTTTGAGGGAGGCCGCCTGACGGTCTCCATAGACACCCTGTACTTCCTGCGCGACTGGCTGCAAGGCCACATCAAGGGCACAGACAAGAAGTACAGCGCATTCTTCCATGAGAACGGCCTGCGCTGACCCGCAGCCGGCAACCACGAAACAAGGCAAGGCATGACCACAGCAGAAGCAGCGCAGGACGAAATCCTGCCCGAAGCAATACAGACCGTTGACATTGAGAAGGAGCTGCGCAAGTCCTATCTGGACTACGCCATGTCCGTGATTGTTGGCCGCGCCCTGCCGGACGTGCGCGACGGCCTCAAGCCGGTGCACCGGCGCTGCCTCTACGCCATGCGCGAGCTGGGCACCCTCCACAACCGGCCCTACGTCAAGTCCGCGCGCATTGTCGGCGATGTGATCGGCAAATACCACCCGCACGGCGACACAGCGGTGTACGACACCATTGTGCGCATGGCCCAGGACTTCTCCCTGCGCTACCCGCTCGTGGACGGCCAAGGCAACTTCGGCTCCATGGACGGCGATTCAGCAGCGGCCATGCGCTACACCGAGGCCCGCATGAGCAGGCTGGATCAGGAGCTGGTGGCGGATATTGACAAGGACACGGTGGACTTCATCCCCAACTACGACGGCTCGCAGCAGGAGCCGACTGTCCTGCCCGCCCGCATCCCGAACCTGCTGCTCAATGGCTCGGAAGGCATTGCGGTGGGCATGGCGACCAAGATCCCGCCGCACAATCTGAGCGAGATGATGGACGCGCTCGTCGCCCTGACGGAGAACCCAGAGATTACGGTGCCGGAACTGGCCGAGCACATCACCGGCCCGGACTTCCCGACAGGCGGCTTCATCTGCGGCAGGGCAGGCATCCGCGAAGCCTACGAGACCGGACGCGGCAGGCTGGTGATGCGTGGCAGGTTGCACGTAGAGCGGCGCAAGAAGGGCGAGGGCGAGGCCATCGTGGTCACGGAAGTGCCGTTCCAGCAGAATAAGGCGGACTTGGTGCAGCGCATCGCCCTGCTGATGAAGGAGAAGCGCATCACCTCCATCGCTGATGTGCGCGACGAGTCTGACCGCGACGGCCTGCGCATTGTCATGGACCTGAAGCGGGATGAGAATCCCGACGTGACCATCAATCAGCTCTACACCCTCACGCCGCTGCAAAAGAGCTTCGGAGTGATCATGCTCTGCATTGTCAATGGCAGGCCGGAGATCCTCAACCTCAAGCAGCTGCTCGTTCACTTCGTCGAGCACCGGCGCACCGTAGTGTACCGCCGCACCGCCTTTGACTTGGGCAAGGCCGAGGAACGCGCCCATCTCTTGGCAGGACTGAAGATCGCCTTGGACAACCTCGACCCAGTGGTTGAGCTGGTGCGGGCCGCTGCTGGGCCAAGTGATGCCAAGGCCGGGCTGATGGAGCGTTTCGCCCTGTCCGAGCTGCAAGCGCAGGTGATACTCGACATGCGCCTGCAACGCCTCACAGGTCTGGAGCGCGACAAGATCATGCAGGAGTATGCCGAGGTGGGCGAGCGCATCGCGTATCTCAAGAGCGTGCTGGCTGATGACGCGCTGGTCATGCAGATCATCCGCGATGAGTTCCGCGAGATCCGCGAGCAGTACGGCGACAGCCGCCGCACCGAGATCATCGACATGCCGGACGAGATCCTGCCGGAAGACATGATCGCCGACGAGGAGATGGTGGTCACGGTCTCGCACAACGGCTTCATCAAGCGCAACGCCCTCAGCCTCTACCGGGCGCAGCGGCGCGGCGGCAAGGGCGTGGCAGGCATGGCCGACGTGAAGGATGACTTCGTCTCCGGCCTCTACACCGCCTCGACGCTGGACACCTTCCTCTTCTTCACCAACTTAGGCCGGGTCTTCTGGCGCAGGGTCTATGAGCTGCCTGAAGGCGGACGCACGGCCAAAGGGCGGGCAATCGTCAACCTGCTGGAGCTGGGCGAGGGCGAGAAGGTGGCGGCCATCCTGCCGGTGGCTGACCTTGCCCATGCCGACGAGGCTCTCTCCATCCTCACTGTGACCAAGAAGGGCATCATCAAGAAGACCAGCATTGCCGAGTACAAGCGGCCCATGCGCAAGGGCAAGATCGGCCTGACCATCCGCGAGGACGACGAGATCCTCTGCGCGGCCATCACCTCCGGCGAGGATGAGGTCTTCCTTGTCACGCGGCAGGGCATGTCCATTCACTTCCAAGAAGATGACGTGCGCACAGTGGGCCGCATCGCGAGTGGAGTCAAGGGCATCACCCTAACAGACGACGATGCGGTGGTCGGCGCGGTGGTGCTGAAGAAGAGCGAGTGCGAGTCAACGTCCATCCTCACCGTGACGGAGAACGGCTACGGTAAGCGCACCGCAGTGTCCGAGTACCGCCTGCAAAGCCGTGGCGGCAAGGGTGTGGCTACGATCAAGACCAGCGACCGCAACGGCATGGTGGTCGGTGCCTTGCAGGTGGAGGACAGCGACCAAGTGATGCTCATTGCCAACTCGGCCAAGGTCATTCGGATGCCGATGGACTCAATGCGGGTGATTGGCCGCAACACTCAGGGCGTGCGTATGATCAACCTCGGTGAGGGCGAGCGCGTGGTGGACATGTCCATCTTGGCGCGCTCTTCTGGGGATGTGGAGCTTGAGGAGGACGGGGCGGTGGAGAGCGGGGAGGAGCTTGCATGAATTGCGCCATAGAAGGCGTGTACCGGAACGGTGCCGTTGAGCTAGCGGAAACGCCGCCGTTCCACGAACCGGTCAGCGTGCTGGTGGTCTTCCTGAACAAGCAGAAGCGGATTGCGAAGCTCGGCGGCATGTTCAAGGGGACTGCCGTGGAGTACGATCAGCTTGAGCAGGACTTGAAGGAGCTGCAAAGCAGGTCGGCGGCGCATCTCTTAGATGAGTCCAGCGCAGATGAATAAATACGTCACGGACACGCAGGCGCTGGTGCGTTTCCTCAGCGGCGGCAAAGGCATCAGCAAAGCTGCCGACCTGATTTTCAACAGGGCGGACGCAGGGGAAGACCTGATCATCATCCCGGCGGTCGTCCTGTTTGAGATAGGGTATCTGCATGAGAAAGGACGGATTTCTGTCTCTGTCAAAGACCTTCGGGCCGTGCTGGAAGACTCCCTGAACTACCGGGAGGAGAGGCTGTCGCTGGAGATCATCGAATGCGCCTTTGACATCCCCGACATCCCTGAGCTGCACGACCGGCTGATTGCAGGCACAGCGCGGCATCTGCGCCTGCCGCTCCTCACCAACGATCCGCTCATTCTGGCCAGCAGCTTTGTGGATTGCGTCAGCTTGAGCGGCTGATGCGCATGAAGAGTGCCCTCTGCCGGAGACACCATAGTGTCTCTTGCGGAGTTTGCATGAATTGCGCCATCGAAGGCACCCACATCACAAGCATATTCCGCCGAACATCAAGCAAAACCGCATTACTGCTCCCAGCATGAGCTTTCACCAGCCCAACCTGCCTGCACTGATTGCCGAGATTGAGGCTCTGATTGCACGGCAGCTATAGACAAACAAATGACTCTCACCGAACAGCACAAGGATAACCTGCAACAGCTCTGCCGGAAGCACCACGTGCGGAGCCTTGCGGCCTTTGGCTCTGTCCTGCGGCAGGACTTCAAGCAGAGCAGCGACATTGACCTCATCGTTGACATTGACGATGCAGACCCGCTCTCGTATGCGGACACGTATTTCGCGCTCAAGTTCGCGCTTGAGCAGCTCTTCAGCCGCAGCATAGACCTGCTGGAGGAGAAGGAGCTGCGCAATCCCTGCCTGCGTCAGCGGATCAACGAGACCAAGGTGCTGATTTATGGATAAAGACATCGCTGTGTGGTTGCATGACATGCTGGCCGCCATTGATGAGATAGTCTCCTTCCTTCCTGAACCCCGCAACTATCTTGCCTTTGAGCGAGACCTCAAAACGCGGCGGGCGGTGGAGCGCAACATCGAGATCATCGGCGAGGCAATGAGCCGCATTCTCAAGCTGAAGCCGGACTTCCAGATTGCCAACGCCCGCCGCATCGTCGATACCCGCAACCGGGTCATTCATGGCTACGACACAGTTTCAAGCAGCATCATCTGGGCCATTGCGATCAAGGAGCTGCCCAAGCTGCGCGAGGAAGTGGCAGCTCTGCTGACGCAACATGCAGAATGAAGATTCGCTTCAGCCCCTGCCTACCACCTTCCTCCCGCGCTCGGTTCTTCCCAGCCCGAAAGCACCCTCTGCCGGAGACACCATAGTGTCTCTTGCGGAGATACTACGGTGACTCCGGTTGAGACACTACGCTGTCTCCAGTGGAGATACTATGGTCACTCTGGTGGAGACACTATGCTGACTCTGAGGGAGTCACTATGGTCACTCTTCAGGAGACACCGTAGTGACTCCTTTTTGCTGTTTACTGCGGCAGCGGGCTGATGTACGTTGATGCAGGCGGAAGCGAAGCATTCCCGCAGCTTGCGGGCAAGCACTACAGAGGAGGCTGTCTCATGCTGGATTGGATCATGAAGAACAAGGAGTGGCTCTTCAGCGGCGTGGCGGTGGCTGCGCTGACCGCAGGGATAGGTCTGCTCTGGCCTGAAGAGAGCACGCCGCCTGCTCCTCCGCCCGGCAGCACTGTGCGGCAGACGCACAGCGGCAGCGGCGACAACGTGGCTGGCAACAAGACTGTCACCACGGACAATTCGGTGCGCCAAGCCAGCTTCAGCGGCGACAACATCGCCAGAGACAAGATCATCAACACCTACCTGCTCGGCTCTGTTGATTATAGCCGTAGCACAATAAATTGACTATAAGCATGGTTGCTGAAAAATCTCATCTGTCGAACAGCCAAGTTTTCTT
>JAABPV010000086.1:37743-71055 GCA_011391865.1 Desulfobulbaceae bacterium | reverse complement strand
CATGAACTCGCAACACGCCTCTTTATTGTTCGCTATAATCTCAAATTAAGGGCATCACTTTCTATTTAGCCACCACCCATTTCTGTAGTTTCGTCACGCCCGCCTTGTAAGGCTCCTGCTTGCCGTCCGCAGTCCTGCCGTGATGGCAGATGCCGCAGTCCTTCAGGCGATCTTGGTGATCACGGTGCGAAAAATATGCAGGATTCATGGATTTGTTGGTGCCGTCAATGATGACGAGATGTTCCGGCACCTGATCTTCCTGAGCGGAGATAACAGAGACAAAACCTGCACTGCAAATCAGTGCCAAAGCCGCGCCGAAAATCAATGCCTTTTGCATAAAAAATCGTCCCTTGTGAAAAAAATATCCGAAAGCCGCCTGCTTTTTTCTTCACATTGACTTGGCAAAAGAATTCTGTCAAGCAGGGAAAGCGGTTGTTTTTCAGAGAGCAGGTCAGTTGGATCCGTAGCTGTGCAGCCCTGAAAGCCAGTAGTTGACTCCGAAATAGGTGAAAAACACGGAAACAAAACCAAGCAGTGCCAGCCAAGCGATGCGCGCGCCGTTCCAGCCCCGCGTGAAACGGGCATGAAGGGTCAGGGCGTAGACAAACCAAGTGATGATAGACCACGTCTCTTTTGGATCCCAGCTCCAGTAGGTGCCCCACGCCTCGTTAGCCCAGACTGCGCCGGTGATGATGCCCGCGCTCAGCCACATGAAGCCGAAGATGATGGTTTTATGGATCAGGTCATCCAAGGTCCGCAGCTCCGGCAGGATGCCGCTGCTGCTGTCGGAAGAGCCGCCGCTTTGGGAAAAATGCTTGATCAGATACATGATGCCCAGACCGGCGGCCACGGCAAAGGCCGCGTAGCCTATGAAGCAGGTTATGACGTGGGCGATCAGCCAGTTGGACTGCAAGGCGGGCACCAGCGGGCTGATATCCTTGCTCAGGCCCTTGTCCACTGATGTGTAGGCCAAGGTGATAAAAGGAATCGGCATGGCGAAAGAACCGATCACCGGATGCTTGAATTTGATCTCCAGCAGAACATAGATGATCGCCGTGCACCAAGCGAAAAAAAGCAGCGATTCGTACATATTGGTCAGCGGCGCATGGCCGATGCCGAGCTGATAGGACTCGCGCCAGCGCAGGCCAAGGCCGACGGTCTGTGCGAGAATGCCGAACAGGGCCAGCGCGAGGCCGATCTGACCCGCCTTGCGCTGCCGGAAAACTAACAGGCCAATGTAGAAGGCGGACGAGAGCAGGTAGGCCAGTGTCGTGATGCCGAAAAGCTGAGAGCTGGTGATCATGGCGGATTGTCTGTGAATGAGTTCTGGTCGTTGCGCTGGACGTTCAGTTGCTTTTTCTGCCAAAATTTTCAGCAAGCGCGGAGAACGTTTCGGCGAAGCCCGCGCTGTTTTTATTGGCGGTTCCGGCGAAGACCGCTTCCGTCTGCCCGTCCTCCTCGCGGCGGATCAGCACCCACATCTTCCGATGCGACATGAAAAAGGCGGCGTAGAGGCCGATCAGCATCAGGGCGCAGCCGCTGTAGACCCACCAGACTCCGGGGTCCTTGGCAACTTGCAGGCCGGTGGCGTAATGCGGGCCGATGCTCAGCTCATATTTTGCGCCGGGCCGTTCGATGATCACCGGCTGATTGTAAAATATACTAAACATTGAGGGTGGCCCTTGCGCGTCCATCATCCAAATTTGCATTTGCGTAGTCGATCCTTTACCATCCGGCAAGGGAATGCTTTCCGCCGCCTGAATGCGCAGCATTCCTTGACCGCCGCCTTCCTCCTGCCAGCTGTGCGTCTTGTCGTACTGCTGCGGATGGACCGGGAAGGCCATTTTTTTGCCGGTCGCGGCATTGGTCAGGTGAATGATCGGGCTATGCATGTCGTTGTAGCTCGATTGATAAAAGGTCACGCCTTTGTAGGTCAGCGGCTTGTTGACTTTAATGACGGTTGTCAGCACCTCTTTGCCATCTTCAAGAACTGTCAGGCCGGAAAGATAGTCCTTCGGCATCCCGTTGTCATAAAAATGCATGTCAAAGAAATCACAGCGGACAGTAAAGCCGAGCGAAATTTCGCTCTCGTCGACATGGGAGAAGATCCGGTTGGTGGCGCGGGTCTGCGGCAGCATCACCCCGCCTTTGAAGGCGAATTGCTCATTTTTGAGGATTTTTTTGGCCACGGTCGGCGAGCCGATCACCGCGCCGAGCAGGATGATCAGGATAGATATGTGAACCACATAAACACCGTAGCGGGCCCATGCGCCTTTTTGGGCGAAGAGGAGAATGCTGCCGTCCTCGCTGCTGCGGCGCGAGGTCTTCCAGCCTTTGTCGCCAAGCCAGCCTGCGGCCTGCTCCGCCGCATCCTCCACAGAGCCGCCGACTTGGGCGTGATGCCGCAGTTTCATCTTCAGCAGCTGCTCCGGGCTGTTATCCAGATTGTCTTTGCGCACCTGACGGATCACGCCTGGCAGCCGGTCGATGCTGCATACAGTCAGGTTCAGGCTGAACGCGCCCAGCATAAGCAGAAACCAGACCGAATTGTACATGTTGTCAAGATGCAGCGCATCGATCACCGCCGCGCCGGTTTTGCCCCAAGTTTCAACGTAATGCTCTGGCGGTTTGTTTTGCTGCACGACCGTGCCGATGATCGAGGTGGAGGCAAGCAGGCCGATGAGGATCAGGGCTAGCTGCACTGAGGCGAGAAAAGCCCAGACCGAATTTTTTGCTTTAGCAGCCATGAGTTAAGAACAGCAGGGTGAAAATGAGATGAAAAAAGCAGGCAAGCACAGGCTCGGATTATTCAAGCATGGGCCGGAAAAACTGTCAAACAGTTTTTTCGGCCCATGCTGGGCGGGGCGGAAAGGGCGGTCAGAACAGGCCGTCCGCCGCCGCGTCGTCCGGCGGGTCGTTGTCCGGCTCATCTGCCGGAAAGATGTCGGGGGTGAAGAGGTCTTCGTTGGCGCGGGAGCCTTTATTTTTCAGATCCGGCATGACATGCTCCCTGATTTGTTCAATTTCGCGCGGCAGAAGGCTGTCTTCACGGCAGACAGGGCATTCTTTGACATGGCTGTCCACAAACTGCATCATGCGGCCCGGAGCCATGGTTTCCTGCTTGACGTGCGTGTGCCATTCTTTCACCAGACGGAGCAGCTGTTTGCATTGCATGGAAGAGGGGTTTTTGGCAAAGGTTGGAGGAGATGCTGAGGGCGAGCGAAAATAATGAATTGAATCAGCGCAATAAAAACATTGCCAGTTCCGCGTGGACGGCGGCGGAATTATTTGAACATTTAATTATAAAAAAAGTTGTATTTCAGGTCAATATTTATTACAAACAAGATGGGCGCACCACATTGTTGCGCTAAAAAATATCTGCGCAACGCCCAGTTGGCGCGGAAACAGAAACTTGGGAAGCGGCTGGAAGACTTTTTTACTCAGGCTTCCCGGAAGCGGCATGATGCCGCTTCAGTAACATTATTGCATAAAAAACAGGAGGAACGCATGAGAAAGAGGAATTTGACTGCTGGAGCGATGATCTTTGCCCTGCTGGGCTTGGACTTGAGCCTTGCTGCGGCGCAGGAAACTTTCACTGGAGAAGAACCTGTCATTATTGAGGATGAACAATACGTCATCGGCGCACAGGAGCAGCAGAAAAAGCCCGACGGCAGTCACTGTCAGCCGCAGAATCCTCCAGGGCCGAACGGGGAATGCCGCAACACGCCACCGCCGGTCTGTCCGCAGCCCGACTGCCCGGACGGCAAATGCTCGCCGCCTATCAAGCCCGGCGAGTGCTGGTCTCAGTGCATCATTTCCGCCAAATTCAGAACAGTGACCAAGCCGGTGCAGACCTGCCAGCCTTGCCCGACCCCGGTTGTCCGCCAAGGCGGCTCCAAGACAGTCTCCAAAGAAGTTGAGCTGCGCAAGCCTTCCTACGGCTACAAAATTCCTGCGGCGGACTGCGACAAGCAAAAAAAGGCAGGCGAGCAGTATGTGAAAGTCGCTGAGGCCGAGTACGGCAAGCTGCGGATCAAAAAATGCGTGCCGCATCCTGAAAAAGTGCTGCTGCCCACCTACAGAACTCAGCAGCATCACCTGTCTTTCCCTTACGCCAAGCCGACCGGCGTGCCCGGAAGCATGACTTCGACGGAGATCACCGTGCAGGCGCAGTCGCCTTGGGAGCATCTCTACCGCAAAGCCACGCCTTGTCCGCCCAACGGCTCCGGCATGACCGACTGCTCTGCCGTGTGCAGCGAGACCAAAGGGCCGCTGACAAGAAAAATCCGAGGCTTGGCCTGCGCGGACAAGGGCTGCCGTTTCACCGAACAGACCATGCCGCCGGTGGTGGTTCCCTACAATGTTGAAATCGGCATCCCGCCGCAGCTGCCGCCGCCTGAGACGAGCTGCACTGTCGAGGAGATCACAGTGATGACTAAGCCTCCTGTTTATAAAAAAGTTGCTGTGATGGAGAGTGCCTGTGAGTCCGGCAAGCCGGTGCAGTTTCCGGTTCCGGGCAGAAACGGCATGGTCACGGCCCAAGTGCCCCTGTATGACAAGACCTGCCAGCCCGGTGCTCCGGTTTATGACTGCGTCTCGCAGAAAGTGCAGGCGTGCAGGCCGGTGCTGGTCTGGCGGCAAGAGGCGATCTGCCAAGATGACGGCAAGGGCCATTCCAGCCTGATCGGTAAAGTGCAGAATGTCCTGATTCAGGCGGGCTATGACGCAGGTCCGGCGGACGGCATCCTGCATGACAAGACCAAGCAGGCCATTTGGAAATTCCAAGAAGCCAAAGGGCTGGCGGTCGGCGGATCAATGACCAAAGAAACCCTTGAGGCTCTTGGCATTTATCAGTAAGATCAGCGTATGGCAGTCCGGCCCCGTCTGAGCCGGATCAGAGGGGACGCGCCGAGCGTCCCCTTTTTTCTTTCCTTTTTTATATGGAATCAGTCAGATCATGCGCATTCAGCCTGTCATTTTAGCCGGCGGCACCGGCACCCGGCTTTGGCCGCTCTCCCGCGAGCTGTATCCTAAGCAGCTTCTCTGTCTGACCGGAGAGCAGACTCTGCTGCAAACCACCCTGATCCGGGTCGGCCTGCTGCCGGGGCTGCTGCCGCCGCTTATCGTGGTTGGCGAGGAGCATCGTTTTCTGACCAAGAATCAGGTTGACGCGCTGAAGCTCTTCCCGGACTGCCGTCTGCTGCTGGAGCCGCTGGGCAAGGACACGGCCCCGGCGGTCTGCGGCGCGGCCCTCTTCGCCCGCCAGCAGGCGCAGGAAGACCTCCTCCTGCTGGTGCTGCCTGCGGATCATCTCATCGCCCGGCCTGACGATTTTGTCCGCGCCGTGGCCAAGGCGCAGGCGCAGGCGGAGCAGGGCTGGCTGACCACCTTCGGCATAGTCCCTGACCGCCCGGAAACCGGCTACGGCTACATCCGCCGGGCAGCGGACGGCAAAGTGGAGTCCTTTGTCGAAAAACCCGACTTGGCCACGGCGCAGCGGTATCTTGCCGAAGGCGGCTGGCTCTGGAACAGCGGCATGTTCGCCTTTCCGGCGGACAAGCTGCTGGCCGAGTTCCGCCTGCACGCCCCGGAGATTTTGCGCTGCATGGAAACAGCGGTGGAGAAAGGCCGCAGCGACGGTGCCTTTTTCCGTTTTGACGAGGCGGCCATGCAGCAGTCGCCTGCCAAATCGGTGGATTACGCCCTGATGGAGAAAACAGCCTGCGCAGCGGCGGTGGAGGCGGATTTCGGCTGGAGCGACATCGGCTCGTGGAGCGCGCTGCACGAGGTGGCGGTGAAAGACGGGCGGGGCAATGTGGTCAGCGGCGACGTGCTGTTGGAGGACGTGGAAAATTGCCTGATCCGCTCCGAGGACACGCTGGTGGCGGCGGTTGGCCTGCGCGACACATTGGTGATCGAGACAGCGGACGCAGTGCTGATCGCGCCTCTCAGCCGCTCGCAGGACATCAAGAAAATCGTCAGTAAGCTGAAGGAGAAAGGCCGCCCGGAGTTCCGCAGCCACCGAACCGTGCACCGGCCTTGGGGCAGCTACACCACCTTGGAAATGCACGACCGCTTTCAGATTAAGCGGATCACCGTATCGCCGGGCGCACAGCTTTCTTCGCAGATGCACCATCACCGCCACGAGCACTGGGTGGTGGTACGAGGCACGGCCAAAGTCGAGAACGGCGGCCAGAGCCTGCTGCTCCGCGAGGACGAGTCCACCTACATCCCGCTCGGCACCGTCCACCGCCTGGAGAATCCCGGCGTGATCCCGCTGGAGCTGATCGAAATCCAGATCGGCAGCTATCTCGGCGAGGATGACATCGTCCGCTTTGACGATGTCTATGGGCGGCAGAGCTGAGGCGGCATCAGACCGGCCCGGCAGCCATCCGCCGCTGGAGCAGCTGCAAATCTTCCAAGGCGATCCACCGCAGATCACGCTGCTGAAGGAGCAGGCGGGGGTGATAGGTGACCAGCACCTGCGCCTGCGGAGCGGCTGGCAGGCGGCAGGGATGGAGCCTGCCGCGCAGCCGCATCAGGGGAACTTTTCTGCCGGTCAGCAGCCAAGCGGCGGTTTCGCCCAGCGCGCAGAGCAAGGCCGGGCGCAGGCTGAGCAGCTCCTGCTCCAGCCAGAAAAGGCAGCTCTGGACAGAGCCGTCCGCGAGCGGCAGGGTCTGCTGGGCGCATTTCACCGCATTGGTGACATATACCGCATTTTGGTCCAGCTCAATCTTGGCCATCATCCGCCAGAACAGCGCGTCTTCTTCCTCGCCCCACAGCTGCCCTTGCCCGCGTCCGCTGCCGACAAAACAGTCGCTGACTGCCATCAGCCGTGGCGAGGCACCGCCCAGCCCCGGCTGCGGAGCGGCTTCAGGGCAGCGGCGGCAGTCAGCAAGCTGCCAGGCGATTTCGCTCAGAGTGAGCACCGCCGCCTGCGGCTGGACTGGCTCGGTCTTTTTCTCCGCAGGCACCGTCCGCTGCTGCGGCAGTCGGGCGGGCGAGGGGGCAGGAGCCGCTGTCCGTCTATCTGCGAAACGGCGCAGTTCCGGCGCGGCAGGATAGCTGCTCAGGCCGAAGGCGGCATGAGCAGCCAGCAGGCTGCGGGTCTGACGGAGTAGCTGGAGCAGGGCGGCAGGATCAGGCATGGATCAAGGAGATTTTTCCTCCAGCGACGGCGGAGAGACGTAATACACCTCTTCGTTTTTTTTCAGCATCCCATATTTTTCTCTGGCAATCTTCTCTAAATGCCGCTCGTCATGCTGGAGCAGCCGGATTTCTTCGTTGAGCTGGACGGTCTCCCGCAGCAGAATTTTGTTTTCCTCAGTCACTGCCTCAGCTTGCTGGCGCACCTGCCGCAAACTGCGTAGGCTGCGGCCCGGCGCGAAAGCAAGAAAAAGCAGGGCAAGAACGAGCGCAGCCAGCGGCAGCCGCGCCAACGCCCGTTTTTCCCGCCTGTTAAAGCCCTGCCTCCGCTGCCGCACCCTGCCTCCCGCCGCCGCTTTTCTGCGGGCAAGCGAATAATTTCACTGGATTATCTGCAAAAAAACGGCTATATTGCCACAGCCGCATCCTTTTCCAACTATACCATGTCCGCGCCAAAACTTGAACGCTGCATCGTCAGTGCCTGCCTGACCGGTCTCTGCACCCGTTATGACGGGCGGAGCAAGCCCGACCGCCGCTGCTTGGAATTGCTGAAACAATTTTTCTGGCTGCCCGTCTGCCCGGAGCAGCTTGGCGGCCTGCCTACGCCCCGCGTTCCGGCTGATCTTGTCGGCAGCGGCGCGGAAGTTTTGGCGGGCTGTGCAGCGGTTATCACCAAAGAAGGCGCGGATGTCACGCAGCAGTTCATCGCCGGAGCCGAGGCTGTTTTGCAGATCGCGCAAGCGCAGGACATCCGCATTGTGCTGCTCAAGGCCCGCAGCCCTTCCTGTGGCCTGACACCGCAGCCGGGCGTGACCGCCGCTTTGCTGCTCGCGCATGACATCGAGATCATAGAGTTTTAGCCGCCGCCCTCTGCTCGTCGATCCGCAGCAGGCGGATGACTAAAATTCCGGCCTCATAGAGCAGATAAAGCGGCCCGCCCATCAGAGCCATGTTGACCACGTCCGGGGTGGGAGTCAGCATCGCCGCCAGAATAGCGATGGCCAGCACGGCATAGCGGCGGTTATTCTCGTAAAAACGGCGGGACAGTGCGCCGGTCTGGGCGGAAAAGACCATGAAGACCGGCAGCTCGAAGATCAGCCCGAAAGCCAGCACAAGCACGGTCACAAAATTAACAAAGCTGCCAACAGCGATGAAGGGCTTCAGGTGCTCGGATTGAAAGCCGAGCAGGAAGCTCGCGCCGTAGGGCAGGGTGACGAAAACACAGAACAGGCTGCCGAGATAGAAGAGCAGGCAGGTGGCGGCGGTGAACCAGAAGAGCCTCCTGCCGGTCACGCCAAAGGGCTTGCCAAGGGCCTTCCAGAGGATGTGCATGAACAGCGGCATCAGGCAATAGACCGCGCCGAAAAAGGCAGCCTTGATGTGCGCGAGAAAGGGTTCGGCCACCGAGAAGAAGTACAGCTTCTCGTGCAGATGCGCCTGAAAGACCCCGATCAGGCCGGAGGAAAGGAAGAAGATCGCCGCAGTCAGCGCAAACAGGCTGACTGCCGCGAAACGGAGCGATTTGCGCAGCTCCGCGAGAAAAACTGTCAAGCTCTTGAGGTGTTCTTGCACAGGATGCTGGGCCGGGTTGGTTGAACGCGCAGGCCGCCTTGGCAGCGGACCTGCTCTTTGTAACAAACCCGCAGAGCAAAATCAATTGAATACCCGTTGCGGAGCGGCCTCAGTCGTGCTAAAAAAGCAGGCGGACGACTGACCCGCAGCCTGCTGCCCACTTTCACCCACTGCCATCATGCTTGAATTACGCTTTATTCGCGAAAATATCGCCCTTGTCCGGGAAAAATGCCTCCGCCGGGGCATGAGCACCGAACTGATCGACACCTTCACCGCCACGGATGCCCGGCGGCTGACTCTGCTGGCTGAGACCGAGCAGCTGAAAAATCAGCGCAACACGGTCTCCAAGGACATCGCCCAGCTGAAAAAGGCGGGCGATGAGGCCAAGGCCGACCCGCTGATTGCGGAGATGCGCCATGTTTCCGACCGGATTGCGGAATTGGACAGAGTCTTGGCCGAGATCGAGACGCAGCTGGAAGGCGTGGTCATGTCCATTCCCAACCTCTGCGACGACTCGGTGCCTGTCGGCAAAGATGACAAGGACAATATTGAGGTGAAACGTTGGGGCGCGATCCCGGAGTTCTCCTTTCAGCCCAAGCCGCACTGGGAGATCGGCGAGCAGCTCGGCATCCTTGATTTCGAGACCGCAGCCAAGCTCTCCGGGGCGCGCTTCTGTCTGCTGAAAGGCTTTGCCTCGCGGCTGTCACGGGCCTTAATCAATTTTTTTCTCGACCTGCACACCCAGAAGCACGGCTACACTGAATTTCTGCCGCCCTTCATGGTCACGGCCCAGACCATGACCGGCACCGGCCAGCTACCGAAATTCAAGGAAGATTTGTTCAAGCTCGAAGGTCGCGATCTCTGGCTGATCCCGACCGCCGAGGTGCCGCTGACTAACATCCACGCCGACGCGACCCTGAGCGAGGCCGAGCTGCCGCTGAAATACACCGCCTACACGCCCTGTTTTCGCTCCGAGGCGGGTTCCTACGGCAAAGACACACGCGGCCTGATCCGTCAGCACCAGTTTGACAAGGTCGAGCTGGTGAAATTCGTCAGCCCGGAGACCTCGGCACAGGAGCTGGAGTCCCTGCTCGCTGATGCGGAAGAGGTGCTGCAACTGCTGGAGCTGCCGTATCGGGTGGTGGCCCTTTGCGCGGGCGATCTGGGTTTCTCCTCAGCCAAGACCTACGACATTGAAGTCTGGCTGCCCGGCCAGAACACGTATCGGGAGATCTCCTCTTGCTCCAATTTCCTCGATTTTCAGGCGCGGCGGGCAGGCATCCGCTACCGCCCTGAAGGCGGGAAAAAAAACCGCCTCGTCCATACCTTGAACGGCTCCGGTTTGGCAGTAGGCCGCACCTTGGTGGCGATACTGGAGAACTGTCAGCAGGCAGACGGCACGGTGCAGCTGCCCAAGGTGCTGGAGCCGTATTTCAGCAGCCGCTTCTGAGGCGCGGCTGCCGTCCGCGCTTGACACCGCCCCAGCCGGGATGTATCACTAAGGAGGCGCAACAAATCTATTTCTTACGGAACTTCTGCACGGGACGAACAATGAGGAGAGCGTTATTCGCTGTCGTGTCGCTGGCCTTCGCTGTCAGCAGCTTGACCCCGGCTTGGGCGGGTGAAAAAGAGGAGGAGCTGCTCAAGGCGATGGAGGCCATTGTTCAGCAGTACAAAGCGGAAGGCGGCGGCCAGCAGCAGTCCATAGACATAGACACGCCGTCCGCTCCAACTGCTGCGTCTGCTGCCGCAGATCAGCAAAGCGGGCAGCTCCAGCAGCAGGCTCCGGCAGAATTTACGCCGCCGTCTGACGACCCAAACTGGTTCTGGAAAAATTCTTCTGTCGAGCAACCCCCGTCCGCAGATCTGACGCAGCCTCAGCAAATTCCACCGCAAACTGCGCTGCCGACGGCACAGCAGAATGCGCCGCAAGAGACGGCGGAGCTGAATCCGAACGCCGCCGTTCCTCCGGTGGCCCCGGCAGCAGCATCGGAAGCGGCCAAAGACCTCTTTCCGTTGGCACCGCAGCCCAGCTGGCTCGCCAATGACGACATCATCAACGTGATTGAGCAGGCGGTGCGGCAGTACCGGGCCAATGATCTTGCCGGGGCGATTTCCAATCTTGATTACGCCGCCCAGCTCATCCGTCAGAAAAAGAGCGAGCAGATGAAGGCCCTGCTGCCGGAGCCGCTGCCCGGCTGGCAAGCCAAACCGGCTGCGGCCAAATCTCTCGGCGCGGCGGTTTTCGGCGGCGGCTCGACAGTCAGCCGCGACTACTTCACAGCCAGCTCGGTGCTGTACATGGAGATCGTCTCCGACTCGCCGGTTTTGCAGTCCATCATCATGATGCTCAACAATCCGCTCTTTGCCGGAGCGTCTGGCGGCAATCTCCAGACCATCAAGCAGCAGCGGGCGATGATCAAATACAACGCCAACGAACGCAGCGGCGAGATCAATATTGTTGTGGCAGGCCGCTTTATTGTCACAATAAAAGGCCGAGCTGTTGATCAGGACACCATGCTTCGCTATGCTGAAGCCATGGATTTCGAGGCACTGGCGAGGAATTAAAAACCGGCCATCAAATTTCTCCGAGGAAGTGCCTTCAAGGGTTTTTCCTCTGTGAGACGGCCTCCGCCGCCCGAACTGAACTGGCCTTCTTCCGGGCGGCTGAGGTTTCTTTTCTTTTTTACGCCATATACAAGATGCCTGAACAGAAAGGACAGCCCTTTGTCCGGCCCGTGACTGACGAGGCGGTGCTGAAAGCGACCAAGGAAATTATGGTCAAATTCATTGAGATCGGCAAAGTGACTCCGGCGAATTTTGAGGAGCATTACAGGCTGATCTTCAACACCGTCAAACAATCGGCGGATGAGCTGAATAAATCATGACGGAAACATCCCATGAACTACGTGTTCGTATTCGTCCGCCACGAATTGCGGTGCTTTTTTCAACTCATACCACCATTGATGCCTTTCTGAGAACTATTAAGTTCCTTTCAATGGTCAGGGGAGGCAAATTCGCTCGGTTTATTTTTGTAGATATGCACGGAGATCGCAAGGACGAATCTCTGCAACGGGCTAAAGAAGAAGTTAAAATATTCTTTCCAGAACTTCTTGTTGTTCCAGGGAAGCAGGAAGAATATTTGGCACTATCTCTTACAATTAATCGGCCAAGAAAAGCAGGATCAAATGTAAGAGACATACTATATTCTCCTCAGCTTATAGAAATTACAGATGATTTTCTTTCTAACTTTGATGAAAGCAGTATAGGCGGACTGACTCCTTGGGATAAGGTTGTTCGGCAGGAACATAAGAAATATCCAAATCTTAAAAGGAACAATTTATTTTTTCTGAAAATAGATGCTGCTGAAGAGTTTCGTTGTTGTGTTGCAGCGGCCTACGGGCTTCTTCCTGATGATATTACTAACGATCTTGCTAAATACCTAAACGCTGAAATATATGAAGTCCGCGTAAGCAATGCCTATGAACTATATAATTTGTTTACTTTTATGGCAAGAAAATTGTCATGGCTTGATTTTCTCAACCAAGGAATAAGGCAACTGTCGTCGGTGTTATTTAGTGATCCGCCGACAGTTGTTCTCTTGGATAAACAACAGCCAATTCGTGATCTCTGTCTGTTTTGGAATCTGCAAGGTCATATCGTACAGGGTAGTTCTGATGAGAGTCTGCTGATGCTTCGGGAACAGGATATTGAAAACCAAAAAGTTCTTGACTGTCTGACAGAGACTTTTTGTTCATCTAAGATCATGTCAACTTACGGTTTCATACGGACAGCCGGAAATAACAGAACTGCGCTCCAAAAGGCTGCCCGTCGGTTACAGTCACGAATTGTGCTGATCCAAAAAAAGGAATATTCGCTTGATGCGACTACAAATTTTGTAGCAAAAGATATATCTTGTTATGAACAAGAGAAAACAATCACTGTTTCTGTAGAAAATGAAGAGGTGATAGTCCCAAGAGTTGATCCTGCTTATCCGAATCCATATGCATTTGCGCGCTATTATTGCGATTTGGTCAAAGAAGATAAAACAACACGTTATCCATTTGATTTTGCCCTCCCAAAGGACTCTGATATATTCTTGCTGCTTAATCTTCCGGGAAAGCATTATTCGTATCAGCTTATTGTTGGATTTGGAGAAGAATTTCTCAGCGTTGTATTTACTGGCAGCGAAGAGTCTGCTGCGGTAAGATTTCAACTTCCTTCCGAACATGAAATTTTTCAGGTGATTTTAGATCGTGCTGGATGCACTCTTAGAAAAGATGAGAAGAACATCCGATATTCAAAGACACTTGATCTTTTTCCTGATTTCAGTACAGCCTGTATTGCCTTGACAGGGAAATGCTGGTCGATTATTAAGGCCCTTGAGTCTGAACCATTGGTCTATGACAAACTGCAAGGAAAAGCGAGGCTTGGTAACTGTAAAAACTTAGAACCTCTTCCTGAATTTGCTAAAACTATTTTGGAGCGATACCCTCCCCCGTTTCAGGATATTGCACGAAATCGAGTTAGCGATAGCCTGAAGAGTGTGCTAAGAAAAGAATCCACGCCTGATAATATTCTTGAATTTCTCACCAGAATAAACGTTATTCGTCGTAAATGGCTTTTGGATAAATGTCCAAGCTGTGACCGGGAGTATTGGCAGGATAATATTGACATCACTTCACCGGTTATGTGTCCAGGATGCGGCAAGCAAATTTTGATAACAGACCGTGTTCGCGTAGGATATGCGTTGAATGAGCTTGTTCGGCTGGCAGTATTTGATGAGGGAATGCGGCCTGTAGTTTTGACGGCGCGTTTCCTGCGTTCGTTGACCCATAATGGATTTATCTGGTATCCGGGAGCTAAGGTAAATCAAGGGAAAATTGATACAGATTTTGATCTGCTGGCGTGTGGAGATGGTATTTTGATCGCCGGAGAATGCAAGGATTTTAGCAACCAGTCACCAAAATCGCAAAGTCCAAATTGGGATGAGTTGATGGCGCAAGTTAAGCCCCCACTGTCTATTGCTAAAGAATGCGGATTTAAAGTGTTTTTTATAAGCAGCTTTATTGAAAGCTACCCAGACAATTTCAAGAAACATCTGCAACAAATGGCTGGAAATTCATTAAAGATACTTTTCATTACAAAAGAAGATTTGGAAAATGGATACAGAAACCTTAAAGATGAGAAAGGTTGTGAGCATCGTCTCGATATATATACCCTTATTCGACCTAAAACAGCAGATAAACCAAAAACAGCGAAAAAACGAAGAACAATAGATTTTGGCTGGGGAAGAATTTCATCTTAAAAGTTATGCAATATATATGTGAACATGCCTGAACAGAAAGGACAGCCCTTTGTCCGGCCCGTGACTGACGAGGCGGTGCTGAAAGCGGTCAAGGAAATCATGGTCAAATTCATCGAAATCGGCAAGGTGACTCCGGCGAATTTCGAGGAGCATTACGAGCGGATTTTCAACACCGTCCGGCAGTCGGCGGAGGAACTGAATAAATGACGACGACAGCGCAGCTTGATCCGCAGCTCAACCGTGCGCCAGAGCATGTCCGCCATATCCACCTGATGGGCATCTGCGGCACAGCAATGGCTGCCTTAGCCGGGATGCTCAAGGAGAGCGACTACGTGGTCAGCGGCTCGGATCAGAACGTGTATCCGCCGATGTCGGATTTCCTCGCGCAGGCTGGCATTGCGGTCATGCAGGGCTACAGGCCGGAGAATCTGGAGCCGCGCCCGGATTTGGTCGTGGTCGGCAATGTCATCCGGGCCATTTACCCGGAGGCGCAGCGGCTGGCCGAGCTGCGCATTCCCTACCTCTCCATGCCGCAGGCTCTGGGGCATTTTTTTCTGCACAGCGCAATCAAGCCATTGGTTGTGGCCGGAACGCATGGCAAAACCACGACTTCTTCGCTGCTGGCGACGGCTCTGCACCGTGCCGATCGCTCGCCGGGCTTTTTCATCGGCGGGATAGTCGAGGCGTTTGGCAGCAATTACCGCATCGGCACCGGCGATTGCTTCGTAATCGAAGGCGACGAATACGACACCGCCTTTTTCAACAAGGTTTCCAAGTTTCTACATTACCGGCCTTTTTGCGCCATTGTCACCTCAGTTGAATTCGATCACGCCGACATTTTCGCCGATTTAGAACAGATCAAGGATTCCTTCCGTGAATTTGTCCGCCTGATTCCGGCAGAAGGCGCGTTAATTGCCTGCATGGACGATCCGGTCGTGGCGGAGATTGCCGCGCTTTGTTCTGGCCAAGTAATCGGCTATGGCACAAGCGCAAACTGCCGCTGGCAGCTCCAGGATTTTGCCGCAAATGGGCTTGGCTCGACCTTTGCCGCTTGGAAAGACGGCAGCCTGTTTGGTGCATTCAGCCTGCCTATGCCGGGCAAGCACAATGCGTTCAATGCCTTGGCCGTGATTGCCCTGCTGGAGCATCTTGGCCTCAGCTGCGAGGAAATACGGCGTGGGCTGGCATCCTTTGAGGGCGTGAAGCGGCGGCAGCAGGTGCGCGGCGAAGTCAACGGCATCACGGTGATTGATGATTTCGCTCATCATCCCACCGCCGTGCGCGAGACAATCAGCGCGTTGCGGCTGGCGTGGCCGGAACGCCGCCTGCTGATTGTTTTTGAACCGCGCACCAACACCAGCCGCCGGGCGGTCTTTCAGCGGGATTACGAAACTGCCTTCGCAGGCGCGGACATGGTGGTGGTGCGGGAGATTATGCCGCTTGACCACGCCGCGCCGGGCGACAGCTTTTCCTCGCAGCAGCTGGCAGCGGCCCTGAACCAGCAGGGCATTCCGGCTGAGTATTTCCCCGACACCGATGCCATTCTTGCTTTTCTGCTCAAGCAGGCTCGGCCCGGCGATGTGATCGCCATTCTTTCAAATGGCGGGTTTGATAATATTCATATGCGGCTGCTGGAAGGGCTGCGCCTTGTCGGCCTGACCGCAAAGTCTGGCGGCAACTCTGCGCCGTAACGAAAAAATCTCAGTCGCTGCCCCCGAATCAGTCTGGCGGATCAACTCGTATTTGCGGCAGATGAAATTTAGTTTGCCTCGGATGAAATGTTGTTTGCCATAAACCCCAAATTATTTTGGCAGGAAACATTTCGTTTGCGGCAGGGAAAAAATAATCGTGACAGACAACATGTTGTTTGAGGCAGAACACATGTCGTCTGTCATAATTACAAAATTATTTTGACGGGAAACATTTCGTTCGCGGTTTTCAACTAGGAACTGCGGATTTTTTTAAGGAAAAATCGTGCCATTTTAGTAAACAGGAGATAATTTTGTTCGGAGCACAAAAGAAATGAGCAGAATGCTGCTTCTTGCGGCGGCGCTTTTCCGGCCCCGCTGCCATTCTTGCTTTTCTGCTGGCGCAGGCCAAATCAGGCGATGTCATCGCCATTCTGTCAAACGGCGGGTTTGATAACATTTACGTGCGATTAAGGTAGCACCTGAAATTTTTGTGTGGAATATAATGGAACAGAAATCATACTATGACGCATCGTTCAAGCCAATAAGGAATAAGCTCTGCAAGTTTCGTCCATTAGATATAGCAGAACATGCAGTCAATAAACTTGCCAAAAACTGGAAGGAAATTTCAATCAACAGTCATGTATACCCTTGGCTTATTTTTAATATTATTATTTGGGGAGTTAATTTTGGCGACAAAAATTCAAAAGTAAGAATGAGCGAAAATGATTTTGAAAAATTATACGACTCTGTCGTTAAACTGCCTGATGAAGAAATCGTCATAGAAGGATTTGGAAAATCATACTCTTTGTTCTGGTTGTTAAGAAGTATTATTCATCAACAATTATTATATCAAATCAAGGGTATATATAGATGGATCAGTATTGGATTTGCCCTTGAATTATCGAAAAAACTGGATAATAACGCTTCAAATTTTTTGCGTTTTGTATCACTTATTTCCATAATTACCGAAACTGATTTTCAGAAAAAACAATGCGATAAATCATTGTTTAAGAACATACTTAAACAAGAGGAGGTGGATTCATACTGGGAGTTATTCGATCTGACGGAAGAAAAACTGCATCAATATGCGTTGGAGAGTAAAGAACGTTTCAAAACAGTCCTTTTCGAGAAAAACAGTTTAACTGTTTTCAGAAAACATCCATTTTTCATAAATAATTACGGAAATTTGCAAATTCTAAATCTCCAGTTATTTAAAATTTTTATGCGCAATGGAATTTACGAGCTTATGCTTGATAGAAATATGATTTGCAAAAAGAAGATTGAAGATGAGTTTGAACGAATTTTGTCAGATTATACAAAAATGTTCGATATTCGTTTTGAAAAACCAAAGCAAGGAGTTGATGGAGTAATCCAAGATGAAGATAACGATATTTATTTTTTTGTTGAATTTAAATCAAGCATATTTCATCAGTTATTACCGCAATACCCAACGCAAAAGGCTCATTTTAGCTCTTTAAAAAGTTCTATATTGAAAGGTTATTCTCAAATGCTGAAGAGCTTCAGGAGTTTTTCGAGCAGCAAGAATAAATCGTGTGGAATGATCGTTACTCTGCATGATATAACACTATGTGATCCAATTGAAAATTGGAAGCATTCAATCGAAGAATGGCTTAGAGTTAAAAAATTAAACGAACAAGAAATTGAGTTTATAGAAAAATATGTGTGGATTGTAAATTACAGTGAATACATCCAGATTCTTCTTTCCTCGAAAGAGGTTAAATGTATTTATCTTGAAATGGAAAAAGCTATCAGTGATAAAATAACAGGGAAAGGTAGTTTTTCTTTAGCTTGGCATTTTTATGCCAAACCAACTGTGCCGGACGACATATTTGACATCAAGATGTTTGGCGACAATATAAATGAATTTATCAAAGATAATCTTACAAAAGAAAATAACTTTTTTATTTGACAATAAAAAGAAGTCTTCAACAGGCAACAGGCGATGAACTTCAAAGGCATCAATCACCTTGCATTGGTGACGGGCGACATGAACGGCACTATCCGCTTCTGGCGCGACCTGCTGGGAATGCGCCTGATCAGCGGTGTTGGCGAGGCAGGGTTCCGTCATTACTTCTTTGAGATTGATGGAAAAAAGCCAGCCTGAGCTTCTTTGAATGGGACGGTGCGCAGCCCGTGGAGCGGAAGCTGCATGGCCGCCCGGTCTCCGGGCCAATCGCCTTTGATCATGTCGCCTTTGCGCTGGACTCCGCCGACGCAATTTGGACGCTGAAAGACCGGCTGGAAGCGGCTGGCTTCCCTTGCTCCGACCTGATCGACCACGGCAGCTTTCATGCCGTCTATTCCTTTGATCCCAACGGCATTCCCATTGAGTTCTGCTGCGCGGCGGAAGGACAGGACATCCAGCATGAGCCTGCCTTGCATGACGCAGACCCGCCGCCAGCGGCTTTGGAAGGCCCAGAACCGCAGCCGGGCAAATGGCCTGCGGTGACAAAACCGACCCCAGCGACCGAACGGCAGGCAAAAGCCGGAGACAGCAGCGGCTTCTTTCAGAAATGGGCGGCCCGGTGAGAGCAGACAGCCGCCGCGCCTCCTTCCTCGCATCACCTTGCTGTTTTCCGTAGTCTTTCCTCTCCGTTTCGTGTACAAAACAACAGCCCTCGTTGCTGAGGCGGCGCAGGAGCGGCACTGCTGAAAGGATGCCGCAGATGACTTCGCATCAGAATTGCTGATAGTTACCTAAGGAGCTGCTTATGAAAATTGCGGTCATGAAGGAAAGCTGTCCGGGAGAGCGGCGGATTCCCCTAATCCCGGCCACAGCGGAAAAGTTAGTCAAGCTGGGCGCGGAGCTGGTAGTTGAAGCCGGGCTGGGGCAAAGCTGCCGTTTTGAGGACGCGGACTATGAAAAGGCCGGAGCAACGGTCAGCACGGCGCGGCGCGAGCTGCTTCAGTCGGCTGATATGGTGCTCCGCCTGCGCAAGCCGCCTGCGGACGAAATCGAGTTGATGCGCAAAGGCTGCATCCACGTCAGCTACCTTGATCCCTTCAACGAGGGCGAGCTGGTGGAGCTGCTGCGCCGGGCAGGTATTGCCGCAGTGAGCTTGGAGATGATCCCCCGCAGCACGCTGGCGCAGAAGATGGATGTGCTCTCCTCGCAGGCTAACTTGGCGGGCTACACCGCAGTGCTCCTCGGTGCCGAGCATCTCGACAAGATATTGCCGATGATGACCACTCCGGCAGGCACGATCAAACCGGCGCGGGTCTTTGTCATCGGCGTGGGCGTGGCTGGCTTGCAGGCCATTGCCACGGCCAAGCGGCTGGGCGCGGTGGTCGAGGCCTTTGACACGCGGCCTGTGGTGGAAGAGCAGGTCAAATCGCTGGGCGCGAAGTTCGTCAAGATTGATCTCGGCGAGACCGGTCAGACCAAGGACGGCTACGCCAAGGCTCTCACGCCAGAGCAGCTTGCCCTGCAAAAGGAAGGCATGGCCAAAGCCTGCGCCCGTGCCGATGTGGTGATCACCACGGCCCAGCTCTTTGGCCGCCCTGCGCCGCGCTTGATCGACCGCAAGATGCTGGCTGGAATGCAGCCTGGCTCCGTGATGATCGACATGGCTGTAGAGAGTGGCGGCAATGTCGAGGGTTCGGTCTTAGATCAGGTGACGGAGATCAGCGGCGTGCGGGTGATCGGCTTTGGCAACCTGCCAGGCCGCGTGGCTGAAACAGCCAGTCAGATGTATTCGTCTAATCTCGGCAACTTCGTCGAGCATTTCTGGGACAAGAAGGCCAAGGTCTTCAACCTTAACCGCAACGACGAGATCATCAAAGGCGCGCTGATCACCCACGACGGCGAGATTGTCAGTGAGATGTATAAGAGCATCATCAACAAGTGAGGACGAAATGGAAGCGGTGTATCTGACCTTTGTATTTATGCTGGCAATCTTCCTTGGCTTCGAGCTGATCTCCAAGGTGCCGTCGACCCTGCACACCCCGCTGATGTCCGGCTCGAACGCCATTTCCGGCATCACTCTGATCGGCGCGATGGCCTCGCTGCAAACCGACGCGCATGGCTTCGCCGCTCTGCTCGGCACGCTGGCCGTGGCCTTCGCGGCGGTGAACGTGGTCGGCGGCTACTTGGTCACGGACCGGATGCTGGAAATGTTCAAGAAAAAGGACAAGACTGAGGGAGGCGGCAAGTGAATCTGTTCATCAACTTCGTCTATGTCATCTCGGCGGCCCTGTTCATTGTCGGCCTGAAAATGCTCGGCTCGCCCGCCACGGCCCGGCGGGGCAACCAGCTCTCGGCGCTGGGCATGTTCATCGCCATTGTTGTCACCCTGCTGGCCGCCGGGCTGGACTACAAGTGGATCATTCTCGGCATCATCCTTGGCAGCGCGGTCGGCGCGTATGCGGCCTTCAAAGTGCAGATGACGGAAATGCCGGAAATGGTGGCTTTGTTCAACGGCTTCGGCGGCCTCGCCAGCCTGCTTTTAGCGTGGAGCGAGTACCACCAGCAGATCGAGACCAGCCTCTTCATCGCCATCGTCACCTTCCTGTCCGCCCTGATTGGCGGCGTGACCTTCAGCGGCTCGATGGTCGCCTTCGGCAAGCTCTCCGGGAAAATCACCCAGAAGCCGGTGCTCTTCAAGGGCCAGCACATGGTCAACGGCGCGATTCTGGCCGCTGTCCTGCTTGCCGCCCTGATCTTCTGCCTGAATCCCGGCTCCGGCTTCGGCTATTTCCTCTTCATCCTCATCGTCCTTGTCGCGATTGGCTTCGGCGTGACCTCAACCATTCCCATTGGCGGCGCGGACATGCCGGTGGTCATCGCCCTGCTCAACAGCTACTCTGGCCTAGCAGCCTGTGCGGCTGGTTTCGTCATCTCCAACAAGCTGCTGATCGTGGCGGGCGCATTGGTCGGCGCATCAGGCATCATCCTCACCAACATCATGTGCAAGGCCATGAACCGCTCCTTGGCCAACGTCCTCTTCTCCGGCTTTGGCAGCGGCGTAGCAGCCAAAAGCGGCGACGCTGCTGCGCAGGGCGAGGTGCGGCCCGCTTCGGCGGAGGATGTCTATTACATGCTTGAATCCGCTGATTCGGTGGTCTTTGTGCCGGGCTACGGCCTGGCCGTGGCGCAGGCGCAGCATGTGGTGCGTGAGTTGGGCGAGCTGCTGGAAAAGAACGACACGCAGGTGAGTTACGCTATTCACCCGGTGGCAGGACGAATGCCCGGCCACATGAACGTGCTGCTGGCCGAGGCCAACGTGCCTTACGACCAGCTCATCGAGATGGACGACATCAACCTGCGCATGGACAGCGTGGATGTCTGCGTGGTGATTGGCGCGAACGACGTAGTTAATCCAGCGGCTTTGAACGACGCATCCAGCCCGATTTACGGGATGCCAATTATTGAGACCCACCGGGCGCGGACGGTTATCGTCCTTAAACGCTCGATGAATCCGGGCTTTGCGGGCATTGAGAACGCGCTTTTCTTCAACGACAACACCCGCATGTACTTCGGCGACGCGAAGGAGTCGATTCAGGCTTTAGTCGCGCAGTTCAAGAGCAGCTAACAAAACAAAGCGGCATCTCGGCGGAAGGCGGTTTGCGAAAACCGCCTTTTCCATTTTTTGGATTGAGGCGAATTGTGGAATGTTTTAAAGTGAGCGGTGCTGCGCCGTTCACTTCCTGCCGACGCGAAGCTCTGTCTTCACTCACGCAACACCAAAAAAAATATGAACCTGCCGCATCCTCTTCTTCAAGCCAGCGAGCTGGGCATCCGTCTGGAGATCGTCAACGGCCTGCCGCTCTGGGAGGCGCAGCCGGTCTACCGGCACCAGAAGCATGTGGAGCGCATTGTGCAGAGCATTGAACGGCTGGATTGCGCCGCCTGTGCCTGCGTTCATGCGGCGGATGTCTATGTACAATTTCCCGGTGGCCTGAAGCGGCCTGACATCTCCATCTTCTGCCGTGAGCCGGACGAGGAGGAGCAAGACGCAGCCCTGACTATGATCCCCGAAGCGGTGATTGAGGTGGTCAGCAAAGGCTTTGAGGCTAAGGATTTGGAAATCGGGCCGCCTTTTTATCTCTCGCAGGGCGTGAAGGATGTGATTGTTTTTGACCCCTTCACTCTGCTGGTGCTCCATGTCCGCAGAGACCGCGCTGTCCGCCATGTTTCGCCAGTCAGCATTGTGCTGGAGTGCGGCTGCCGGGTACTGCTCTGATAATTTTTTAATCACAGCAAAAACAATATGATTCTCGACACCATCGCCGCCCGCAAGCGGGAGGAAATCGCCGCTCTGAAACGCAGCGGCATCCGTCCGCCGGAAGCGGCGCAGCCGTGGCCACGCGGCTTCAAACGCGCCCTGCTTGCCACGCCGGGCATTGCCGTCATTGCCGAGGCGAAGAAGGCTTCGCCGTCCAAGGGCGTGATCCGTCCTGATTTTGATCCCTGCGCCATTGCCCGCAACTACCGCGACGGCGGCGCGCAGGCCCTGTCCGTGCTGACCGACCGGGATTTCTTCCAAGGAGCAATTGAATATATCCCGTTGGTGCGCGGCGCGGTCGAGCTGCCGGTGCTGCGCAAGGATTTCATTCTTGATCCGATTCAGATTGAGGAGGCCACTATCTTTGGCGCGGACGCGATTTTGCTCATCGCCGCCCTGCTCGACGAGGCCCAGCTGCGCGACTTCCGCCAGCAGGCCGAGGAGCGCGGCATGGACGTGCTGACCGAGGTGCATGACGAAGCGGAGCTGGAGAAGACGCTGGCCGCAGGCGCGACGCTAATCGGCATCAACAACCGGAATTTGCAGGATTTCAGCATGAATTTGGAGACCACCTTCCGCCTGCTGCGGCTGATTCCGGCGGAGATTCCAGTGGTGAGCGAGTCAGGCATCAGCAGCCGGGCGGACATGCTGCGGCTGAAAGAGGCGGGAGTGCGGGCCGCGCTGATCGGCGAAAGCCTGATGCGCAGCGCAGAGCAGGCCGGAACGCTGCGGGATTTCCTTTCCGTCTGAGACGAGACCATGAGCCGAATCCGCATCAAAGTCTGCGGCACGACCAATCTGGACGACGCGCTGGCCGCTGTCGAGGCGGGTGTGGACGCGCTGGGCTTCATCTTTCATGAAAAAAGCCCGCGCCATGTTGACCCGGAGACCGTCCGCCTGATCATTGAGCAGCTGCCGCCCTTTGTCAACACGGTGGGGGTTTTTGTGGACCGCGACTGCGGTGAGGCCGAGGAGATCATCCGCTTCTGCGGCCTGAGCTGCGCCCAGCTCCACGGGCAGGAGCCGCCGGACTACTGCGAGCGGCTGGCCCGCGCCGCCGCGCCCTGCCAGATCATCAAGGCCCTGCGCGTGGGGCCTCAACTGCACGCCGAAGACGTGGCCCCGTATCATGCCCACGTCCGGGCCTTCCTCTTGGACACCTACCGCAAAGGCCAGCAAGGCGGCACCGGCCAGACCTTTGACTGGTCGCTGATTCCCCGGCTCAATCTGCAACGGAATTTCATCCTCGCGGGCGGGCTGGATGCCAGCAACATCCGCGCCGCAGTCAAGGCGGTGCGGCCCTACGGCGTGGATGTGAACTCAGGCGTGGAGAGCAGTCCGGGCCGCAAAGATCATGCGCTGATCCGAGCCTTTGTCCGCGCTGTCCGCCAGTTCGATGGCTGCGGCTTATGAAAGTCCGGGAATCTTCAACCCGCCCGTGAGCTTGGAAATTTCGCTACGGCCCAGCTCAGAGGCTTTGCGCGCACCATCGGCCACAGCGGCCACGATCAGGTCTTGCAGCATCTCCGCGTCTTCCGGGCGGATGATCTCCTTTTCAATGGTCAGGCCGATCAACTCGCCCTTGCCGTTCATTTTGGCAGTGACCATGCCGCCGCCAGCCGAGCCAAGGACGCTCTTGGAAGCCAGATCCGACTGCACAGTGCCGATCTTCTCCTGAAATTCCTTGGCCTGCTTCATCATCTCGGACAAATTCATTTTCTCTCTCCTTTTTTTGGGTTACGCCTCATCGCTTTCGTCAGCCGCCTCTTCAGCTGCTGCCAGCGGTTTCCGGTACTGCGCTCCGATGCGGATGTCGCTGACTTGGCCGTTGAAAATCTCCGCCGCCATCAGCACCAGCGGATCGTTGGCCAGAGCCTGCCGCTCCTTGCGCACCGCGTCCGCGCCGCCGCCAGATTCCGTCGGCAGGCCGCAGGCTCTCGGCTCATCAAAGACAACGCGCAGGCTCTCCTGAAAAAAATCACTGGCCAGCGCGGTCAGCTCGGCGAACTGCTCTTTGATTTTGAGCGTGCTGCATTCCGCCGAATCATGGTAGCTGAGAATCAGCTTGCCGTTCTCCAGATTGGCCGAGGCCGCCTTGCTCAAAGCCGAAGCGATCCACGGTTTTTTGACCGATTTGATGAAATCCGGCCAGTCCTTGCGGATGTCGCGTCCGCCTGCCGCAGCTTTTGGCGCGGGCTGATGCTGCTCCGCCAGATGCGGCGGCTCTTCCGGCATAGGCGGCGCAGACGGCAGTTCTACTGTTGGCCGCGCTGGCGCAGGCTCTGGCGGCTTGCTTTCAGCAATTACAGTTTTTTTTTTCTCGTAGAGCGGCATTGGCTCCGCCGCCTGCGGCAGCGGCGTTCCGGCCAAAATGCTGTCCAAGCGGCCCAGCAGCTCAGTCACCGGCACAACATCTTCCGCCTGCACCGCACGGATGAAGGCCATCTCCACAGCAAAGCGGGGCCGCGACGACCACGCCGCCTTTTCCAAGCTGTCCATCAGCAGGGTGAAGAGCAGGAAGAGCGACTGCGCCGAATGGCTGGCGGCGGTCTCTTGCAGCAGAGCCAGCTCGTCCGCAGGCAGATCAAGGAGCTGGGCCGGGTCTTTGCTCACCGCGCAGACCACGAGACTGCGGAACCACGCCAGCAGCTCATTGATGAAACGCTTGAGATCCATGCCAGAGCGAGTCACAGTCTCCAGCCGCTCCAAGGCTGCGGCGAGATCGTGGGCCAGCAGTGCTTTCGCCGTTCCGGCGATCACATCGCCGCCGACCATGCCCAACACTTCAGCGGCATCAGCAGCCGCGACCTGCTCGCCGCAGTAGGAAAAAAGCTGATCAAGCAGACTGAGGCCGTCGCGCACCGAACCTCCAGCGGCCCGCACCACCATGTTCAGCGCGGCTGGCTCCATGGTGATGCCTTCGCTTTCCGCCAAGCGGGCGAAATGTGCGGCCAGCTCCTTGCTGCCCACCCGCTTCAGCTCGTAGCGTTGACAGCGGGAAAGGATCGTCACCGGCACCTTGTGCAGCTCGGTGGTGGCGAACATGAAATAGACATGGCTGGGCGGCTCCTCCAAGGTTTTCAGCAGAGCGTTGAAGGCCTCAGTGGTCAGCATGTGCACTTCGTCAATGATGATGATCTTGAAGCGCGACATGACCGGCATGAAGCGGATATTCTCTTTCAGCTCGCGGATTTCCTGAATGCCCCGGTTGGACGCGCCGTCAATCTCGTGCAGGTCAACCGAGCTGCCTGCGGCGATCTCCTTGCAGGAGCGGCAGGAGCAGCACGGCTCCGGCGGCTGGCCGCTCTCGCAGTTGAGGGCCTTGGCCATGATTCGGGCCAAAGTGGTCTTGCCAGTACCGCGCACTCCGCTGAAAATCAGGGCGTGCGGCACCCGGCTGCGCAGCAGGGCGTTCTGGAGGGTACGGACAATATGCTGCTGGCCGACAACCTGGGCGAAATTCTGAGGCCGGGATTTACGGGCAAGGACGAGGTAGGACAAGGCGGTTCAGAGGATAGAAAAATTCTGATCAATAGACATCTCGCCGATGTCCTATCTTTAAAATGTGTATTTCCTTCTGCTCCCAGTTGACATCAAAAAGCACTCTGTAATTGCCCACACGCAGCCGATACTCTGCGACAGAGTGATTTTTCAGATGTTTTAACTGAGAAATATTAGGAAATTTATCAAGATCATCAATTCCTTCTTTGATGACAGGAAGCTGATCAGTAGCGATCTTTCTCAAATCTTTGAAGACGCTTTTCGCGTAGATGATCTTAAACATTCATCTGTTTCCACAAGTCTTCATGCGATATTGTCTCGCCAGATTTTATTTCTTCCCGTCGAGACATAACTTCTTTCTTTAATTGCTGATATTTTGACTTGTTCAGCAGCAGGCGAATAAAGTACGAAACCTTCTCCTTGTCTTCCTGATCAAGCCGTTCTATGATGCCTATCTCTGACGCAGCCATATTTTCTTTCTCCTAATATCAAGTGAACTGCCAAGGTTCTATTGAATTTACGCTGCTAACCAAGACTTTCCTTGTCAGGGCGAGTCAGTCCGCATTCTTCCCACACGTACTCGAAAAATGGCCTCAAAATTGTTCGAGGAGGCGTATCGTAATTGTCAATAATCATTTCCTTGATGAGATGCTCTTCAACAACGTTTCCAAGAAAACGGCTACTAACTCCATAACCTTTTGCCATCATGAATCCTTTAACATCTGTCGCGCCGACAGTTAGTTTTACTGGAAGAGATAACTGGATTTTTTCACGGACAAATTTCAGGTAATTTTCGAGTGTCTTGATGAATACCTCTTCAAAGAAGGCGCACGGGAAGACTCCTGGGACTCCTGGATTTAAATCAAGAAGATAAGGATAATGGTCATGTCGGAGTACAAGTTCTCGATCTAGTGTCCAACAGTCAACACCCCATATTTCCCCTGTTTTGAACAGTTGAGAGAGATGCCTGACTAAGCCCCATTCATGCTGGGCGATTGAGAATGCACCATATTTATTCCGTTCATAAAACCAGTCAATATTGCCATCACTCATCGGCTTCAGGCTAGTGAACTTGATTAACTCCAGCACCTGCTTGCTTGTTTCAATTGATACCAGCGGTTTATTTGGAATGAGGCGAAGGAACATTCTTGGAACATCAGGTATCGAAATGCGCTCGTTGTTGAAACTGAATGTCTCGCCCTTCTCCCAGAATGCTGATGGACTAAACGTTGCGGGTTGGCCGACAAAGGCATTTGCATCTGCATCCTCTGCTGGCATTTGCTTGAAGACAGTGGCAAGGGCGCGTTCCAAATCCTTGGCGAGTTCATCTTTGACTTTCTTCTTTTGCTCCGGCCCATCTGTTTCAGAAAGATGATAGGTGATCGGGTGCCGCAAATGGCGCATGTCAAACGACATCGTTCTTTCCGTAGGCTCTCCAAACGCCGTATTCATAACGGACACAATGCGGCGGTGTCCAAGGGCATTCAAAGCCCATCCGTATTCAATCAGCACGTTTGGATTTGGCAAGGCGCGGCCAGCGGACGACGTGCCAACAAAGGTCAAATCAGGAACGAACACCGCTGCGTTGGATATTTTTTCCAGAATCGTCTCAACAATAGGAGGGCTGCCGGGAACTCCCTGCGTGTCTTTGTCAAACTCCACGCTGTCTTCATCACGCATGGCCGAAAGAACATCTTCATTGCGGTTCAGTTGCCGAATGGCTTTTTTGAGTGCATCCTCAATGAAATTGCGATTGACTGATTTGTCTGAATCGCTCTGCCACGAGTAGAAGATTGTTGCTGGCATATTTTAACACTTCCATTAGTAAAGTAAATTCAAGAGTGCGAAGCAGTTCCCTAACTCACGCATGGGCGAAAAATTTTTCGCCCATGCCGCATTACTGCGTAGCCCTTCACGCCGTCGGCTTATCCTTCTTCTTCGGCCTGCTCCGCTCGCTTGCCCTTGTGCCGCCAACCATGTCGTATTCAAAGAAATCTCTGCTCGACAGACTGCACCCACTTCATACCGCCGCCGCTCTTCTCCCCAACTGAAGCAGCCGCGCCTGCACGCTGTCCAGCACCGAATCCCGGATGAACGCGCTCGCACTTAAAATCTCAATCCCGATCAGCTCGCCAGCGGCGTTCAGCTCCGCCGTGATGTTCGGGCCGACCTCCACGCTGCCCGCCTCCTCCTCATCCGACAAGGCAAGATGCAGCACATCTTCCTGAGCAAAATACGACATGCGGCCTTCAGTCATTTATGAACCTCCCAGATTTGATTCTCGCCGTAATCTGTTTGCGGTCAGCAGCATGAATGGTCACGGGAATGATGGCATTGTCCTTGATTTCATACGGCACCATGACAAGAACATCGCCGTGCCGACCGACCGCAACCGCACGTTCTGTCATGGTGTCAAAATACCGCTCTGAAGAATAGCGTAGAATTTCCTCAATAATGACAGGATTGAATCCCCGCAGATTAAGGCGGTATTGCATATAATCTGTCCAGACGACCGCTGCTTCCATGCTCTTATTACGGCAGTTTTCTGTTGTTCTGCCTGTCAATCACGCCGTTGGCTTATCCTTCTTCTTCGGCCTGCTCCGCTCGCTTGCCCTTGTGCCGCCAACCATGTCGTATTCATAGGAGTCCGCGCCGAAAATCCCCTTGACTACTGCCCGCGACTGCACAACGTAATCGCTCACCACCTCGGCCTTGTCCTTCTTGAGATTGACCAGCCGCGTCCGCTCCACATTATTCGCGTCCAGATCGGCGACCACTGCTTCCAGCTCGGCAATCTTTGCCCCCATCGCCGCCGCTGAAATTTCAGCGGGCAGGCCCTCGCCTATTGCCGCCAAAGCCTGCCGCACCTCTCCCGCCTCCTGAAGCAGCTTGGGAATGCTGTTTGTCAGCATGATCACGTCCTCCTGATTTTTTTTATCGTTAGGCCGATATTACGAATCGGCATGAGTAAGTTTTTCTGCGCGAGGTAGATTCTTTCCTGCGGGCCTCCGATTTTTTCTCACAAGCCCACGATTTCTTGCTTCCGGTGCCTGCGATTAAAAATCAACCGCCTGCGACTCTAACGCAAGCCTCTGCGATAAAACATCAGCCTCGCGATTTCTTCCTGCAAGAGCGAGATAAATACCATACGCTCTTGCTCTCTGGCTCCTCACGCCTCCAGTCTGACCATCGCCGCCAGAATGCCGATAATCTTGCCAGGATTGGCTATATGATATTCCGGCAGGTCAATGTATGCCGCGCCATTCTCATATTTCAAGAATTTCCAAGCATTCCCCGTTGTCACCGCGCCGTAGGCCTTTGGCAGAGGCCGTCCTTCCTGCGCATTGAAAATCTGTGCCGCAAACATCTCGGCGATGCACTGGCCTAAACCGCCGCCTATGTATTCATTCTTTGCCTCAACAATGGCGACAAGCGGCGCATTCAGATAATACTGCTCCGGCGACTTGCTGATGACAAAATCACAAAAACCGTTCAATTCCTTCTGCTTGTCAATATCGAGATTGACCCCGGAAAAGAAACTGATCTGATCATCCATCAGCCGCCGCACTTCAAGCAGAACATTGGCAATAATCAGCTCGGAACGTATCTTCTCCGTGCCGACAGCCAAAGCCACAGGAACGTTGTATTTCAGTGTTGCCGACAAATATTCGCTGATGGAAATCTCCGGGACAGAAGCGAATAAATCCTGATCTTCCACCACTTTTATGCCAAGCTGCTCTTTGGCTTTCTTTAAGGTGAAATCGCTGTAGGGCATAATCAAACCTCAGACTCGATCTTGCACGGAAGACTTTGCAGCTGCGGGTTTCCCGCCCGCGCATCAACAGCAAGACACTTTTCTTCCGCGCCACAGATTACTTCCCCTGCCGGAAATTGCAACAAAAATTCGCCGTTCAGCCCTGCGTTTTAGGATGAAAAAGGATGCCGTCCTCTGGCAGCTCCTGCGATTTCAGCTCGACCGGGCAGGGCTGCACGTCCCAGACCTTGCGGCTGTAGTCGAGAATGGAGCGGTCGGAGGAGAACCTGCCCATGCGGGCGGCATTGAGAATCGATGTCCGCGTCCAGGCTTTGCGGTCGGCGAAGAGGTCGCTGACCCGCTGCTGGCAGTCGATGTAGTCCTGATAGTCGGCCAGCAGCATGTAGCGGTCGTCGTAGAGCAGTGAGTCAAGCACCGGGCGGAACAGCTCGCGGTCGCCGGAGCTGAAATGGCCGCCTTGAATCAGGTCGATGGCCGCCCGCAGGCTCTCGTTGTGCTGGTAATAGTCCCAAGGCCGGTAGCCCTGCCGCCGCAGCTCCATCGCCTCTTCCACGTTCAGGCCGAAGAGGAAGAAGTTCTCCGCGCCGACCTCCTGCCGGATTTCGACATTCGCGCCGTCCAAGGTGCCGATGGTCAGCGCGCCGTTCATGGAGAACTTCATGTTGCCGGTGCCGGAAGCCTCCATGCCCGCCTGCGAGATCTGCTCGGAGAGATTGGCCATCGGGTAAACGAGGTGGCCGATCTTGACGCTGTAGTTAGGGATGAAGAAGACCTTGAGCTGGCCGCGCACCGCCGGGTCGTTGTTGATCACCTGAGCCACGGAGTTGATCAGTTTGATGATCAGCTTGGCTATGAAATAGCCTGGCGCGGCCTTGCCGCCGAAGATGAAGAAGCGCGGGGTGATGCTCAGGTTCGGATCAGCCTTGATCCGGCTGTAGAGGGTGATGATGTGGAGAATGTTCAGGTGCTGCCGTTTGTACTCATGAATGCGCTTGACCTGCACGTCAAACATCACGGCAGGATCAACGCAGATGTGGTCGCGGCAGCTGATCAGCTCGCTGAAATCGCCTTTGTTCGCCTCCTTGACCCTGCGCCACGCCTCTTGGAAGGCCGCGTCATCGGCCAGCTTCTCCAGCTGGCGCAGCTCGTCGAGATTGGTCAGCCAGCTTTCGCCGACAGCCTCGGTGATCAGCTTAGTCAGGCGCGGATTGCTGACCGCAATCCAACGGCGCGGGGTCACACCGTTGGTGACATTGCGGATCTTGCCTGGATACATCGCATCCCAGTCAGCAAGAGTGTGCCTGCGCAGTAGGTCAGTGTGCAGCGCGGCCACGCCATTGATCGCCTTTGCGCCCATGCAGGCGAGGTTGACCATCCGCACATAGCGCGGCCCGGCCTCGTCAATCACTGACATTCGCCGCAGCCGCTCGTCGTCGCCGGGATATTTGATCCGCACCTCGTCGAGGAAGCAGCGGTTCAGCTCAAAGATGATCTCCAGATGCCTGGGCAGCAGGCTGCCGAAGAGATCAAGCTGCCATTTCTCCATCGCCTCCGGCAGCAGGGTGTGGTTGGTGTAGCAGAGGGTCTTGCGGGTGATGTCCCAGGCCTCGTCCCAGTCATAGAAGTGAATGTCCACCAAGAGGCGCATCAGCTCCGGCACTGCCAGCGCCGGGTGGGTGTCGTTGAGCTGGGCTTGGAAGTGCTCGTGGAAGTTATGCAGGCTCTCATGACTGGAGAGATGCAGGCGGATCATGTCCTGCAAGGAGCAGGAGACGAGGAAGTACTGCTGCTCCAGCCGCAGCCGCTTGCCCTCAAGCAGCTCGTCGCTGGGATAGAGCACCTTGGTGATGGTCTCGGCCTTGAGCTTGTCCGCCACCGCGCTGTAGTAGTCGCCGGTATTGAATTCAGCAAAATCAAAGGAGGTGTGCGACTCAGTGCTCCAGAGGCGCAGGTAATTGACGGTGTTGACCTTGTAGCCGAGAACGGGCGTGTCATACGGCACACCGGTGATCAGTCGCTCAGGCCTCCAGCGGATACGGCGGGCACCAGTCTCAGTGTGGTAGACTTCTGTCCGCCCGCCTAAGCCCACCTCACAAGCCATCACCGGTTTCTTGATCTCCCACGGATTGCCCTGATGCAGCCAGCGGTCGCTGAACTCCTTCTGCCAGCCGTTGATGATCCGCTGGTTGAACATGCCGTACTCATAGCGGATGCCGTAGCCGATAGCCGGGATCTCAAGGGTGGAAAGCGAGTCTAAGTAGCAGGCTGCCAGCCGTCCTAAACCGCCGCTGCCGAGGCCAGGCTCTTCCTCATGATTGATGATCTTGCGCAGATCAAGGCCGCTTTCTGCTGCCGCTTGCGCGAAGTCATCATACAGGCCGAGATTGACTAAATTGTTATGCAGATGCGGGCCAGTGAGGAACTCCGCCGAGAGGTAGCAGATGATCTTCGGATTCTTCTCCAGCAGCTTCTCCATCGAGTTGACAAAGAGACGCTGCATCCGGTCGCGCAGGGCGTAGGAGACGGCTAAATAGTAGTCGTTCAGGCTGGCCGTGCGCGGGGTCACGCCTTGGCGGCAGAAGAGGTTGTAGGCAAAGGCCCGCTTGATCTTGTTGACGCGCCGGCTCCGGTCGTCGTGGGACAGCTCGCTCATGGTCATGCTCCGCTGGAAGGTTCATCTGCTGTTGTACAGATGTACCGCATCAGGCGTGGAACTGCAATCTGCTTGCTGCTTTTTTCGAGAGGGCGGCAACCTGCATCCCTCGCGGTGCTGCTGAGAGGGGTACGCACCGTTGATCGAGAGAAGTACTCACCGTTGATCGAGAGAAGTACGCACCGTTGATCGGGAGAAGTACGTTGCGTTGCACGGGAGAAGTACGCATCGTTGATCGGGAGAAGTACGCACCGTTGATCGAGAGAAGTATCTGCCGTTGCACGGGAGTGCGATGCATCGTTCGACTGAGCTGCAAGCTGCGCAAGCGCGGAAGATGTTCCGCTCCTGCGGCGCAGAGCTGCTTGGCTCTTGCAAGCATGTGCTACTGCATGGTATTACATAGCGCAATGTTTCTTCTTCCAAGGTCATACCGCGCTATGCACATCCTCCTCTTCGCCGCGTTCCTCGTCTTTGCCCTGACCCTTTTCATTCTGCTGGAGAATCGTGCCGCAACAAGGCGCATTCCCCTCTTGGACACGGTCGCGCCCTTGGCTGACGCGGAGCCGCCGCTGGTCTCGGTTGTTATTCCGGCCTTGAACGAGGAGCGGCATATTGAGGATGCGCTGGCCTCAGTGCTGGCCTTGGACTATCCCCGCTTAGAGATCATCGTTCTCGACGACCGCTCCACCGATGCCACGCCGGAGCTGCTGGAGCGCATGGCGGCGCGGCATCCGCAGCTGCGCGTTGTTCACATCAAGGAACTGCCGCCCGGCTGGCTGGGTAAAAATCACGCGCTCCACTTCGGCGCAGAGCAGGCTCAGGGCGAGTTTCTCCTCTTCACGGACGCGGACGTGCGGCTGGCTTCTGACACAGTTAGCCGCGCCGTGGCACGGATGCTCAGTCAGCGGCTCGACCATCTCTGCCTCATCTTTCAGCTCGACCTGCCCAGCCCGCTGCTCGCCATGCTGGCAGCAGACAGCCTCTCCGGCCTGATGACGGTCTTCAAGCCCTGGCGGACGCTGGAGCCAGACCCACGCTATTTCTTTGGCATCGGCGGCTTCAACCTCGTGCGCCGCTCGCTCTATGCGCAGTGCGGCGGCCACCGCTCCATCCGTCTCTGTCCGGTGGATGACATCCTGCTGGGCCGCTTGGTTAAAGAGAACGGCGGCAGGCAGGAATGCCTCAATGGCTGCCATTTCGTCAGCGTGCCGTGGTACGGCTCTGTGGGTGAGATGGTGCGCGGCCTGCGCAAGAATGTCTTCGCGGCACTCGACTACCGCCTGAGCGGGCTGGCCGCAGCGACGCTGTTCGTGCTCTGCTGCCAGATACTGCCGCTCTGGGGCCTGCTCCTCGCGGACGGCTGGCTGCGGCTGCTCTGCGCACTGACGCTCGCGGCAGCGGCCATGTCCATGCGAGCAAAC
>JAABPV010000086.1:6722-37643 GCA_011391865.1 Desulfobulbaceae bacterium | reverse complement strand
TGCTCCTCGCGGACGGCTGGCTGCGGCTGCTCTGCGCACTGACGCTCGCGGCAGCGGCCATGTCCATGCGAGCAAACGCCCAAGCGCTTGGCTTGCAGCCCTCCTGCCTGCGCTGGTTCCTGCTCACACCCTACCTCAAGCTCTATATCATCTGGCAGGGAGTGCTGGCCGTACTGATCAGGGGAGGCGTTGACTGGCGAGGAACGTTCTACCCCTTGGACGAGCTGCGGCAGCATATGCAGCCGGTGTCACCGTGGAGGAAGTTCAGGCGGGAGTAAAAAGAATGCAGGCAGGACTCAGACCTGCTCCGTCACCCCGTCTTCCGAGGTGATCAAGTACAAACGAACCGGCAGACCTGAGAGCTGCTCGGCATACTGTTTAGCCCGCAGGCAGACCGCCCGCACTAAGTCCGTCCGGCCCTGTGCAAGCAGCCGCTGATGGATTTCCTTGGCCGTGTTAGCCTGCGCCAGCAGAGCTGCGGCCTCTTCATCCAACCCCAGTTCAGCCAGCAACGCAGCCGCTTGCCGCACTTCCAGCGCGCCGTTGCGAACATGCGTCTGCGGGATACCGAGGGCGCATTTCAACGCCTTGGCCCACATCGCCGATAGATGGATGCGGCGGAAGCCCTGCCGCCGCGCCGCCTTAAGCGCGTGCTCAAGATAGTCGCCCATCATCACCTGCGCCTCTTCCGCCAGACCAAGCTGCCGCTGTGCCGCCGCCTCAGAAGTGCGCCCGGTGGAAAGCAGCACTTCGTCCAGCCCGGCGGCACGAGCCACCTGCATGGCCGCGTCAATGGTCGCTGTCCACGCTTCGGCTGAGACTGGGCGGACTATGCCGGTGGTGCCGAGAATGGAAAGCCCGCCGATGATGCCTAAACGCCGGTTGAGAGTCTTCTCCGCCAGCCGCTCGCCATCGCGCACGCTGACAGTGACGGTCAGGCGCAGGCCGTCTTGCCGCAGCTCATGCAATGCCTCCGCCACCGCCGCCCGAATCATCCGCAGCGGCACCGGGTTGATGGCTGGTTCGCCCACCGCCACAGACAGGCCCGGCTTAGTCACCGTGCCAACACCTTTTCCCGCCCTGACAGTGATGACCTCGCCTGCGCTCCCAGACTCTTGCTTTGCAACTGCGGCAATGATCTCCGCGCCGTTAGTCACGTCCGGGTCGTCGCCCGCGTCTTTGATCACTGAGGCCGTCGCCCGGCCCTGTTCCGCCACGCAGCTGTGCAGCACGAAGCTGCGGCGGCTCCCGTCAGGAAAGGATATTTCCGCCTGAGCAGGCGGGCGGGCGGCAAGCAAGGCGAGTGTCGCGCCCTTGGCGGCAGCGGCGGCGCAGGCTCCAGTGGTGAAGCCGGAACGGAGTCTGACTGTTTTTTCTAACTGCACGATGTGCTGGGGGAAGGCCCGGCGGGAACCTGCCGAGCCTGAGGAAGGGAACGCGGCTGCTTCAGTGCTCAGGCCGCATGAGCGTGCTGCGCGGCATGGGAGTTGTGCTGCCAGAACGGTGCTTTTTCCTTCTTGATTCTGACAATTCTCGACAGGCCGTAGTTGACAGGCTTCACCTCAACGTTGGTGTAGCCCATTTTGCTGAGATGCTGAATATACTTGTCGATTGGGAAATAAACCCGGAAGCCGAGCTTCCGCTCCACCCGCTGGAGGAAGTCGTAGTCAGCGAATTTCCGCAGGGCCTTTCTTTTGCTGAAGTGGTTGATGATGATCACCTCGCCGCCTTCCTTGCAAACACTGATGGCCTTGTCTAAGAGCACTTCCGGGTTTGGCGTGACAGAGAGCACATACATGATGATCACCTTGTCAAACTGATTCGGCGCAAAAGACATTTCTTCTGCGTTCTCAATCTTCAACTGAACATTAGTCAGCGAGTATCTGCTGACCCGCTCCTTGGCCTTCTCCAGCATTTCCTTGGACAGATCAATACCGATGATGTCAACCGTGCGCGGGTATTTGGTCAAACTGATCCCTGTGCCAACACCGACCTCCAGCACCTTCTCGTTGCCGTTGAGAGAGATCATCTTCATGGCCGCATTGCGCCCATTCTCATAGATGAGACCGAATATTTTATCGTATACAGCTGAATACTGATTATAGACTTTCTCTATGCTCTGCTTGTTCATAGTGGATAGCTCGTCAGACGGCTTACCGATGCCGTCCTGCTGATATATGTTGACGCTCCCGCAGTCTGAAACGACAGGCTGCGCCTTCTCTTTATGCTACAATTCATAGCTGCTGCCGCAGCAGTGCCATTTCGCCGCTGCCCTTCAGGTTGCCCGGTGCAAGGCCCAGCCGCTCTGTGAGATGCTGGGCCACTTGCCCGCATTTCACGGTGAAGAGGAAATAAATCGGCGCGGCGGTTTCAGACAGGGTTTCAAAGTTGCCCATGCCTTTGCTGATGATCAGCTCCGCTGCCTGAAACTGCGCCCTGAATTCCTTGCTGCACAGGGCCAGCGGGGTGCCGGGGCAGGCCGCGCCACTGCTGATCACCGGGCAAAGCTGGTCCATGCCGCAGAGGCGGGCATCGTCCATCGTCGCGTCGTTGATGATGGGACCGCCGCGCACCGCCGCCGTGACCTGGCAGCCGAGCCGGAGCAGCCGCTCAATGAGCAGGCAGTCAAAAACGATTTCTCCGCAGTTGTCGCAGAGATAGAGCACCCTTTGCCCTGCTTTGCTCACTGCCTCGCGCAGGGCCGGATAGTCGTCAACCACGAAATCCCGCGCAAAGCAGTCCTGCATGGTCTGCGCTGCGTCAAAGCTGTGCTGGGCCGCGTAATCAATGATGTTGCCGCCGATGGCCGCCCGAACTGCCGCCCGCAGCGGATCGTCCGCCGCCTCGATTTTCCCCCGGATTTCCTCGCGCAAGGAAAGAGCCAGCTCGTTGCTTTCCCGCTTGACCCGCGCAAAAGGGTCGTCGCTGCCAAGGATGCGGCCGAAGGCGGCATAGAGGGCGATAGCGTTTTCTGGCGGCGAGAGCTTGGTGTCAACCGTTGCGATGAAGCGTCCGGCCTCGTCGCAGAGCCGCCGCTGCGCTGACTCATCAGCTGCAACGAGCTGGCCGAGGGAGCGGGCCTGCTTCATGTAGCAGACCAAGCAGTCAAGGCTGGTGTGCATTGTTCGTAATCCTTTGATGTTGCACAAGCAGATACTCGCTGCGCACATTGCCCAGCGCGGCGAAGATCTGCTCGCGGCTGCCGGGAATCTGCCCGTAAATATGCTGTAATAAGTCCCTGATGTCCTTCCGTCGGGTCTGCTCGGCCAGCGGACAGGTCGCGGGCACTGGCTTCAGTCCCAGCCGCCGGCCAATAGCCCGAATTTCCTCTTTCTCCAAATACGCCAGAGGCCGGATCAGCGCCAGCCTGCCGGAGAACAGCTCCTGCTTGGGCCGCATGGTGCTGATGTTGCCGCCGGAAGTCAGATTGATGAAAAAGGTTTCGACAATGTCGTCGCGGTGATGGCCGAAGGCCAGCTTGCCGCAGCCTCCCTGCCGCGCCCGCTCGAAGAGCTGCCGCCGCCGGTTGCGGGCGCAGCGGTGGCAAAGGCCCGCCGGATCCGCGCCTTCCTCCAGCACCACCGGCTGCTCGGCAGGGAGGATTTCGCAGGCGATGCCGAGCGAGGCAAGCTGGGCGGCTGTTGCCGCCGCTCTGCCGCTGGGCTGCCCGTTTTCAGGCTGCATGTCAATATGCACCGCCTGCACTTCGTAGCTGATCGGGGCTTTTCGCCGCCAGTCGTGCAGCAGCCACGCCAGCACTAACGAGTCAATGCCGCCGGAGACCGCGATCAACACCCGGTCGCCGTCAGCCAGCATCCCGTAGTCGAGCATGGCCTGAGCCACGCGCCGGTTCTCCGCCGCAGTGAGGACAGCCTTCACGTCCGCTATTTTTTGCCACTGAGAAACGAGCAGCTGTCGAGCCGCTCGCGCAGACCCTGCTCTAAAAGCCGGTCCGCTGTCACCCACTTGAAGCCGTTCTCTGCGCTCTGACGGAATTTCAGCAGATTGCTCATCAAAGGCTCTTGCTCCTCGTCAAAGCGGCCCCGGCAGAGGGCGGTGCCGTCCGGCAGGGACAGCATACGGTAGGAAAAGCTAACCGCCGCAGGCTCCTTGGCTGTGTATTCGCCGCCGAGCCGCTCTTTATAGCCGTACAGCGTGGTCTCCACGATGGCGTTGCAACCGACTTTTTCCGCCGCCGCTTTGGCTGCGGCCAGCGATGTCCTCGGCCCGCCAGCGTCGCCCGCCTCTTCCGCGCTGATCAGGCGGATGTCCGTTCTGTTGCCGAAGTAGTCCCGCAGCTGCTGGTTCAAAACCGCCGCGCCCTCGGCCAACGTTTTGGCTTGCGCCTGTTGGCCTGCTTCAGCAGCTTGCGCCACAGGCAGCACCGCCGCGCAGCTCAGGCGGAAATCCGGCAGCTTTTCTTTGTCCGGCCCGCCGTTCTTTCCGGCGCAGCCCCCTGCGGCCAAGGCCAGCAGCCCGGCAGCGGCAACACCCAGTATCCTCTTCATCCTCTTCCTCCAGTGCGGCGCAAGTCCTTCTTCCTTCGCTTTTGCCGAACATAATATTCCGGCAGCCCGCGCTTGGCAAGAACTGCCTGCCCGGTCAGCGTCTTTTTCGGGTTGGAACAAAAAAGAACAACCCTGTTTTTTTCCGCTTGACAGTCGACCCGTTTTTTTGCTATAGTGTCGGCGTTTCGCAAGAGCGGGAATAACTCAGTGGTAGAGTGCAACCTTGCCAAGGTTGAAGTCGCGAGTTCGAATCTCGTTTCCCGCTCCACTTCCAGAACAGATCAAGGTTCGGACCGTTCCTGTTCGAACCTTTTTTTATTACACACTGAGGCGCGTGCAATGAAAACGTATTATACGCCGGTCAACGAGATCAGCCGCAAATGGTATGTTGTGGACGCGGACGGCAAAGTGCTTGGCCGTCTCGCCACAGAGATCGCCGACCGGCTGCGCGGCAAGCATAAGCCGACCTTCTGCAATTTCCAGGACAACGGCGACTTCATCGTTGTCGTCAACGCCGAGCGGGTGCATCTGACCGGCAACAAGTGGAACGACAAGATGTACTGGCGGCACAGCGGCTGGCCGGGCGGCATCAAAAGCCGCACCGCCAAAGTGGTGCGTGAGAAGTCGCCAACAGATCTGATCATGATGGCGGTCAAAGGAATGCTGCCGCACAACAAGATCGGCGCGGCCCAGCTGACCAAGCTCAAAGTCTATGCCGGTGCCGAGCATCCGCATCAGGCCCAGCAGCCCGAACTCCTCGACATCAAATAAGAGAGCATCATGGCAAACGAGCAGACATACGCCACCGGCAAACGGAAAAGCGCGATCGCCAGAGTGTGGATTACACGCGGCACAGGCAGCGTGGCGGTCAACAAGATGACCCCGATGGAATACTTCGGCAACATCTTCTTTGAGCCGAAAATGGCCCAGCCTTTCGCAGTCACTGAGACAACGGAGCAGTTCGACGTGAAGGCCACCGTTCAAGGCGGCGGCAAGGCGGCTCAGGTGGACGCGCTGGTGCATGGCATCTCCAGAGCACTCCAGACCTTGAATCCAGAACTGCGCGACGCGCTGAAGAAGGCTGGTCTGCTGACCCGTGACTCACGAGTGAAAGAGCGGAAGAAGTACGGCCAGCGCGGCGCACGCGCACGCTTCCAGTTCTCCAAGCGGTAACAGGCAGAACTGCGGCGCAGATTGCAGCAGCAGTGCAGTACTACATTGCAGGGGAATAACGAACAGCTTCGTTATTCCCCTTTCTTATTTGTTTGAACAAGGAGCGTCATCATGCTGAACGTTGGCATCATCGGGGCATCCGGCTACACCGGCGCGGAACTTGCCCGTATCCTCTCCACTCATCCTGAAGTCCGCCTGACGGTGGCCACCTCGCGCCAGTATGCGGGCAAGCCGCTTTCCGCCGTCTTTCCCAACCTGCGCAAGCGGGTGGATTTGCTCTGCGAGGACTTGTCCCCAGAGCAGCTTGTTGACCGGGCGGATTTCTTCTTCGCTGCTGTGCCGCATAAGACTGCCATGGCCCTCGTGCCTACGCTTTTAGCTGCTGGCAAGAAAGTCGTTGATCTAAGCGCGGATTTCCGCATCCGCGACACGGCGGTGTATGAGCAGTGGTATCAGCCGCACACATGCCCGGAGCTGATCGCCGAGGCTGTCTATGGCCTGCCGGAGCTGTACCGCGAGCAGGTGAAACAGGCCCGGCTGGTTGCCAATCCTGGCTGCTATCCGACCTCGATCATTCTTGGCCTTGCCCCGCTGCTGCGCGAAAAGCTGATCGACCCGTCCACGCTGATCATTGACTCCAAGTCAGGCACGTCCGGCGCAGGACGCTCGGCCAACGTGGACACTCTCTATTGTGAGGTAGCCGACGGCTTCCGGGCCTACAAGGTCGGCGGCACGCACCGCCACATCCCGGAGATAGAGCAGGAGCTATCCGCGCTGGCCGGAAGCACGGTGACAATCTCCTTCACCCCGCATTTGCTGCCAATCTCACGCGGCATCCTCAGCACCATCTACGCCAGCCTCAGCAGCACGGTCAGCGAGCAGGACATCCAAGCCTTATACGAAAGCACCTACAACGACGAAGCCTTTGTCCGCGTCTGTCCCGCCGGAACCTTCCCCGCAACTCAGCATGTGCGCGGCAGCAACTGCTGCGACATCGGCGTGAAGGTTGATGCCAGAACCGGGCGGGTTATTGTCATGTCGGCGATTGACAACATCGCCAAGGGCGCGTCCGGCCAAGCAGTGCAGAACATGAACCTCATGAACGGCTTTGCAGAAGACTGCGCCATCCGGGGAGCCGCCTTTTTCCCGTGAGCCGGAGGAAGGAATACTCGTTGACGCACAGCACGTTCTCTTGTTACTCTGCAAGAGTAAACTTGTTGTTTCTGCCGGGTGATTATGGAACTTGTCTTTGAATGGAATGCGCAGAAGGCGCGGTCAAACGTGCAAAAGCATGGCATCAGCTTTGAGGAAGCCAAGACTGTCTTTGGTGATCCCTTCCTTCTCACATATCCTGACGAGCTGCATTCAGAGAACGAGGAACGGTATATCAGCATAGGCCGGTCTGGGCGCGGGCAGACTCTTCTTGTCGTACATACGGAAATGGAGACCGGAAGAAAGCATGTAGTCCGCATCATCAGCAGTCGCAAAGCAACAAACCTTGAACGGGAAACGTATGAAAACGCAGAAGAGTAAAACAGACCCGGACATGCTGCCGGAATACGATTTCAGCGGCAAGAAAGGCGTGCGCGGCAAGTATTATGATGCGTATCAGCAGGGCCATGCTGTCCGCGTGCGGCAGGAGGACGGAACTGTTATCACGCACTGTTTCACGTTGGAAGACGGAGCCGTGCTGTTGACACCGGACGTGCGGGAGTATTTCCCTGACTCGGAAAGCGTCAACCGTGCCCTGCGCGGTCTGATTGCTCTGGTGCCACAGAAGGCGATCTGATTAACCTTTTCCCTATAACGCACGGTTCCAGTCTGTCGCAGATGCTGGTGCGGCACCGTGCTTTACGCAATTGGAATTTTCCTGTTGACAAGGGCAGATGCGTGTCTTAAACTGGCTGGCCAACACCTTGTAGTCTCACCTTTCGCCGTTCAACCGTAGCCGTAGTCCCGTTGAGCATCATAAAGAACGACCGCAGTTTTTACAATTGCGCTTATTACCTATGAAACTAGGAGACAAATATGAAGTTTAGCACAAGATGGGCAACCCGAATTTTGATCTCAGCAACGGTAGCTGCGTGGGCTACTGCGTATGCAGCAGAAGCTAATCCTTCGGACTTATCTCAGGCAGATAAGTTTCTGGCGGATCTTCCGGCGGCATGTTCAGGCAGTTACAAGTATGTCGGCTCTGATGGTGCCGTCAACATTCGCATTATATGCGACGGCAACGGCCAAAAGATGGATGGGCTTATTGTGATAAAAAACGGTGTGGTTACTCAAGTTCGCTAGCACGTAGATTGGGCAAACAGCTTTATCGTTTTTCCACGCAGGATTTACCCTCTCCCCACAACCGCCCATCCCCGCAAAACTCAAACCTGCGTTCCAGATTTCCTTGAACGTTCGTTGCAGAATATCTCGAACGAATGTTTGAGAATTCCTCAAACGCAGGTTCGACTTTTTCTCAAACGCTCGTTCCAGTTTGCCTCCTTTCCTCTTGACAGGCCGGGCCGCGCTCCGTACCTTATCTCCAATTTTCCAGCAGGGAGATTGCGCTTCGGCCAAGCGGTGAGAACATGAAAAGAGCTGAAACCCCCGCAGGCGCAGGTCTGATTGACAAAATGTGCACAGCACGATACCATGACATCATGCAAGAACCTCAGCCAAGGAGGCATGCCATGCTGGCAGGAACGAAAAAACGGCTGGTCATTGAACTTGACCCGCAAGAGCACGGAGCTATCAAAGCGCAAGCCCTGCGGCTCGGCATTTCTATGAAAGAGTATGTCTTGCGGCAGCTACGCGACAGGCGGGAGAACACGACTACGGATGATCTGACCGCTGCTCTTGCCGCTGCCCTTAACGAAGTAAAAGCGCACAAAGAGGGCAAGATGGACGCGCCGCCAGAAAGTGCGCGCGCTTTTTTCAGCAGACTTTGATGCGCGTTGTCAACACCACCTTGAGCTTCCGCAAGAGCTTCCGCAAGCTCCTGAAGCCGTATCCGCATTTGCAAGAAGATTTTCTTCCGCTGCTGGAGCAGCTTGAACACGGCCCGCTGCCCGGCGTTCCGCTCGTTGGTTTTGCCGGGAAAATCTGGAAGGCCCGCCTTGCTTCGTCAGATCAGCGCAAAGGCAGAAGCGGCGGCTTCAGACTGATCTATCTTGCTGACGAGAAGGCGCAGGAACTTTGGCTGCTGACGCTGTATGCAAAATCAGAGCAGACCGACATCCGCGCTGGCGAGATTCAGAAAATTCTTGATTCGCTGCCCTGAGTTGCCGTTGAGCAGCAGGGCAATTCCCCGCGTGTTGACCATTTCAGTGCAAATGTTCCTTGTTGCAATCTTCCCATGACCCAACGCAACATCCTTCTGCGCGTCGCCTACGACGGCACAGACTACTGCGGCTGGCAGAAGCAGGAGAACGGGCCGACCATTCAGGGGCTGCTGGAGGACGCGCTTGCCCGCATCACCAAGGAGGCGACGGAGGTCAGCGGCGCGGGCCGCACGGATGCGGGTGTTCATGCAGAGGGAATGACCGCCAACTTCCATACTGGCGCGGCCATGCCTGCGGCGGCCTTTCAGCGGGCGCTGAACTCCATGCTGCCCAAGGCGGTGCGCGTTCTTGAGGCCGCCGAGTCCGCGCCCGACTTCCACGCCCGCTTTTCCGCGCTCGGCAAAACCTACCGCTACGACTTCTTCACCGGCGCAGTGCAGCTGCCTGCCGAACGCCTTTACCGCGCCCACGCGCCCTGCGTCTTCATGCCGGAGCGCGTCCAGCCCTGTCTGCAACTGCTCATCGGCAGCCACGACTTCTCCAGCTTTGAGGCTGTCGGCACCCGCGACCGCAGCAAAACCGAGGGCCGGGGCGCAGTGCGTACCATCTTCCGCGCCGAATGTGTAGCCGATCCCGTCCGGCCTGAGCATTTCTCCTTCCGCTTCAGCGGCGACGGCTTCCTTCGCTGCATGGTGCGAAATCTGGCCGGAACTTTGCTCTGGGTCGGCGCAGGCAAATTGAGCCGCGAGCAGTTCGCCAATATTCTCGCGGCAAAAGACCGCAGACAGGCAGGCCCGACCGCCCCGGCCTGCGGCCTTTTTCTTGAGCAGGTCGAGTACCCGCCGCCGCAGTGAATCCAGCCCGCCGCCTCTTCTTTTAACCACCAGCTGGCGCCGCGTGTTGGCGCCATGCCAAGACTGCCATGACCTTGCACCTCTTCCTTGCAGCCTGCGCCGCCGCGCTGAACGTATATCTTGAACTGCCGTCCGTGAGCGGGGAGGCTGTCCGCCAAGCTGTGGCCGCTGTGGAAGCGCAGAACGACGGGCCGCTGCAACAGGGAACGCTGATCATCGTTGACTACTCGCAGCCCTCGCAGCGGCGGCGGCTAGCGGTCATGGATCTTGCGTCTGGCCGCATCGTTCAATACAGCAGAACCGCGCACGGGAAAAACTCAGGCGGGGTATGGACGGACACGTTCTCAAACACCGAAGGCTCGTTGCAATCCTCCTTAGGGTTGTTCAACGTGGCGGAATCCTTCAGTGGCAAGCACGGCCCGTCCTTGCGCCTGATCGGGCTTGACCCGGAAAAGAACAGCAACGCCCTGCACAGGGGCATCATCGTCCACGCCGCACCGTATGCCTCGGCACAGTCCATGCTGCTCAACTGGCGGAGCGGATTCCGGCTGGGCCGCAGCGAAGGCTGTTTTGCGCTCGCCGATGAGGACTTCGCTGAACTGAGCCAGCACCTGACGCGGCCTGCATATCTGTATTCTTATGCGAAAGAATGAGGGACGGATGTTCTAGCTTGTCGTAGATGCTGGTGCGGGAACTGTGCTTTACGCAACTGGAATTCTCCTGTTGACAACGGCAGATGTGTGTCTTAAACTGGCTGGCCGAATCCTTGCAATATTTATGTCTATCCTGCAAGAATAGAGGATAGACGGATTTGGTTAATTCTTTATTCCATCGGACAGGAAGAGCATTATGGGAAAAATCGGTGACGGATACGGAAGCGAATGGCACTTGCTGCGTCATCTGAGATGTGACCGAGCGTATTTTTCTCGAAAAGTTGCAGAAGCCATAGGCGGTCAGCGTGTTGAGTGGTTGGACTTCAAGTCTTCTCCAGTAAATGAGCCATTGAAAGATGACAGGGAATTTATTGGATTAGAGTTCATCCAAGACATTCAAGTCCAAAAAAAGTGGAAAGAATTTTGGCCGCAAACTGGCAATACCCAGAATTGGGACGCTGTAGGCCAAATCTATTTTGAGGACACACCCGAATGGTTGCTGCTAGAAGCAAAAGGTCATATTGGAGAAATTAAATCCAAATGCGGTGCGAAAAAACCAAATAGCAAGAAGCTCATTTGTTCAGCTTTGGAAGAAACGCGCGAGGCAGTTTGCAGGCCTTGTCTGACTGCAAACTGGCTGGAACCGTATTATCAGTATGCCAACCGATTAGCGGTGCTTTACTTTTTACTGAAAAAATGTATGCCTGCGGTAAAGGCCAGACTTTTGTTCATCTACTTCTACGGTGAAAATCGAAAGGGTTGTAACTGCCCACAGAGTGAACAAGAGTGGTATCCAGCAATTAAAGACATGACAAAACATCTTGGCATTGATAACGATAGCGAACTGATGAAAAGTGTGCATTGTCTTTTTTTGCCAGTAAATCCTGATGGTGTTGGCGTTCGTATAGAGAGCCGTTAGAAAATAGCTTATCCTCCTTTTCCTTTTCTCCGCGCTTGAGAAAAACCCCCACCTGCATCCCCCCTCCCCACCAACACACACAAGCCCGCCGGACTTACCTGCGTAAGTCCCGAAGACTTATATATGCAAGTCCGGCGGACTTATACACGTAAGTCTTGCGGACTTATATACGTTCCTCCCCGCCACCTTTCCTCTTGACAGGCCGGGCCGCGCTCCGTATGCTGCGGAACAGGTCTTTTTATCCGCTGTCATCAGCACTTAAAATCAATTGGGAGGACATTATGGCAACGATTCAGTACCGGCTTGAGCCTAACCCGCTGACCACGCCTGCATCCAACAAGCTCCGCTTTGTCCATCAGGGCATCGGCGGCTACGATGAGGTGGCGGCGCGGCTTGCTCTGAAGAATCCCACTTGGCCTGCGGACTTGATCAGCGCGATGCTGAAGGGCGGCATGGAGGAGATTGGGCTGATGCTTACCGAGGGGATGCAGGTCACGCTGGAGAACGCCTGCACGTTCCGGCCCTCCCTGCGCGCCCGCCTGGACTCGCCGGATGACCCGCTGCCGCCGATGGACGAGCTGCTGGACATCAACATCTCAGCCTCGCGTCCCTTTGTCAAGGCGGTGCGGCAAAATGCCCGCCTCGAACGCCTGCCGCCGGAGGAGAAGGTGCCGGTCATCATCTCTGCCGCAGATACGTCGCTGGACCTGAACGATGTGCTTAACAGCGCGGGCGTATTGCGTTTAAGCGGCAGCAACTTAGCTTTTGACAAGAGCAGGCCGGACTGCGGCTGCGTCATTGAGGGCACCCGCAACGGGCGCACCGTGCAGACCCAGCTTGCCAGCGTCAGCGACACAGAAATCCTGCTCGTGCCGCACCTGCCAGCTCAGAATAATCCGTGGAATAACGAGTTTATCGTCTCTGTCAGCACGCGCTATACGGAAAACGGCAGTCTGCGCACCGGCACGTATGGGAGCAGGCTGCGCTCGCCCTTGGTTTTGAGCGGCTTTGGCGCGAATAATCAGCAGGATGTCGGTATCTTGACCGGCGATGCCGCAGCCCCGTATGTGAAGGCCACCGCCGCCCAGATGAGCGCGTCCGAGCGGCTGCGCATTCAGGCGGTGCTCGACAGCCGCAGCGGCCAGCTCATGCTCAGTCTGCTCGCCATGAGCGAACACGGCGCGGCAGGCGATGCAGTCACGGTCGCCGCCAACGGCAATTACACGCTGCCCGGCTTCAGCGGCTCGGCTGTCAGCAGCCTGAGCGTCAAGGTGGAGAATTATACAAAGCTGGTTGCGCTGCTTAGAAGCGACTATCGCGGCAGGATGGTGGATGTGCTGGATGTGGGGATGTAGAAGCGAGGTTTAGAGGAAACGCAGGGTGCGGAAGGGGAAAAGGCTGCATCCTGCTTAACTGAGTTAATTAATGATAATATGAGGAAATAGCAAATGAACACGTCTGAAAAGATCAAAAAAGAATTAAAAGAACTGTTTGGTGAAGGAAAGGAATTGATGGAACTTAAGGACGACCCAATGGACTTAGGCGATAAATACCAAGTATGGTATTCACGTGCATACAAATTAGTTGAAGCACTTGCGCCAGAACGTCTTAATGAATTTATTTCTCATTACCTAAGTGATCCGAAGCGAAAATATATCGATAGCAACAGCTATACGATTCAAGATTATATTAAACTGACAGATGTCTATGGATTATCTATAGGTGATGAAACAGGAATTGTTTTTGCAAGACTTACCAATCAGTTTCAGATTGTTAAATCATTATCATCGCGTATTGACAGTGTTCTGCAAGATGTCACAGGTCATCTGTTCGCAGAGATTCAGGATTCGGAACTCAAGGCAGCTATACAACTCAAGAAAATAAGTAAGCGAGCTGCCGGTGCGCTTGCCGGTGTTGTGCTTGAACGGCATTTGCAGCGAGTGGCGGTCAACCATAATATCTCTATCTCTAAGAGGAACCCAACCATCTCTGATTTGAATGAGCCTCTGAAAGGTGCAAGTATTTACGATGTCCCTATGTGGAGAAAAATTCAGTACCTTGGGGACATCCGAAATCTATGCAGCCATCAAAAAGATACCGAGCCAACGGACGAACAAGTGACTGAGCTTATTGATGGTGTTAATGCTGTGATCAAAAATATCTTTTGATACTCGGCATGGTTAAGAACGTTGCAGGATGGCGGATGTGCTGGAGATGGGGATGTAGTAAGAAGCGTTCAGGCTTTGTAGCCATTCAGACGGCGGAGCATCTCAGCAAACAGCAGGCAGCAGGCAAGGCCGATGATATCGGCTCAATCCTGCTGCTGTAGAGGAAGAATGTCCTTTGCACTTTTCTTTCTCAGGCAAGACAGATCAACAAGCTGTTTGTTGCCCACGCGCTGCCGTTGCTGGAGCAAAGAACCCAAGGAGCGAAGGTTGTAGTCAGACTCTCTGCCGATGCTGTCTTTAATCTGCCACACTTCCCGGATAATCTCGTCATTCATGGTCTGAATCTCCCATCAGTTCGCTCGGAGTGCATATTTCAGGGCATACATATTCATAGTCATTGCAGATAGACCTGATCAGCGGTTTTGCCTCAGCATTGTCAATATGCCGACAATTCCACGTGAGAAGATAGCTGATGCCATGCACTGCCGCCACCGCGATATGCAGCGCGTCATCAGCGGCTTTCAGCGGCAGGGCAGCATGGGCAACCAGCTTGTCGGCAAAGGAAATCGCTTCTTCTGTTATTGAGAGCAACGGAATTGCCTTGAGCTGCGCAAGCCGTCTCGCGGCGGCCTCAGAATCTCCCCGCTCTGCCTCTGCAACAACCAATTCAGAGATATACAGATCAAATCTGCTCCGATGCTCCATCCACCATTCATGGGTGATTTGCTGCCATGCGGCAGCAACGATGTTTTTACTGGGGCGGGCAGTCAGATAACTGAAAATGGTTGTCTCTACATAAATTGAACGTCTTTCATCCATGAATGCGCTGCACCCCCTCCATCTCCTGCGGCTGCGTTATCCCTAATCAACTCAAGGTGAAGCATAGCATAGCAGGCCGCCGGATGGAATGCAAGAAAAGAGCGTGCAGCCGATCTCCCATATTTGGAGATCGGCAGGCTCTGACATGAAGCTGCCGCCCATACGGATGGTCCAGCAGGCTGACTGGAAGTCAGCCCGCCGTCGCTGTTTGTTTACTTGCCGAACACTGTTTTCAGCTCGGCAATCAGAGCCTTGCGGATGTCGCCTTTGTTCTCAAGCACAGGTGCGCCCGGATTCTTGACTAAAAACTCCAAGCCGCTGTCGCCCACTTTGAGCAGGTACTCAAGCGCGGCCACGGAATATATCTTCTTGTCATTCAGCTTCTTGCCGTTGATCAGCCACGGCTGGCCGTTGCCGCCGCTGACATTGGCCGTCTGTAAATACGACCCGCCGCCCTTATTCTTCAGCCCCTGATCCAGCATCTTGCGCAGCAGCGAGCCTTTCATCTTCGTGGTGACAATGTCGCCGCCAAAAGGCAGGATGCGGATCACATCGTATTCGGTGATCCTGCCAGCGGGCAGCACATCGTCTATGCGTATTGATCCGCTGTTGCAGATGGCCAATTCTGTGCCGGGCGCGGCGCGCAGCATGCCCTGCATGAGCAGCTCAGTCAGGCGGGTGGAGTGGTTGCGCACGCTGGCTTCGAGGCCGTCCAGCTCCTCAGTGCTGACCGTGACTGTCCGCTCCGGCTCAAAACCTGCTTTGCGGAAGCCCTCATAACCAATCTGCTGCCACTCCGCGACCACTTTGGCGGTCTTCTCCTGCTCAGGCAGGGCATCGGTGACGCGCTCCAAGCGGGAGCTGACAGAGAGCGGCTGGGCCGCCGCCTTGTCCCAGCGCAGCTCGTGGACATAGACGGTGCGCGCATTGGCATCGGCTTTGAAGATCGGGGTGAAGTCCTTCCCGCGCAGGAGCTGCATATTCTCGTGCTCGTGGCCGCCAAGGATGAGGTCAAGCTCAGGGAAGCGGTTTGCCAGCGCGATGTCGTCCTGATAGTTCAAATGCGTCAGGGCGATGAGGATGTCCGTCTTTGGCCGCAGCTCGGCAATCTTTTCTTGGGCGATGACAAAAGGATCCTTGTAGCTGACATAATCAGCCTTGTTGCTGTTGAGCGTCACGCCGAAGATGCCGACTTTAACACCCTGCACCTCGATAATTTTACTATCGAGCACAGCCGGGAAGGCTTTGCCGTCCTGATCAAAGCAGTTGCTGGATATCCAGGTGAACTGCGACTCCTTCAGCCGCTCGTGAAACTGCTCCTTCTTCAGATCAAACTCGTGGTTGCCAAAGGTTATGTAATCGAGGCCGAGCGCGTTCATCGCCGCCACGATCTGCCTGCCTGCAAGCCTGCTCTGCGCATACGGGGCTGTGCCCAGCGCCGAGGGGCTGAAGAGGTCGCCCGCCAGCACAGTGACCGTGTTGGGGTTCTCCGCCAGCAGGCGGTCGCGCAAAGCTGCCACCCGCGCCAGGCCGCCTTCTTTGCCGCCGCTCACCGGCGCGATTTCATAGACATCGTTCATGTGCAGGATCGTGATCCTGACCGGACCGCCTGCGGCCTGCGGCACCGCAGGCGCGGTTTCCTTTCTGCCAGCCACACAGGCCGAAAGCAGGCAGGAGAGACAGAGGACAGCGAGAATCTTTTTCAGCATGGAACAGCGCTCCTTTTGGGGTGAAAGATTGGAAGAAGAAGCCCTTCGGCTGCGTTCAAGGCGCGCAACAGCGCCCTGAGCGCAGCCGAAGGACATTTTGCAGCACAGCGTCATGAAACTGCGGCCTGAACTGGCGGATGCGGGTGTTGTCGCGGCTGGGATGCACCCGATTACTTAAAAGGACGACGATCAGCTCGCGTTCCGGGTCCATCCAGAAAGAGGTGCCAGTGAAGCCGAGATGACCGACGCTGGTCGGAGAGAAGCAGCTGCCGCTGCTGGACGCACCGACGCTGGGTGTGTCAAAACCCATGCACCACGTCTGCCCGGCAAGCTGAGGGCGCAGGGCCTCCGGCAGAAATGCGGCCCAGGCGCAGCCTCTCGCCGCTTTGCCCAGCCAGCCATCTAAAATCGCCCCGCAGAGCCGTAGCACGCCCGCCGCTGTGCCGAATAATCCCGCATGGCCCGCAGCCCCGCCCAGCAGCCAGCAGTGCTCGTCATGCACCTCGCCTTGGATCATGCGTCCCCGCCACGGACAGGCTTCCGTTGCAGCGCAGCGGCTGCGCTCCGTTGCCGCAGGGCGGTAGAACAGCTCCCGCTCCAAGCCCAGCGGCAGCGTCACCCGTTCGCGGAAATTCGCGGCTAAATCCTTGCCGGTCAGCGTCGCAAGCAGATGGCCAAGGAGGATGAAGCCAAGGTCGCTGTAAAAACAGCGGCTGCCCGGCGCATAGGCCAGCGGCTCGTTGAGAATCAAGCGGAGCAGCCGTTCTTGATTGTGCGGCAGCTGCGCCGGAGCGAAGTCGCGGAACCACGGCTGATAGGCGGCCAGGCCGGAGGAGTGCGAGAGCAGGCTGCGCAGGGTGATTCCTGCCTTGTCGGGCGGGATCTTCTCGTCCGGCAGCAGCTCGGCAAGGCGGCTGTCCGGCGACATGTTGCCTTCCGCAAAGAGGCTGAAGCAGAGCAGGGCGGTGGAAAGGGCCTTGCTCAGAGAGGCGAGATCAAAGAGGCTGTCGGCTGTCACTGGCAGACGGTCGCGGCTGTTCAAAACACCGGCGCAGGCAAAGGCGGAATGGCGGGCCGGGCCGCTGCCGCAGGCCACTGCCGCTGCCGCGCCATGGAAGACTTGGCCGCTGATGCCCTCTGTTAACAGCTCGCGCAAAAACCTGTTCATAACTTTGTTGAAAACGTGTTGATAACTCGGCTCAGCCTGTTGATAACTTTTTCAGCAGCCCTCGTTCCGCCGCGCCTGCTAACAAGTTATCAAGAACTTATCAAGATCGAATGGGCTGTGAAATGAAGCGGTTAGGTGACTTTTCAACAAACTGGCAGGACTAATAACAACAAGCTCTTTATATATATAAACTGTTCTTGAAAGAAAGGGCGGCATGAAACAGAAAAGGCCCGTGACCAGAAACAGTCACGGGCCTTCCGTTCACAGCCGTTCAGCGGCTGAAGGGCTTCTCACCACCAGCAGACGGTCTTGTCAGCAGCGAAAATCTTCTGCACCAGCTCGTCGTAGTTGGGGTTTTCGCCGTAAAGCTTGAACTCGTCCGCTTCCCGGTCCCGATTGAGAATGGCAACTAAGGTCTGCACATCCTTGTTCGGCTCGGAACGATATACCTGAAGCATTTTCATGGTCGTCTTCTCCTCGTCTTATTCCGCGCAGGCGGGCGGCGGGGTGTTGGTCTGCTTGGGCAGGCCGTAAGGAATGATGTAGTCAGCGTCGCGCATCCGCTCGCCCAGCTCTTCCAAGCTGATCTCAGTCAACGAGACATCTTCCGGCAGATCGTCCGGCGCAGGCGCACCGCAGGTGAAGACCTCGCCCTCCATGTCCGCGATCCAAGCGATGTTCTCGGCCATGTAGGTAGAGAATTTCGGAAACTCCCCGTTCATGATCACCGGATAGCCGTAGTGGTTCTCCACCGCCAGCCCCAGCGCGGAGCGGATGCCGTCGTTGTACGTGCGGTTGGCGATCAGGATGTAAACTTTCAACGATTCCATGGCAGGCTCCTTATAGAACGATGTACTTGCCGCATTCGTCCAGCAGCGCGCCGTGGAATGCCTGAGTTCTCATCTGCTTGGCGGTCAGCCCGGCAGGAATGTCCTTGGCCGAGTCGTAGCCTTCGCAGGTGTAACTGTCCGCGCAGATGGCGAGGTTATCCTCGCCGCACAAATCGGCCAGCGACTTGAAGCGGGCATCTTTGGTCAGGTGGATAGACTTGTAGGTGAAGAATATCATGGGCTTCTTGCCAGCTCTCGCCGCAGCCTCGGCGATCCCCACGACATGCGTCATGTTCTGCGGGGAGGTGACAAAAATAGCAAGTTTGTTCGGATCGGCGGACATCGGCCTGTTCCTCCTTGAGGTGATTGGTGGATGAAAGAAATCAGCCTTTCTTAATGAAGAAGCTTATGTAGCCGGTCTGCTCTTTCTCGCCCAGATACTCGTGGCCAGAGCGGGTGCACCAGCCGGGAATGTCGTTGCGCGAACCGGGATCGGTGCCGTCAACCTGGAGTATCTCACCGGTTTTGATCTTGCCGATCTCCTTCTTGGTGCGCAGCAGGGGCATAGGGCAGCTCAGACCTTTCGCATCAAGCATTGCTGCCACTGCCAGTCCATCGGGTGCTGTTTTCACGTCGCTCATTTGGTTCTCCTGTTAAAATATGAGATCAGGCTGTTTTGCAGCCTCTTTAAATCGACAAGATTCGTTCTCTATAACGAATGGCATCGCATCTGTCAAGAATTTAATGCGGACAGCCCCAGCAAGCTGGGTTGCATATCTTTTTGGAATAAAAAGAAAAAAGACATTTTTTGCCGGTCTGCACCGGAAGATGCATTCTGCTAATCTTGCGCTGAATTCTTCGCTGGCGGCGCAGTTTTTTCAGTGCGGCAAAAGAACTGCGGCGATCATGCAAAAAAACTGTACAAGCGGTGCAAAAAATTATACAATAAATGCTTGACTGCGGAAGCGTATGCGGCGGGGCAATTTGGGAAATAGAACATCGCGCGGAAGAGCGCGGTCATCAAAAATATTTTAACAGAGGGGAAGACCAATGAGCGAATCGAGTTTTTTGGGCAAAATCAGAAATCTGTACAAGCAGCTCTGCGAGACCGAGTGGGAGGCGAACATCACCGGCGTGATCATCGCGCTGTTGAGCATCCTGATGATGGTCTGGTGGCGGCCTTGGGGCGCGGTGGGTGCCTACCGCAACTGGGGCGATTCTTTTTTGAGCATCTTCGGCGCGGCGGCCCCGGACAAATCCATCCTAATTGATTCCGGCTCGGTGATCGGCATCGGCTTTTTGGCTGGCTCCTTTCTTTCCGCCTTCTTGGGCGGCCAGTTCGCCTTCCGTTTTCCTCCGTACCGCGAGGCGGTCAAAGGGGCCATCGCCGGCGTGCTGATGGGTGTCGGCGCGACCTTGGCTGGCGGCTGCAATGTCGGCGGCATGTACAACGCCATCGGTAATCTGGCCGCCAATGGCTTCAGCATGTGGCTGGGCATTGTCGCCGGTGTCATCCTCGGTCTCTGGCTGATCTACAAGGAGATGGAGCACATCAGCTGGGGTTCCAGCGGCGCGTGGACTGTCGGCATTCCCCGTGTCGTCCAGACGCTGCTCGGCCTTGCGACGCTTGCTGCTGTGATTGCAGGCGCGCGCTGGTATGCGGGATATGACGGCGACGACAACACCGAGTACATTTCTTCGCTTCCCGGCGTGCTGCTGATCGCCGCCGGACTGGGCTACGTCATGCATCGGGGCCGCTGGTGCATGATTCAGGGCTTTCGCGAGCCACACATGACCGGTGACTGCACCTTGGCCAAGTCTGTGGCCCTCTCCATCATCCTTCTCGCAGTCGGCGGCGCGGTGGTCAAGTATGCTGTGCCGATGCGCTTTGAGGGCGCACCGCTGCTGGATCCGGCCTTTTATGTCCGTGGCACCTTCGGCTGGGGCGGCGTGGTCGGCGGCTTTCTCTTCGGACTTGGCGGCATGTTCGCAGGCGGCTGCGGTTCCGGCACCCTCTGGCGTGTCGGCGAGGGGCAGCTCAAGCTCTGGCTCGTCGTTCCTTTCTTCGCCATCTCCAACTCGCTGATGACCAAATGGTTCAAAGCGGCCAAGTTCGAGGATGACGGCGTGCTTGGCCGTTTTGTTTATCTGCCCGACGTGATGGGCTACGGCTGGACCTTGGGATTGATCGGCCTGAGCATGGCTCTCTGGTATGTGATCGTCACATGGAATGAGGACAGCAACAAACTGATCGTGCCAATGTGACTGGCCAGCAGCACCTGTAGGCAGAAAATAGAAAAGGTCAGACTTATCACAAGTCTGACCTTTTTTTGCTTGCTTTCAGCAGGAGTTGTCCTGCTATCTCAAAGGACAACGTCTCTCAGCCTTATGCTGGGGATGATTTTTTGAAGTGCTTGGTGAACAGCCGCTGTCAGCACTGCCAGAAATGGCTTGCTGGGGGATTAAAACTGCGGCGGCGAGAAAAAAAGCTACCAGTCCCATGCTTACTGCTGCCCGTACTCCTGTTGTTGTCTTCATAGCTTCCTCCTACCGGATATTAACGTTAAAGCAGGCAACCCGGCTGTCTCCCCATTGGAGATCCGTGGCTTTCCGACATCACCTCGCGGTGATTGTGGCTTTGTCAACTTTCTTCCGGCAGAACAAATGCGGCAGAAAGAAAAAGAACCGATAGTCCGATCAACCCCTTTTTAATTGGTACTACCAAGCTAATCAATCCCTTTTTAATGACTCTTGTGCACATGTCCTTCATAACTTCCTCCTACCGGATATAACGTTAAAGCAGGCAACCCGGCTGTCTCCCCATTAGAGATCCGTGGCTTTCCGACATCACCTCGCGGTGATTGTGGCTTTGTCAACTTTCCCGGTCAAACTAAAAACAGGATTTTTGCCCGAAATTAGACGGAAAGAGCGACATGTTCTCCTGCATGAAAAAGCAAGATCACTTTTCAGAAGCCCAAACTGTTGCGCCGGGCCTTACTTCTCCTTATGCGAAATCCATGCCAGTTTTTCTCTCTGAGTCGTAATTTGTTGTTGTATCACTGAAAAAAGTTTTATTACTGTTCTGATATTAATGAGAATTATTCCCATTTCTTTAAAAGTGGGTATTTTTTACGCAGAGAAACAGGCTTGGTGGGTATTTTTTACGCAGTTGAAAGAGAAGGAAAAGCGCAGGCGAAGACCACGGCGTGCGTCTCGGCTGCGCTGTGAAAAAATGAGAAGACGAGTCAGAACAGCGTGGATTGAAACGTGAAGGCGAGCAGGCTCTGCCAGAAAGATTTTTTTTTCTGCTCTGCGCCCTTTTCCGGGAGCGGTGCTGGCTTGGACTCAGGCGGCAGCTGTCCAGAGGTGAAAAGTTCAATATCCTCGCTGAGCAAAATAGCTTTCTCCTGTTTTTTGCCGGGAAGAGGATGCGCTGTCCGCAGCTCTCTTGGATCTGGAGCGATCAGCGGCGGAAATTCCAGCGGCTCGTCAGGTGCGAAAGGATGCAGCAGCTTTTTGTCCGTCAGTTTTCTGGCCTTGACATCTGCGGCCAAATACAAGGTCAGTTCAGGAAATTTGCGTGAGAACTCAATCACGCTCCAGAGCTGCTCCGCCGAAGGGCTTTCATCAGGCGACCCGCCACTGCCGGAGTGCGGACGCTCGGTTTCATTTTTGAATGGTGGCACAGGCATGGCCTCCTCCTTCCACTTCTTGCGCAGACAGCAGCTTGTCTGCGCTCGGAAAGCCACTGATGCCGCGTAGATCATGCGCTGAAAAACACATGATCCCCGGCGCAAGACCTTCCAGCTCAAAGCAGCGGTTGAATGGTGCGGCGAAAATAAAAAGCAGATTGCGTGTTCTGCTTACAAGATAACCCAAGTTGTGACCTGTAACAACTTGGGTTATCACTACGTTTTTAGGACTGCTCTGTTTTGAACTCTTGCAGGAATTGCAGCCAGGCGGAACGCTGCGTCATGCGCTGCGGAACCGCTTTGTTCCAGCTGAAAACCCGCCGCAGCCGCCGGAAAACGCGTTTGCATCGCCCTGATTCCAATTGGAACCGGGGCGTTTTCGATTGGAATCGGGCCAAAGTCAATTGGAATCGTCCTGATTCAAGTTGGAATTGACACGATTCCTGTTGGAATCAGCCCGGTTCCAATTGGAATTGCCCTGATTCCGATTGAAATTACCCCGATTCCAATCGGAAACGCTCCAATTCCAATTGACTTTGCCCTGATTCCAATCGACATTGACACGATTCCAATTGGAATCAGGGCAAAACAAGCGTGCTCCGCCGCAATTGAAACGAGCATCCTTCCGGCGCAGGCGGCGGAAAAACAGAATAATTCAGCAGAGCTGCTGTGAACGCGCAGAGACAGCCTTGCCTGCGGGAAAAACGGATGCTTCAGGCTGGGCTGAACAAAAAAACTTCTGCATAAGGTTTATGCTCCTCCTTCCGCCCGGCATACGCAAGAAACTTTTCCGTGAACAGCAGAGGTCACAACTTGGGTTACAAGATACCATGCAAGCGCGGCGGAATAAAAAGCCGCAAGTGCTGAAAAAAATCCGCTTCTCATGACAGCTCCGCCACGCGGCAGGCAGCGCAGTCCTGCTCATGCAGCTGTTTTCTGAGTAAAGGCAAAGCGCATTCAAAACTGAAGCCCTCAATGCAGCTCATGAGCTGGGAAAAATCGTTCTGGTTCATGAGCGGCCTGATGCGCTCGCCGTTTTCCTCCAAAAACTGGAGGGCGGAGAAGTCCGACTGCTCCACCAAGGCGGTTAGCTGGCGCAGCAGCGGCAGCGCGTCCTCTCGGCTGAAGTTTTCCGGGACAGCCGACGCTTCGCGCTCCTGTTGCGCCGTGCTGGCCGCCGCGTCAAGGCGGGAGGTCAGATAGCTGACGGCCTCAGCAACCTGCCGGGCCAGCTGGCGCAGCAGCAGAGCATGTTTCTCCCCGCCGCCAGATTGCAGCTCGGCTTCAACCTTGCCTGCCAACGTCTGGATGCCGGTCAGGCCGAGATTGCCCGCCACGCCCTTGAGGCTGTGCGCAGCGTACTTGGCCGCATCGGCATCGCCCGCCGCAATCACTGCCTCTGTTTTTTCGAGCACATCGGCCTGCTCCCGGCAGAAGCCGCGCAGCAGCTTCAGATACAGCTCTCTGTTACCTTCCAGCCGCCGCAGGCCGCCGGTTAGATCAAGTCCGGCGGGCTGGGCAGCTGTGCCCTCTTCGGCCAGTAGCTGATTAAGCGGCTGCTGCGCGACCGCCTTGTCGGTAGGCGGCGGGAACAAAATCCTGTCTGCCGCCCGCCGCTCAGGAGGCAGATTGATCCATCGGCTCAAAACTCTGTACAGGCCGCTGCGGCTGACCGGCTTGGAAATATGATCGTCCATGCCCATGCGGAAGCATTTGTCCCGCTGCTCGCTCACGGCGTGGGCGGTCATGGCTAAAATCGGCAGATCGCTTCTGCCCAAGTCCTGCCGGATGCGGCGGGCGGCCTCGTAGCCGTCCATGACCGGCATCTGGATGTCCATCAACACCGCGTCGAAATGCCGGGCCTCGACAGCGGCCACAGCCTCGGCTCCGTTGCTCACCGTTTCCACCTGCACACCCGCCTTGGCCAGCATTTCCTGCGCCACCTGCTGGTTGATCAGGTTGTCCTCGACCAGCAGGATGCGGGCGTTGCGGATCCGGGCGATGTTCTCGGCGGCGGACTCGTCTGTCCCGCTCCCGCCGTCCCAGGCGGCCATCCGGCTGCGCAGGGAGAAATCCAGCGTGAAGGAGAAGGCACTGCCGATGCCTGCCTCGCTTTCCGCTGTCAGATGGCCACCCATCAGGCTGACCAGCCGCTTGGAGATGGTCAGGCCAAGGCCGGTGCCACCGTATCTCCGGGCGGTGGAGCTGTCCGCCTGCGTGAAGGACTCGAAGAGCAGGGGCAGTTTTTCCGCCGGAATGCCGATGCCGGTGTCGGCGACGGAAAAGCGGATCACCGCCCGTTCCGCCGTCTGCTGGAGCACGGCGGCTCTGACGGTGATTTCTCCTTTTTCAGTGAATTTGACCGCGTTGCTGATCAAGTTCGACAGCACCTGCTGTAGCCTCATCGGGTCGCCGATGAGGCTGCAAGGCAGATCCGGGGGCAGCGAGAGCATGAGGCGGATGTTTTTCCGGCTGCTCTGCTCGCCGAACAGCAGCGTCAGCTTGTCAAAGAGGCTGCGCGGATCAAAGTTGATCTGCTCGATGTCCAGCATCCCCGCCTCTATTTTTGAGAAGTCGAGGATGTCGTTGATGATGTCCAGCAGGCTGCGCGATGAGATATGAATTTTGCGCAGATAATCGCGCTGCTTGTCCGTCAACTCCGTTTCCAGAGCCAGCTCCGCCAAGTTGATGATCCCGTTCATGGGTGTGCGGATCTCGTGGCTCATGTTGGCGAGGAACTCGGACTTGGCGAGAGTGGCCGCATGGGCGCGGTCCATCGTCTTGGTCAGCTCCTTGTTTGACTCCTCCTGCCGCTGGCGGTAGGCGTGAAAGAGGGCGCGCACATTGTGCGAGAAAAGCAGGGAAATGCAGAGAGCACCGAGGAGAATGAAGCAGAAGATGGCCAAGGAGATTCTGAGCTTCTCCCGGAACAGTCGCTGATGCTGCTCTTTTTTAAAATTAATCTGCGCTTCGATGTCATCGTAATAGAAACCCCGCGCGATCACCCATTTCCACTTGGGATACAGTTTGAAGTACGTCATCTTCGGCTTGACTTCGTCTGTTTCCTGCTTTTTGTCCCTGTACTTGACAAAAATTTCGCCGAACTGCTGGATGCCGTTCAGAAACTCCTCCCGGAACTGCTTGCCCGCAGGCTCCTGATACTCGCTGCTCAGGAGACGGTTGAGCGGATCGGGCCGCCGGGGATTGACCAAGACAGAGGGTGCGCCGCCTTTGATGGTGTTGAGGTCGATGATGAACATGTACTCATCCGCAGTCCGGCTCGCGTGCTGATTGATGACGTTAGTGACATGCCGCCGGGTGTCCAGCTCAATCTCGTCCAAATAGTCGCTGGTGCCGATGTACCAGTCGAAAGGAGGAAAATAGGCGACATAGGCGAGTGCCTGATGCAGCTTTTCCGGCGGGCCGTCCGGCTTGGGCCAAGAGTACTCGTAAAAGCCGCCGCCTTGGCGGGCGGTTTCGGCCAAGCCGGTGAAGACCTTCAGGCGGTGCTCGTTGCTGTTGTCATGAATGCTCTTGCCCTCGGCGGAGATGTCTGGCGGCCAGAGCTTGGTGATGCCGGAAAGGGTGCGGATGAAGAAGAAGCTGCGGCCGCTGCTGAAGCGGAAGGGCCGGACTGCCTCTATGATCAGCCGCTCCAGCTCTTCGGCGGACATCGTTTTCCTGTTTTTTTCATACAGATTCCCGGCCATGGCCTGAATCTGCCGCACTTGGCTTTCAAGGCTGTGCTGGAGCTGCGTCAGAGCCATCTGATGGCGCACATCCATGCTCTGGATGAAATCCTGGACCGACAGGGTCACGCTCTCTTTTTTTTGGCGGATGTGCTCCTTTTCTAACTGGGCCAGCTCCATTTTCAGATTTATTTCCGCATCCCAGAAGGTGTGGGCGACAACGCCCAGCCACATCAGCAGGCCGACCAAACTGGAATTGAGGATGATCAGCTTGCCGATGTTCTCCTCGGTGAATATTTTCATGGTAAAATTGCCGGAGAATGAGTATTGATGCCGCAGCGTCCTCTTTGCACGCATGTGTCTATGAGAAACAAGGGGGAAACGGCCCCACGCCCACCCTTGCAACTATTATCCTGCGTCGGCCATGAATGAACAACAGCTTTCTGCGCTGCTGAACCAAGTCCGCAGCGGCGGCATCAGTCCGGAGGCGGCGCTGGAGCGGCTGCGTCTGCCGCCGACCGAGGAACTGGACTCGGCCCGGCTTGACCATCACCGGCTGCTGCGGACCGGCCTGCCGGAAGCGGTTTTCGGCGAGAACAAGACGGTCAGCCAGCTTGCGGAAATTCTCCAAGCCATGCTTCGCCGCCCGATGCCGGTCTTGACCACGCGGGTTGATCCAGCCAAAGCGGCACAGGTTTGCGCTCAAGTCGAAGGGCTGCGTTACCACGAGACCGCCCGCCTGCTCACCGGTAACGCGGAGCATGTTCCGCAGAACAGCGGCAGGGGTACAGTGGCGGTCGTCACCGCAGGCACCTCCGATCTGCCTGTGGCCGAGGAAGCCCGCCTCTGCCTCGAACTCTTCGGCCACGAGACCGCAACCGTTTATGATGCAGGCGTGGCTGGCATCCACCGCATTCTCGCCCACTGCGGTCTGCTCCAGCGGGCCTCGGTGATCATCGTCGCCGCAGGCATGGAGGGCGCGCTGCCCTCGGTGGTGGCGGGCCTGACTCCGGCTCCGGTGATCGCGGTGCCAACCTCAGTTGGCTATGGCGCAGGCGCGGGCGGCTTCGCGGCCTTGCTGGGGATGCTCAACAGCTGCGCCCCCGGCCTGGCGGTGGTCAACATTGACAACGGCTTCGGCGCAGCCTGCATGGCAGCGGCGATCAACCGGAAAAAGCCGCAAGACTGAACCCGTCCAAAAAGGTGAAAAAAGCCGCTCCAGCCGTTGCAAGACCGGCTCTCCTGTCGTATAGTTTCTTTTCTTCAGAAAAAGTCTGCGCTGGCGGACGCATTCCCGCACTTTGCCCTGTCATACCGTCTTGGTGAAACGCCCATGAACAGCTCCTTGAAATGGAAGAGCGGCCTGCTTGCCGCTGTCGTCCTCTTTTCCCTTGTCACCCTACTGCCGTCCTTTTACAAGGACACGCCGGACTGGTGGAAAAAATATCTGGCTCCCAAGGGGCTTCAGCTTGGCCTTGACCTTCAGGGCGGAATGCACCTTGTTCTGCGGGCGGACATTGACCGGGCGGTGCGCAACTCCCTTGACCTCGCCGCGTCCGATCTGAAGGATGGCCTGAGCGACCAAGGCATCTCGGCGGTACGGATGGATTCGCCCAATCCTGAGCAGGCAATTTTGACTCTGCCCAACACCGGGGCGGTGGATTTGGTCAAAAAGACCGTCAAAGATGATTTCCCCAACCTTGACGTGGATATTCAGGCCGAGGCAGGCAGCTTTCCCCGCATCACTCTGCGTCTGAAGGAGAAGGAGGTTGACTTCATCCGCCAGAACGCCGTGGCTCAGTCGCTGGAGATCATCCGCAACCGCATTGACCAGTTTGGTGTGGCCGAGCCGGTGATCATCCGCCAGGGCGAGAACGAGATCGTGGTGCAGCTGCCCGGCGTGAAGGACCCGGAGCGGGCCATCGGCCTGATCGGCCAGACTGCGCAGCTGGAGTTCAAAATGGTCGCGGACGAAGGAGGGCTTGATCTTGGCCAGCTCGTCAGCCAGGCTGTCGCCGCCGGGCAGTGGCAGGATGGCGGCAGCGTCCGCCAGCTCAATCTCGCCTTACAGGCCAGCCTGCCCAAAGGCACCGAGATCGCCTTTGAGCGCAATGTGGATAAAACGACCAAGAAAGAGCTGAAGACTCCGCTCCTGCTCGAAAGCCGGGTGATGATGACCGGCGAGATGGTCAAGACCGCCCGGATGGGCTTCGGCGGCACCTTTAACGAGCCGCTGGTGAGCATGGAGCTGACCGGGCGCGGCAGCAAGATTTTCGCTGATGTCACCAGCAAGAACGTCAACCGCCGCTTCGCCATCGTCCTCGACGACGTGGTGCGCTCGGCCCCAGTGATCAGAGAGAAAATTCTCGGCGGCTCGGCCCAGATTTCCGGCAGCTTCACTACCGAGGAAGCCGCTGACTTGGCCATCGTCCTCCGGGCGGGTGCGCTGCCTGCGCCGGTGGAGGTCATTCAGAACATGACCGTCGGCGCCAGCCTTGGGCAGGACTCCATCAGCAAGAGCTTCGCCGCCGGTCTGGTCGGCTCGGCACTGGTGCTGGCCTTCATGGTGGTGTATTACCGCACCTCCGGCCTGATCGCCAACTTCACCTTGGCACTGAACATCCTCCTCCTCTTCTCCGGCCTATCGATTTTAGGTGCCACGCTGACCCTGCCCGGCATCGCGGGCATCATCCTCACCGTGGGCATGGCCGTGGATGCCAACGTCATCATCTTTGAGCGGATGCGGGAGGAGTATCTGCTCGGCAAGTCGGTGCGCTCCTCAGTGGATGCAGGCTTCGGCAACGCCCTCTCCTCAATTGTGGACTCGCAGGTCACCACCCTGATCACCGCCATCGTGCTCTTCCTCTTCGGCACCGGTCCGATCAAAGGCTTTGCCGTCACCCTGACCCTTGGCATCATCTTCAACCTTTTCGCCGCGCTCTTCTTCACCCGGCTGGTGTACGACTGGCTGCTGGCCCGGCGCAGCCTGCGCGAACTCAAGTTCCTGACCTTTGCCAGAAAGCCGAATTTCGACTTCATGGGCGTACGGAAAATCGCCTTCGGCATCTCGGCGGCGATGGTCTTCTTCGGACTCTTCTCCTTTGTTGAAATCCTGCGCGGCGACGCGAACCTCGGCATTGACTTCACCGGCGGCTCGCTGCTTCAGTACAAGTCCGAGCAGCCCTTCAATCTCGACGGGGTGCGTTCCGCGCTGGGAACAAGCGGCCACGGCTCGGCGGATCTCCAGCAGGTCAGCGATGAAAACCGCCTGATGGTCAAGCTGAAGACCTCGCAGGAAACCGTGGGCAATCTGGCCGACGAGATCACTGCCGCCCTCAATCAAGGCGGCAAGGCGGCCTTTGTTCTGGAGAGCCAGTCTGAGATCGGCTCCTCGGTCTCAGATGTCCTGCGTAACGAGGCCATCGTGGCCATTCTCATTTCTCTGGTCGGCATTCTGATCTACCTGACCATCCGCTTCGATTTCCGTTTCTCCGTGGCTGCCGCCGCCGCGACCTATCACGACGTGCTGGTGGTGCTTGGCATCTGCTGGCTGCGCGGCATGGAAATCAACCTGCTGGTGATCACCGCTCTGCTCACCTTGGCCGGCTACTCCCTCAACGACACAGTGGTTACCTTCGACCGCATCCGCGAGAACATAGGCAAGCATCCTGAGAAGAGCCTGTTCAGCCTGATCAACCCCAGCATCAACGAGACTCTGGGCCGGAGCATCATCACCGCGCTGACCACGGCCATGACCCTGCTCGCGCTCTTCCTCTTCGGCGGCTCGACCATTCATGACTTCGCCTTTGTCCTCCTCACGGGCATCCTTGTCGGCTGCTATTCCTCCGTCTTTGTTGCCAGCCCGCTGCTGACGGTGAAACGGCGGCCGGTCGAGGCAGAGGCTGCGGTCTGATCCAAGCAGGCGGCGCACTTTCTTGGCCCCTGCGTCTGATCATCCTGCCGTTGCGGCAAGGTGATCAGACGCAGGGCGACTCAGCAGCTCCCGCTGCCCTTTGACTGATTTTCCCAACCGTTTCATCTCCGGGCCACATCCTCCTTCCGGCGCAGTGCCTGACGCGGCTGTCAGGCGCGCTCCCGGCTCTGTGTGAAACACGCCAGCACCCTTCAGACCATTCATCCGCCATGCCTTCTCCTTTGCCTGACCACTGCCAGCCGCTTGCGGCTGAAGAAACGTTCCGCTTTGCCTGCCACCCCGGCGTGGCCTGCTTCACCGAATGCTGTCGACAGCTTGACCTTGCCCTGACCCCGCATGACGCGCTGCGCCTGAAAAAGCGGCTGGGACTGGACTCCGGCAGCTTCCTTGAGCAGTATGTGATAGTTGCTTGGGAGGAGGGGATGACCTTCCCCGCCTGCTTTCTGACCATGGTTGACGACGGCAGGGCGAGCTGCGTCTTTCTCACCAAGCAGGGCTGCAGCGTCTATGCTGACCGTCCCGCCGCCTGCCGGGCGTATCCCGCAGGCAGAGGCGTGATGCGGCGCGGCAGCCAGCTGGAGGAATGCTTTGTCCTCCTCCGCGAGCCGCACTGCCTCGGATTCGCTGAGGAGCAGACGCAGACCGCGCCGGAATACTTCCGCGCACAGGGGCTGGAGGAATACAACCGCGCCAATGACCAGCTCCTCCGCCTGCACCAGCATCCGCGCATCCAAGACGGCTTCCGCCTCAGTCAGAGCCAGCTGGATCAGTACATCATGGCCCTGTACAATTTGGACTTCTTCCGGCAGGAGATTGCCGACGGCAGGATCAAGATGCACAGGCCGCTGACCACGTTGGAGCTGCGCGCCCTTGCTGGTGACGACGAGGAGCTGCTGCTGCTTGGGCTGCGCTGGCTGCTTCAGGAGTATTTCAATGAGACGGCGCGATGAGGGCGGAAGACACGGGAATGCCGCTCGATCTGCTGGCCGAGCTGCGCCGCATCAGCACGCGGCTCTGTCTGGAGGAGGGAGGCCCGCACGGCCCTGACCACAGCGAGCGTGTCTTGCACAACGCCTTGGCCATAGGCCGGGTCATGGAAGCGCGTTTGGACATCCTTGCACCTGCCGCGCTGCTGCATGACATAGGCCGGAGGGAGGAGAGCTGCAGCCGGGGCGCGGTCTGCCATGCCGAGGCCGGGGCTGAGCTGGCCGAAGCCCTACTCAGCGAGCTGGGCTTCAGCGCGGCAGACCGGGCCGCAATCTGCGGCTGCATCCGCTCCCACCGCTTCCGGGGCCGCTTCCGACCGGAGAGCCTGGAGGCCCGCATCCTCTTTGACGCGGACAAGCTCGACTCCATCGGCGCGGTCGGCATCGGTCGCGCCTTCCTCTTTGCCGGGCAGATTGGGGCCAAGCTGCACAACGCCGAGTTGGATCACGGCACCACGGCGGCATACTCCCTCGAAGACACGGCCTGCCGCGAGTTTCAGGTGAAAATGTCCAAGGTGCTCAGTCAGATGCTCACGCCGCCCGGACG
>JAABPV010000086.1:0-6623 GCA_011391865.1 Desulfobulbaceae bacterium | reverse complement strand
AGAGGCCGCCCAGCGGCGGCACGAGTTCATGGAGACCTTTTTCACCGAGCTGAATCTGGAGATCTATGGCAGCATCCTGCCGAAGACCTGACCGGTAGGGGCGATTCGCGAATCGCCCTTACGACCGCCTACGCATCGTCCCTGCATTTATTTGCCCCACCCTGTAGGGGCAATTCATGAATTGCCCCTACAGGATTGCCCGTCTCGTCCCTACCTCCCTTCCGCCCACGCTGCCAGCTTCTCCCTGAATATCTTCGCGTTGTGGCGGATGTCAACCGGGAAGCCGGGATGCACCAAGAAGGTCTCAATCTCGGCAGTGAGCGAGTTGCCCAGTGCCAGCAACCTCAGTTCGGTGAAGAGCCGCCGCTCGTCCAGCACGTTCTCCCTCAGCTCTACAATCAGCACCGGCTTCTGCGCGCCAGCCTTGCCCACACCCACTAAGGCCGAGCGCAGCACCTGCGGGTGTTCGTTGAAGATGGCCTCGCAGCAGATGGTGTGCATCGGCCCGTCGGCAGCAAGCACACGGTGGGCCTTGCGGCCGCAGAACCAGAGTCTTCCCTGCTCGTCCACGTAGCCAACATCCCCCATGCGGTGCCAGAAGCCGCTGCCGTCCCTGATCTTCGCCAGCCGCGTCTCTACCTCGTTGCCGTCATAAGCCCGCGTCACTACCGGGCCTTTCACCACGATTTCGCCGATTTTGCCCACAGGCAGTGGCTGGGCATCGCTCCATTCTGCCAGCGGCCCGCTGACCGGCTTGATGATCTGCACGCTCATGCCCGGCAGCGGCCTGCCCACGCACGCACCTTGGCCGATGCGCGTCTTCGCCCATGTCTCCCGCAGGATCTCCTCGCCGGTGATGGAGACCGAAGGCAGGCTCTCGGTCGCGCCATACGGGGTGTGCACCACGCCTCCCTCCGGCATGATATACCGCATCCGGTCGATCAGCTCGCCAGAGACGGGCGCACCTGCCATCAGCACTTTCTTGACCGGGAGAGTGATGCCCGCAGCTATGCAGTGGCGGCTGACCACGTTCCAAATCGCCGGAGAACCAAAGGAATACGTCACCTGCCAGTCCTGCATGGAGCGGACGAACTTAGCCGGGTTGACCTGCGCTGGCCGCGTGGGATCCATGTCCGGGATCACCGCCGCCGCACCGAGGGCCGCAGCAAAGAGGCCGAAGAGCGGGAAGCCGGGCTGGTCGATGTCGCCAGGCCCAATGCCGTAGTAGTCGCGTATCAGTCTGAGCTGATGGAAGAAGATGCCGTGGGTGTACTGCACGCCCTTTGGCGGCCCGGTCGAGCCGGTGGTGAAAATAATGGCCGCAAGCTCGTCCTCGGCAGTCACGGCGGGGCTGAAATCCGCGCTCACGCCCTTGCAGGCCGCAGCCAGCGTACTGCCGCCGATGCCGTAGGATGGCCCGACGCAGACGCGCCGCCGCACAGTTTTGAACGGCCCGTCGAAAATGCGCGAGAAGAGCTGCGCCGCCGGTATGCCGATCAGTGCTTCCGGTTTGACCGCGCCGATGCAGCGGAGCAGGTTCCGGTAGCCCATGCCCGGATCGATGAGGATCACCACCGCGCCGAGTTGGAAGAGGGCAAAGCTGAGGGCGATGAAGTCCAGCGAGGGCCGCACCATGAGCATCACCCGCTGGCCGCGCTCCACGCCTTGCCCTTGCAAAGCGTTGGCATAACGGCAGCTTGTCTCCAACAGCTCGCGGAAAGTCCACTGCTCGTATTGCCCGTTCCGGCCCGTGACCAAGGCGAGCGCGTCAGGCCTTGCTGCGGCCGACTCATGCAGGGCCGCGCCGATATTGCAGTTTGTCATGAATCTCCGCAGCAGGATGAATGCGGCATCAGTGCTCAGGGAGCTGCGTCGCCGCAGGTGGGGCCAGCCGAGTCAGGGCAGCAAGGATGCGGCGCGTAGTGTCCGGGATCAACCGCCACGACTTCTCCACGAGGCCGCTGCAAGCATTCCTCCTTGGTCATTAGGTCTTCAATAAGCATGTCGCCTCCCATGACAAAAAAGCAGCAGATCTTCTCTGGAGCTGGCGGCTCAACCGGCTTCGGAGCGCAGTTGGACAGAAGGAGTAGGGCAGGAAGAGCCAGCGCGGCGTGTTTGATGGAAAACATTTTTCTTCTCCTTTCGCATGTTGATCAGGATCAGCAGCATTGCTGCAAACAAGTTTACTTATCTTTGCAGCAGTTGTCAAGTCCGCACGACTGCGCTTCTTTCTGCCGCTCATCAATGAGCTTGAGGAGCAGAGATATTTCCGGCTTGCCGTGCCAGCTGCCAATGGTGCGGCTCAGGATGTAAAACCCGGCAATGCCGACAAATATGCCCAGATCGCTGCCGGAAATAAATGCGGAGAGGCCCCAGAGGCAGCAGGCGAGCGATGCGGCAAGCTGGAGCAGTCGTTTGATTCGCCAGTTTTCGTGCTGATGCCGCAGCCAGGCGAGCATCCGCCGCTCTTCCTTGGTGAACTCCATGAGCTGCCCCTGCGCCGCGTTCACGAGGCCGCCCGCACGGTGAGCAGATCCACCAGTCTGCCGGAGTAGCCGCTGCGGATCATGCTGGCCAACTGATTGAAGCTATTGACAGTCAGATTCATGCTCGTGATCTGCGAGCCGGCAAATCCTTGCAGAACTAACGGGCCGTTGCCTGCGACTTTGACCGCCTCGCCCTGACTGCCGCCTTCCTTCATGTCTAACAAATTGAGCAGGATGAAGTTGTCGCGCAGGTCGAGAACCGCTTGCACGCGCACGCTCTCGCCCGGCCCAGTCAGCGTCACGCCAGTCACCGTGACATGCGCGCTGTTGCTGCGGTCGGTGAGGATGCCCGCCTGCTCGCCCTGCGTCACCGTCAATGGCGCACGCAGCCGCCGCCGGTAGATGCCGGTTCTGAGTGTCCCGTTCTCGGTGTATCTGGCCGAGACTGAGAGGATGTATTCGTTGTTCCAAGGATTGTTCTGCGCAGGGATGTCCGGCAGCAAATTGATCTCGCCATTGGAGATGCTGCCGAAGCGCGTCTGCGTTGTCCTGCCATTCCGCGTGCCCTCGATGACGCAGCCGCAGCCGGGCTGGGCCGGATTGAAGGCCAGATCCGTACCGCGAAGCTGGAGCAGGCCCTGCCCATTCAAGACATCGCTCAGGCCGAGCACCATGTCTTCAGCGGTGTTGACAAGTGGCAGCTTTTCAACCATCGGCAGCCGCTCTAACTGCGCTGCCTGCTGCACGGCCTCAGCAAAAGGACGAGAGGCCGAGACGCGCACGCGCACAGATTCCGCCGCAGGCGGCAGCGGGTCGTCCGGCGCATTCAGACGGGCGTTGAAGCCAAGCCGGAAGGTGAAGGCGTTGCTGATCGTCACCTGATCGCCGTTGCTCAGCGCAGCCTTGATCTCGTCCATCATCTCGCTGATGACCATCCGCACCATGTCCGCGTTCCATTCAGGATGCTTCTGCGCCAGCCGTGCGGCCAGCTCCTCGTTGCCGACGACATTGCGTGGCATGTGAATAGCGCGGTAGGACTGCGGCGTGGTCAGGGCGTTCACTTCTGGCCGCCATTGCACTGTAGCCATGTTGCTCTCCTTATGATATGCGGCTGCACGTCTTCGCCGCTGGATTGTTCTTATTTACAAGCGTAATCCGCAGCAGAATGCTTGTCAAGAGGGAAATAAAGAAAGCCGCACAAAGGCGGCTGATTGTCCCGCACGGACGTATGAATCAGGCCCGCAGCCCGTGCGGGACGCACTGGCACGGCGTGCGGAGGAAAAGCGAAAGCCCGTGTGAGAGTGACTCACACGGGCTGTGGGCTTGGTTAGGAGGCAGGTGTCAGCGCTGCCGCGACGCGTTAGCTGCGGCGCTCGTAACGCTCGTGCCGCTCATGCCGGTCGCCGTCATGCCGCTCATGGCGGTCGCGGCTGCGGTGATGGTCGTCATCCCAATGATGGAAGCATCCTGTCGTCAATGACGCTGCCGCAAGCACGGCTGCATAAGCTAAGGCCAGAACAATTTTCCTCATGATCTTCCTCCAGTTTTGGTTGATGTATGCTGCCTGTGTCATCATCATAGCGGCAGGAAGATGAATAAATGGTTGTTTTTATCTCTTGAACGCGGCATCTGCTGGCAGTGCCATGCCCGCGCCGATGGAAAAAAGAAAGGCGGGCCGCTGCGAACGGCCCGCCGGTTGCATCTTATCTGCAAAGAATCAGCAGCAGCCGCAGCCGCGCTGGCATGGAGGCCGTCGGCAGCAGGCAGACCGGCAGCCGCACATGCTGTGTCCGTGGCAGCCGCCGCCGTGGCCGCAATGCTGCTGCGGCATCACAGGCTGGCAGAACGGCATCATCATGCCGCCGCCCCAGCCGCCGCCATAGTAAGGCCCGCCATAGCCGTTGTAGTAAGGAGGACAAAAAAGGTTCGGATTGAACGGCATTCCATATGACAGGCCATACGGCATTCCCATGCCGCCGACCTGCGGACCTCCCCAGTAAGGCCCGCCATAATAAGCAGGGTAGGGTGCTGTCGGCATCATGCCGGACGGGGCCGGCTGGCCAGAGGGCGGCATCGCCATGCCGGGCATTCCCCCTGCGGGAGGCGGCATCATGCCTTGCCCGGACGGAGCTGGCCCTCCGCCTAACCCGCCGAAGGACATGCCAATGCTGCCTGCGTTGCTGGGCTGCGCCGTCATGAGCGGCGGCAGGTAGGATGCGCGCATTGCGGCCTCTTCAGCTGCGGGCTGCGGGCTGGCCTGGCTGCCTGCGGATTTGGTCTTCATTTCCTTGTCCTGATCCATCTGCGTCCTCCTTGAGTGAAGTTTGAGCAACTGGTTGACTTCCATTCAGTAAAAAGGCTGGCGGAGTAAATGTCAACAGGTTTTTGCAGGGGAAGAAAGATGCGTGACGATGCAGCGCGGATTCAGCTGCCGCAAGCCCTCGCTGCTTCCATGGCTGGAAGCTGGATCGAGGATGGCAGGCAGTTTGTAGCGAAGGAAGGCGTGCTTGAGCACTTCGCATTCCTCAGCGCAGGCAAGAGCAGTCCTTCCTGCGCTGGAACAGGCGTGGCTTCTGCAAAGGAACAGGAAGGGGAAGCGGCTTTAATAACGGCAGCTCATCGGCAGGTGACGGAGCAGGACATCAGTTTTGTTCTCGCCCTGAACGGTCATGCCATTGGGCACCGAAGCATATCCGGCCACCGATGCAACAGGCACGGCAGGCGCATCGACAACAACAGCAGGCCGTAGGCTGACTGTCTTGCCATGGATGTTCTTGTTCCCCCGGTTGCCAAGATGGATGTTGATCACGCCGCCTTGGGCGATCTCAAGCCCTGCGACATAGTTGCCAAGTATCTTCTCCTTTGGCGGCAGGCCTGCTTCAGCATTGTCTGCGGGCAACTTCTGTGTGGCCTTGTAATACTCCTCCACACCCTTCTTGGCGAACTCAGCCATGTTGAATGCCTCTTCCATCTGCGCCCTGATCACCCGGTCTTGATAGGAGGGGACAGCAATGGTGGAGAGCACGCCCATGATGGCGATGACAATCATCAGTTCAATCAGCGTGAAGCCCTGATCGCCGCGTTTTCTGTTCATAGATTTCTTGGATAGTGCTGTCTTGTTCATGGCGCATCCTCAGAGTTATATTGCGTCGGCCATCATGAAAATCGGCAGGTACATGCTGATGACAATCGCGCCGACCAGCACGCCGAGAACAACCAATGCCAGCACCTCAAGCATGGCGATCTTCTTTGCGGCGGCATTGCCGATGTCAGTGCCGTAGAACGCCGCCGCCTCTCCCATTGCGCTGCCAGCAGCTTCCTGCGTTGCAGCAGCTCCAGCCGCTTGCAGCAGCATTTCCGGGAACAGGCCGCTTTGCCGCATCTGCGCCTGAAGCGAAGGTATATCTGCCGTCCCGTCGGCAAATCGTTTGAACCGGGCCGCCAAGTGCGAATTGCTGACCGAGTCCGCCGCTCCTTGCAGCGACTCCTTGAACGGCAGGCCCGCCGCAGTCAGCAGAGAGAAATACTGAGCGAACTGGGCAACCGCCACTTTCTTGAGCAAAGGGCCTATTCCCGGCACATGCCGGGCCGCATGATACGGGAATCTCTTGACGTAAACAAACGCGAAGATGAAGAGCAGCGCGAACACAATCTGAACCAGCACATTGTCTGTGAACAAACGGCCGATATTAAGAAAGAGCTGCGTCGGCGCTGGCAAATGCCCGCCCATGCTGGCGTACATTTCCTGAAAAACAGGCAAAACAAAGATAAGCATGAAAAATGCCAGCAGCATGACCGCGCCGAAGACCATGGTCACGAATCTGAGCAAGGGTTTGCCTGTGCTGCCTGCTTTGGCAAATGATTCCTCTGCTGCGGCAGCCTGCCGCAAGGCATCAGCCTTCTGGGCAGCGGGAATATCCAGCAGCATGATGCGCTGCAAGGCGGCATTGAACAGGCGGGGATTCCTCCGATTCAGGCATTCAGCAAAAGGAACGCCTTGATCCATCTCCTTGCGCATTCCGGCGGCCGCCTTGCTGAGCACCGGCAAGTCTTTCTCCGCGCTTATAGCCAAAGCAGTATAAAATGACTACACTGTGTGTATGGCATACTCAATAGATTTTCGTCGGAAGGTCTTGG
>JAABPV010000085.1 GCA_011391865.1 Desulfobulbaceae bacterium | reverse complement strand
CTGATTGCCATTTTCCTTTCCGTTTATCTGTAAAAGCGTTGCACTGTGTTCCGCAGTCTCAAGGGAAATTACAGCTCGTCGAGATAGTTTATTTTCCCTTCCGACAGCGTGATGTAGGCCTTTTTCCAGTCGCTGGTTCGCCCGACGGATTTTGCCCCGACCCGTTTCTTCTTGCCGCGCATGGCGACAGTCCGCACGGAAGAGACCTTGACATCAAACAGCTGCTCCACCGCCTTCCTGATCTCAATCTTGTTTGCTTCCGAAGCGACACTGAAGGTCAGCGTGCCATCCTTCTCCTGAAGCGCGTTGGACTTCTCGGTCAGACACGGCTCTTTGACGATGTCATAAATATTTTTCATACCATCAGCCTCGCTTCCAGCTGCTCCAGTGTTGACCTGACGATCATGAGCTTATCATGCTTCAGGATGTCATAAACATTCAACCCCGCCACCGGCATGATCTGATAGCCGACCGCATTGCGGGCCGACAGCAGCAGATTGGCGTTTTCTTTTTCCGCCACCAAGAGGCAGTTGTCAAAGGCGAAATTCTTCATCACCGCGACAAAATCCTTGGTCTTGGGCGCGTCCATCTGGAACTGGTCAAGAATGACCAAGTTGCCCTCAGCCATGCGGGCGGAGATGGCCATGCGCAAGGCCAAACGACGGACTTTCTTCGGCATGGAGTAGCTGTAGTCCCTTGGCTGCGGCCCGAAAGCGGTGCCGCCGCCGCACCAGACCGATGAACGGCTGCTGCCTGCTCTGGCCCGGCCTGTGCCTTTCTGCTTCCACGGCTTGATGCCGCCGCCGCTGACCATGCCTCTGGTCTTGGTCGCCGCGTTGCCGCTGCGCTTGCAGGCCCGCTGCATGCAGACCACTTCATGCAGAATTCCTGTATTCACCGGAACAGCGAACAGGCTGTCGCTCACTTCAATCTCCGCGACTTTCTGCGCCGAGGTGTTCATTACATCACAAACTGACATGAGTCCTCTCCCTTGCAAGGCAGGCTATGCCTTGGTGTAAATGCTGAGCAAGCCGTTTTTCGCACCGGGGACCGCGCCTTTCACCAGCAGGATGTTCTCCTCAGGGCGGACATCGACCACGGTGAGATTCTTAGTGGTCTTTCGGTCGGTGCCCATGTGCCCCGGCATCTTTTTGCCTTTGATGACCCGGCTGGGGTATGCGCTGCTGCCGATGGAGCCAGGCTGGCGCTGAAAATCAGAACCGTGCGTCTCGCGACCGCCGTGAAAGCCGTGCCGCTTGATTACGCCCTGAAAACCTCGGCCTTTGGTTTTTCCGGTGATATCCACCTTGTCACCGACCTTGAACAGCTCGCTGACGCTGATCTGCTGGCCCAGCTCGTAGGCTTTGGCATTCTCCACCCGGAACTCGCGGACATGGTAGTATCCCGTTCCGCCTGATTTCTTAAAGTGACCGGCCTCCGGCTTGATCATCCGGGAGGCTTTCTTCTCTTGGAAGCCCACCTGAATGGCGTTGTACCCTTCTTTGCCGACAGTCTTCCGCTGCAGCACAAAGCAGGGACCGGCTTCGATGACGGTGACGGGGCTGGCCTGGCCAAACTCGTTGTAGACCCTGGTCATGCCCAGTTTCCGTCCCAGTATTCCATTTGTATTCGGCATTTGTTTAACCTGTAACGCTGAACTCTGTTCAAAAGGCGGAACCAGCTTCCCGGCCGACTTGGTCGGACTGCTCAGGGCAGCTTGATTTCCACGTCAACACCCGCCGAAAGCTGGAGCTTCATGAGCGAGTCTATGGTCTGCTGGGTCGGCTCCAGTATATCGAGCAGACGGCGATGCGTCCGCATTTCAAACTGCTCCCGCGACTTTTTGTCGCAGTGCGGCGAGCGCAGCACGGTATATTTGTTGATGCTGGTCGGCAGCGGAATCGGCCCGGCCACAGTCGCGCCGGTGCGCCGCGCTGTCTCGACGATTTCCGAAGTGGATTGGTCAAGCAGCTTGTAGTCGTAGCCTTTGAGCCTAATGCGTATCTTGTCTGTGGAGATCATGGATTCCTCTTGCTTGCCCGCTTGTTACTCAAGAATTTTGACGATGACACCTGCGCCGACGGTACGACCACCTTCGCGGATCGCGAAGCGGAGG
>JAABPV010000084.1 GCA_011391865.1 Desulfobulbaceae bacterium | reverse complement strand
AATTGAGCCATCATGTTACCATAACTCACTCTTTTCTCAACTCAGCAAAAGTTGCACTTACAACTTGAATCCACGATTCCAATTATTTCAACGCAATCCGCAGAAACCATGAAACGCATCCTTTCCGGCATTCAGCCTTCAGGGCTGCTCCATATCGGCAACTATTTCGGCATGATGAAAACCATGATCGCCAATATGGAGCAGTCTGACCTCTACGTCTTCATCGTTGACCTCCACGCCCTGACCAGCGTCCACGACTGCAAGAAGCTGGCCGCAGGCACCCTTGACGCGGCGGCGGATTTTCTCGCTCTTGGCCTTGACCCGGACAAATGCACCTTCTGGGTGCAGTCGGATGTGCCGGAAGTCTGCGAGCTGGCTTGGGTGCTGTCGAATGTCACCTCAATGGGCCTGCTGGAGCGCTGCCATTCCTACAAGGACAAGACCGCCAAAGGCATCGCTGCCAGCCACGGTCTCTTTGCGTATCCGGTGCTGATGGCCGCTGACATCCTTCTTTATCAGGCCGATTTGGTGCCGGTGGGCAAAGACCAGAAGCAGCATCTGGAAGTGGCCCGCGACATCGCGGTGAGCTTCAACAACACCTTCGGCGAGACCTTCATCCTGCCGGAAGCGATGATCAGCGAGGCCACGGCGATTGTTCCCGGTTTGGACGGGCAGAAGATGTCCAAATCCTACGGCAACACCATTCCGATTTTCTTGGAGGACAAGGAGCTGCGCAAGCGGGTGATGGCCGTGCAGACGGACTCCACGCCGGTGGAGGAGCCGAAAGACCCGGACAAATGCAATCTCTACGCCCTGCTCAAGCTCTTTGCCCCGCCGGAGAAGCTGGCCGAGGTGCGCAGCCTCTACCTCAACGGCGGCGCGGCCTACGGCTACCTCAAGCAGGACTTGTTCGAGCTGATCCGCGATTATTACGCTGAAGCGCGGACGAAACGGAAGGAGCTGATGGCCAATCAGGACTGGCTGCGGCAGGTGCTGAAGCAGGGCGCGGAAAAGGCGCGGGCCAAGGCCGCTGTCACCCTCAACTTGGTGCGCGACCGCGCCGGGCTGAAATACTGATTCCAGGAGAGCCGCATGAATAAATCACACATGAACGCCGCCTCTGTCGCCGCCGTCATTCTCGCCGCAGGCAAAGGCACGCGCATGAAGTCGGCCAAAGCCAAAGTTCTGCACGAGCTGTTCTTCAAACCCATGCTCCACCACGTGCTGAACGCGGTCGCCGCCGCTTGGATTGAACGCTGCGCCGTGGTTGTCGGCCATCAGCGCGAGACGGTGCTGGCTTCGCTCGCCGCGTATCGGATCAGTCCGGTTGTGCAGGAGGAGCAGCTCGGCACTGGCCACGCCGTGCTCTGCGCCGAGGCTGCCTGCGCCGGAGCCGATTTAGTGATGATTCTCTGCGGCGACACCCCACTGATCCGCCCGGAGACCTTGCAGGCCATGCTCCGCCAGCATCAGGAGCGCGGCACGGCCCTCACTCTGATGACCACGGAGCTGGACAATCCCTTCGGCTACGGCAGGATCATCAGCGGTGCCGACGGCCAAGTGCTGCGCATTGTCGAGGAGAAAGACGCGAGCGAGGCCGAGCGGGCGGTGCGCGAGATCAATGCCGGGATCTATTTGGCCGGGCGCGACTTCCTTTTCGCCGCCTTGCGGCAGGTAGGCACCAACAACAGCCAAGGCGAGGTCTATCTGACCGACATCGTCGGCATTGTGGCGCAGGAAGGCCGCCGGGTGGAAAAGTTTGTCCACAATCCGGCGTTGGATGTGCTCGGCGTGAACTCGCGGGTGGAGCTGGTTCAGGCGCATACCGAGCTGCAACTGCGCCGCTGCCGCGAGCTTATGCTCGCAGGCGTGACCATTTATTCCCCGGAAACCGTGCTGATCTCGCCGGAAAGCGTCATCGGCCAAGATGCCGTCATTCACGCCGGGGTGCAGCTTGTCGGGCTATGTCAAATCGGGGCTGGCGCGGTGATCGGAGCGCACAGCGTCTTGGATGGCTGCGCGGTCGCGGCGGGCGAGCAGGTGCCGCCGCTGACCTACAGGAAGGTCTGAGTGGTCACTGTTTCCGGCGGGCTGGGAATGCGTCCCAATCTTCCGCCGCCACCGGCTCCAGCGGATCATCAAAGCGCAGGACGGAATTGCGCAGCTCCTCCAGCACGGCCTACGGCTTGGCTTCAAACGGGCTGATTTGCAGCACCGGCTTGCCGTGATCGGTGATGATCAGAGGCCGCCTGTTCTGCTCCACTTGGCGGAAGTATTCAAGTGCCTTTGCTTTGAAACGGGATTTGGAGACGGTTTCCTGCATGGCTTGCCCTCGATAAAAATTGACGTGTTGCCTATAGTCAACCCAAGTTGTGACCTCTGCTGTTCACGGAAAAGTTTTTTGCGTATGCCGGGCGGAAGGAGGTTCCTGATACGGGAGTAGCGCTTCGACAAGGGCCTGTGTGACACTGTCCGCCCGTTTGTCCGGCGCAAGGGCGATGACGCTGAAACGGGACTT
>JAABPV010000083.1 GCA_011391865.1 Desulfobulbaceae bacterium | reverse complement strand
AAGAAAACTTGGCTGTTCGACAGATGAGATTTTTCAGCAACCATGCTTATAGTCAATTTATTGTGCTACGGCTATAGATGCTGGTGAACCATAATTCACCAGCTACGCTTACCCCGATGGAATGAGAGAGACAGAGAGCAAACTTCGCTCCCTGTCTTGGATATTGCACAAGTTACTTGCCTACACCACTCTGCGCAGCCGCAGACACCGCCGCATCCTTGGTTTCTTCGGTTATCAGCTTTTCAGCCAGTTGACGTTCAGCCTCCTTCGCAATGCAAGAAACGTACTTGCCGTGATTCTGATACATCGCTGATGGCGGACAGGCCAATACAAACCGTTGTGCGCTGGAACAGCCTTTGCCGTCAATGAGTACGCCCGCTTCTGTGCCCGCGCAGTTGTCCGCTGAATCTTCGATGTCGTCATTGTCATCGTCAAGATCGCAAGCATCACCTTTTCCGTCGCTGTCGAAATCCACTTGATTGGAATTGGCATTGAGCGGGCAGTTGTCCGCTTCGTTGGCAACTTCATCGCCGTCAATGTCATTGTCGCAGACATCGCCGAAACCATCTCCATCCAGATCGTTGTTATTCGTGCTGGCAATCAATGGGCACCTGTCCTCGTCGTCGACAATGCCGTCGCCGTCAATGTCGCTGTCGCAGGCATCGCCGAACCAGTCCTTGTCCAAATCTTTTTGATCTGCATTTGGTGTTTCTGGACAGTTATCCGAGCTATCGACGATTCCGTCGCCATCCTGATCTATTGGCTCAAGTATGGCGAATATAGAAAAACTGGTAGTCTTGCCGCAAATTATGTTATTAGACGTGTCAGGATTAGGTGCAGGAGCGTCATCACTGATGATATCCCAATCGCCATTCACGCTGTCATAATGTGCGAGCTTGAGATTCTCCTCTTGTCCGTTCACTTGGCTGTCATCATATTTAAGACATACCAATGCGGAATCGAAACCAGCTGTTGAGCTGATGTCGTAATACTGATTGCCCAAGCCGCTGCCAAAAACCTTGAAGTTGCTCGGAGGTTTGGGGCCAGCTGTGGACAAATTCAATGCGGTGCTGCCAGCAACTGAAACATTATTAAATGTCACAGAGCCAAGCGGGTCAAAATTAAGAACTATATTTTGACCTAGTGACGTGTTGCCTGGCTTGCCGAGCATGAGAGTGAATGGCTTGCTGTAGGTGCCGCCATCCGCTGCGTCAGCCACGGCTGTCAGTTGATACGTGCCAGGCTCCCCGTGAATTGTGACAAGGACTGTTTTGCCTGCTGTTCCGCTGTTTGTAAGATCAATCCGCTTAAGTCCGTCGCTGCCTGTGATCCTCAGCCGATTGATACTAATCTCAGTAATCAAACTGAATCCTTGTTCAGCCTGTGATGTTTCCAGCTCTATATCACGATCTGTAAGTCGGTCACCTTCTTGCATTGCAATCTGCACCGGGTTTTGTGCTGCATTGTAATACCGGTAATAATACTGCGAAGTGTGCCTCCCTCCTTTATCGTTAAAGGAAAAATAAGGACGAAGATAATACAAATACAAATTTCCGGCAGGTGCGACAATATCAAACTTACCAGTGGGCAAATCAACATAGTCATAGAAAGAGCTTCCGCCAGAATTAGGTTGGAAGTAAGCAAGAAGATTATTGACATTGCTCCTATCCCATAAACCTTTCGGCTCAATTGTGCCATGCAGGGTGCCTACCGATTTCAGAAGGTTATGAGTTGCAACCTGTCCGCCTAATACGGAAACATTATTGCTGAAATACGAGAGAGACCCGTAAGGCGATTTGAAAGAACTGGACAAGCCAACATAATAACTACCGGCAGGGAGATTGGAGATAAGATAATTTCCATCCGCAGTAAGAGTCTTGCTGCTTAAAACAGGTCCGCTGACTGATACAGTATGTTGACTGACGGAAGCATCGGTGTTGACTCCATTAAGTCCAGATAATGCAACATCCCCCTGTATTCCTCCCAAATTGCACTGCACCGTGCTCAGATCCACTGTCCAATTGACATCAACCGTTCCGCCTGCCGATACAGCGGCAGATTTCTCTTGAAGAGACACAGAAACATCACATCCTGCATTCGCTGCAAAAATTGCAGTGCCGGACACCTTTGTATTGGACAAAGCAGGCATAGGCTGCAAAGGTGTAAATGGTGCTGTCGTTGCTGTGACATACCCGGAATAAGATTCCGTACTGCTAGCCTGTGCAGAAGTCTGCATCTGTATGCGTTTCACACTGCCGCCAGTAACATTGATGCTGCCGCGAATACGGCCCGCCTCGCGTTTCAAGTCAAGCGTGCGCACTTCAGCAGGGCCAAGTGCCGCAATACCTGTTAGGTATTGATTCAACTGTGCCCCAGGAGTATTCTGAAACGAGTACATATAAACAGATAAACTGCTGGTCTTTCCTGGTTCGACCCGCAGAGCAAAGTCGATATCGCCGTTTGTGAGCTGGGTGTTTATTGAACCACCATTCCAATAAGCATACACCTGCCCAGAACCAAAGCTCTCCCCCGTCAAACCTACGGTTCCTTTAAGATTCGGTTCATCCAGAATCACATCCGCTTGAATTTCAGCTACCAAGCCGATTGTAAACAGTGCTGTCGTCATTCCGAACACTGACATCCTTTTCATCGCCAAGTTCTCCATTTTTTATGAACAATGATGCGTCAAAAGGGCGATCCTGATGACCGCCCGCCATACGCTTTTCCGATTCAATCAATCCTCACTCCCCACCGCCCTCCGGCACTTCTGTCGGCACGTTCGGATGATAGTCAATCTCGCTGGCGCGGGTGCCGCCAGCCATTTCGTACTCATTGCTGTCCTTGCCGTACTTCACGCCCACCCCGGCCAGCATCCGGGCAGACTGGGCGCGGAGCTGCTTTTCCCCCGCCTTGAAGTCGTTGCCCGCCGCGTCGGCCTTGGCCAGCTTGGCGTTGTA
>JAABPV010000082.1 GCA_011391865.1 Desulfobulbaceae bacterium | reverse complement strand
TGCTTGCGAAAAGGGGATACAACGAGTCGAGCAAATTGCAGGCAAAACCCTGCGTTTTGTTCAAGCCGACCTCACCGATGCCCAAGCGGTGGAAGAGTTTTTTCAGCAAAATGCTGATGCCACAGCGGTCATTCATTTTGCCGGTCTCAAGGCAGTGGGGGAATCCGTTGCTAAACCACTGTATTATTACCATAATAATTTTACTGGCACCATTAATCTCTGCCAAGCCATGCAGCGGCATGGGATAAAAAATTTTGTATTTAGTTCGTCTTGCACCGTTTACGGTGATCCTGCTACTGTACCCATTACGGAAAAATTTCCCTTGGGTTCCTGCACCAATCCCTATGCCCGCAGCAAGGCCATGATCGAAGATATGCTACGGGACCTGTATGTAACAGATCAGGAGTGGAGCATCGCCTTATTGCGTTATTTTAATCCTGTGGGTGCCCATGAAAGCGGTTTAATCGGCGAAGACCCCAATGGTATTCCCAATAATCTCATGCCCTATATTGCCCAAGTGGCCGTGGGACGTCTGAAGCAAGTGGCTATTTTTGGTAATGATTATCCGACTTCAGATGGTACTGGGGTGCGGGATTATATACATGTGGTGGATTTGGCAAAGGCTCATCTGCGTGCCTTGGAAAAAATACAGCAACATACTGGTGTCGTTGCGTATAACCTAGGGACAGGTCAAGGATATTCTGTGCTTGATATGATCAATGCCTTTGCCAAGGCGGCGGGCAAGGCTATTCCCTACACCATTGCCCCCCGAAGGCAAGGAGATATTGCCTGTTGTTACGCAGATCCTCGTTTGGCTGAACAGGAATTGGGTTGGCGAGCGGAACGGGGCCTTGATGCCATGTGTGCGGACACGTGGAATTGGCAGGTAAAAAATCCTCAGGGGTATAGAGAATAACGGATCATCATGGATACAACTGAAACCTATGCAATTATATTGGGACTCAAAGTCCATCTTGTTACGGAAAAAACGCTCCATGAATATATAGCACAGGTTGTTCAGGCCCAGAAAAAATCCTTGATTTTGCATACAAATATCCATTGCTATACCATGATCAACAAAAATCCGTGGTTACAGGATTTCATGAATAGCTCTGATATTACCTTTTGTGACGGTGCAGGGGTTATATGGGGGGCAAAAATTTTGGGATATCAAATTCCTGAGCGAATTACCTATGCGGATTGGATGTGGAAATTAGCTGCATTCGCTGCAGAAAAAGATTTTTCGTTTTTTTTTATAGGCGCACAACCTGGTGTTGCTACGAAGGCGGCGGAGGTGCTTGCAGAGCATTTTCCCAATCTATGCATAACAAGTTATCATGGATATTTTAACAAAGAAAAAAAATCTGATGAAAATAAAAAAGTTATTGAGCATATTAACACCGTAAAACCCAATATTCTCATCGTGGGTTTTGGCATGCCAATACAGGAAAAATGGCTACAGGAAAACTGGAAGGAACTGGATGTAAATATTGCCTTAACCGGCGGTGCTGTTTTTGACTATGTATCAGAAAAGTTGAAGCGTGGCCCCCGCTGGATGACGGATAACAGTATGGAATGGCTGGCGCGGCTGCTGATTGAACCGAAGCGTCTTTTCTGGCGGTATTGCTGGGGAAATCCCGTGTTTTTCGCCATGATCCTACGGGAACGGCTCAGGAGGAGAAGTTGAACCGTTCTTGTCACACCTACATTTCCGGCAGCTGAAAGGCTGTTGTTTCCTCCTCACCGTCCATTTCACGTACGCAGACCGCCCCGTGCCGCAGCAGCCAATCTGCGGTTTCTGTGACCAAATGCTCCGGGGCAGATGCTCCGGCAGTCAGGCCGACACGCCGGGCATCGCGCAGCCAATCAGAATCAATTTCTCCGGCATCATCAATCAAATAGGCAGGAATCCCCTGACTGCTGGCCACTTCGCGCAGGCGGTTTGAATTGGAGCTGTTCTTGGAGCCGACCACCAAAAGCGCGTCCACCATCCCGGCCAGCCGCCGCGCCGCTTTCTGGCGGTTGGTGGTGGCAAAGCAGATGTCGGTACGCTCAGGCTCGGAGATAGCCGGAAACCGTCTGCGGATGGCTGCCAAGATGGCGGCGGTGTCGTCAAGGCTGAGCGTGGTCTGCGTCACGCAGCCCACCTTAGCCGGATCTGTTACGGTCAGTGCCTCCACCTCATGCAGTGTGGATACCACCTGCACTGCGCCGTCCGCATGGCCGCAGGTACCCTCCACCTCAGGATGTCCTTTGTGACCGATCACCAGCACGTCGTGCCCCATCTTGTTCAGCCGGGTGACGCGGCGGTGCACCTGCGCCACCAGCGGACAGGTCGCGTCAATGGTGCGCAGGCCCAGCTCCACCGCCTGCTCCATCACCGCGCGGGAAACGCCGTGGGCACTGAAAATGGCCACCGCGCCGCCGGGAATTTCCTCTAGCTGCTCAACAAAGACCGCGCCTTTTGCAGACAGCTCGCTGATGACGTGGGTGTTGTGCACGATCTCGTGCAGGACGTAGACCGGCGCACCGTACAGATCCAAGGCTTTGCTGACTATGCTGATCGCCCGTTTCACCCCGGCGCAGAAGCCGCGCGGACGGGCCAGAATCACTTCGCTGCCGTTCACAGTACCAGCTTGACCGACGGATCAGTGGCCAGCACCTGATGCCAGCGCAGCCGCTGATCCTCGCTGTCCACGCTGACTTCAAGATTCATGCTGATGTATTTGCCCGCGCCGGAGCGGCGGGAATCGGAGAGCGAATAGGGCGCGTCACCAAGATGGACAGCCACCGCTGCCCGCACCGCCTGCCGGTCCATGCCGATCAGTTTGTACTGCCAGACGCAGGGATAGTCAATCTGCGCCTTCTGGCTGTTCAAAAAAGGAGTCGTGCTCATATGGAATTGATCGGGAGATGCTGGATCACTCCTTCACCACGCTTTTTTTCCGCTTGATAATCTTCTTGCGCCGCAATTTGACCTGCTGTTGCGCGTCGGAGAGC
>JAABPV010000081.1 GCA_011391865.1 Desulfobulbaceae bacterium | reverse complement strand
TATACGGCAATATCTTCCAAAAGGAACTGATTTCAACACGTTGAGCCAGCAGGACATCAACTGCATCGCGGAAAAAAGAATCCACGGAATGGATTTCTGCTTGACAAATTTTCGTATTCGTTATAAATTTCTTATGTTTTTTAAGGTCGTATTATTCCAAACCATATCATAACGCTATAAAAAAGGAGAGAAGATGAACCGCTCAGTCAAAAAAATTGCACTCCTGCAAGGCATCCTCCTCTGCGCCGCTTCGGCAAGCTACGCGCATGGCCCGTCGGAGTTCATAAAATTAGACAGCTACTATGCCAGTGCCCGTGGGGACAAGATGTTTTACACCCACTACGACTACATGGTGGATGACAAGAGCGACGCGTCCGCAGATCATTGGGAGATCACTCCTGGTTTTTCCTACACGATCATTGACGGCCTGACATTTGACGTGCACACCCATTTTGCCAAATTCGGGCTTGGCCACGTCGTCGAGGAGCAGCAGGGCAACTTTGATTCCGCCGGCCCTTCGCCCTTCATGGAGGCAGCCGCCTTCAACCTGATGTACAATGTGCCGAAAAACGACTATCTCGATATCGCTGTCACTTTGACCTACGAGATGCCGTACAGCCGGGCGGAAGAGCTGCTCGGCTCAGAAGATGTGGTGGGCGGCACCCTGATTTTCGGCAAAACCTTTGCCAAACATGTCACTGCGACCATGAACATGAGCGTGGAGGTTGAAGACGGCGACAGCGAGTTCGGCTGGGGCGCAGGCGTTAAAACCCCGCTCACCGCCGATCAGCACGGCATCGCGGCGGGCTTGGAGGTGTTTGACCTCTTTGACAGCGAGGACTGGGGCATTCTGCCGGGCGTTTACGTGCCGATCGGTGGCGCTGGCAACACGTGCTTGAAGTTCGGCCTTGAGTTCGGCGAAGACAGAACGGAGTTCAAAACGGCATTCTACTACATGTTCTGATGATGAAAACAGCAGCGAAGCATATCGGCGGCCTGTTTCTTGGCTTGGGCTGCCTGCTTTTGGCAACAGCGGCTCATGCGCATGAGGACTGGATCACTGCGTCCGACTACTTCCCGTCCATGGGCAAGGAAGTGCAGCTTTTCCTTGGCAACGGCCACCGGTTCCCGAATAGCGACTCCGCGCCTGAGCCTGATTTCATCACCGGCGTGGAGGTCACCTCGCCCGGCGGCAGGCAGGAAAAGCATCCTGTGCGCTTGGATGCGGCGAGCAATCATCTTGTCGCCTCCTTCAGCGTCAAAGAGGCAGGAACCTATCTCGTTTCCTACTCCGTGCCGCGCCCGCAGGACAACGAATTCATGCTGCTGGGCAGGCTGGCGGTGCTGTCAGGGCCGGATTCCGGGCAGTACATCACCGAAAAAGGGCTGGAAATTGCTCCGCTCGGCAAGCTCTCCGAGCTGCGGAGCGGCGGCACGCTCCCGTTTGCCCTGCTGCTCAACGGCGAGCGCATCGCAGGCACCTTGAAAATTACCCCGGAAGGCGGCAGAACCTACACCATGAGCAGTTCTGCGGACAGACCGGCGGAGATTTCCCTCGACACCAGCGGGAAATATTTGGTGGCGACCAGCCGCCGGGGGCAGTACACCAACTTCAGCTTTTTCGTCCAATAACGGCTTGGAAAGCAAGAAACCGGAGACATTGAGAAATTTTTCTCAATGTCTCTTTTTGCGTTATTCCTCTTCCGCCGCAAGGCTGCTGCGCAGTGAATCCTTTGCCCCCCGCCCCCCGCCGCATCCTTGTCCGCTCCACCAACTGGATCGGCGACGCGGTCATGACCACGCCTGCGGCGCGCAGCATCCGCCGCAATTTTCCAAATGCACAGATCACCCTGCTGGCCCTGCCTTGGGTGGCGGATGTCTTCGCCGCCTGTCCGCATGTTGACCGGATTCTCCTGTATGACAAGCAGGGGCGGCATTACGGCCTGCAAGGCAAGCTCCGTCTGGCCGCCGAGCTGCGGGTCGAAAAATTTGATCTGGCCATTCTCCTGCAAAACGCTTTTGAGGCCGCGCTGATTGCCTGGCTGGCCCGCATTCCGGCGCGGGCTGGCTACAGCACAGACGGACGCGGCCTCCTGCTGACGCACAGCGTGCGCAAGCACCCGGAGATCGGCAAGAAACACCAAGTGCATTATTATCAGGAAATGCTGGCCGGGCTGGGGCTGGGGCTGGAGGAGGACACGCCGGAGCTGTTTCTTGCTCCGGCGGCGGCGCAGGAGGCGGATGCTCTGATAGCGCAGGCTTTGCGCGGGGAAAAGGCACCAGTCATCGGCCTTAATCCCGGCGCGGCCTACGGCCCAGCCAAACGCTGGCCGATCGCGAAATACGCCGCTTTGGCCAAGGCGTTAGCCGCAGCTACTGGTGGACTGATTGTTGTTTTCGGCACCAAGGCGGATCAGCAGGCGGCGACGGAAATTGCGGCTGCCGCCGGAGGGCGGACGCTGGATCTGACCGGCAAGACCAGTCTTGCCCTCGCCTTGGCCTGCATCGCCCGCTGCGATGTCTTTGTCACCAACGATTCCGGCCTGATGCATGTGGCTGCCGCCCTGAACACGCCCTTGGCAGCGGTCTTCGGCTCCACCGACCACATCGCCACCGGCCCGTTTTCCGAGCGGGCGGCGGTGATCCGCCATCCGCTGCCGTGCAGCCCATGCATGAAAACGCATTGTCCGCAGGGGCATCTCCGCTGTATGGAGCTGGTCAGCGTGGAGGAAGTCCAGCAGGCCGCGCTGGCCCTGCTCGCTGCTCAGAACGACCGCCCGACGGTCAGATAGCCGGAAGTCTGCTTGCTTTCGGCCTCCAGCTCGATGCTGCCAAGAGGCTGGCCGCCTTCCCTCTGATGCTGATCGCCGTCCGCGTCAATCTTAACATGGTTCAGCCCAGCCTTCAGAAACCACTGCGGTTCAAGATAGTAAATTCCTGCCAGATCAAGTAGCCAAGCCGTTCCATCCATGTCGCCGCTGGCGGTTTTGCTCCGCAGCGGCAGCATGGTCTCATCCTCAACGCCGATCAGCGGCGCAAAAGCGAGACTGCCCGCCAGCCGCAGCCGGGGCGTGAGCTGGTATTCAGAGCCGACGAGCAGGTACGGCATGGAGATATTCAGCTCGTAACTCACCCCTTTGGCTCCGTTGCCTTGATAATTGAAGCCTGTCAGGCCAGACGGAGATTTTTGGAAGAGCAGCGCGCCGTCATACTCGAAACTCTGATGCTGCCAGCCTGCTCCTGCATACGTGCTCCACAGACCCTGCTGCCAGAAGGTCCATTCCAGATTCACATCCACAATCAGCGCGTCAAACGAAGAGACCGCGCTTTCTGAATACACATCCACGCGCCACGGCATGGAGTTGGTCAGCCAGTCCCGGTCGATGATGTGATTGTCAGGCTCGCTGAGGCTGGTTTTCAAAATACCGTTGATCCGCCACGACGGGCTAAGTGTCCAGCCTGCGTCGACGCGGGCCAGCCAGATGTCCAAGGGCCATTCCAACTCGCTCATCGGAAACATCTCGTTGCTGCGCAGGCCGTCCGCCCGCACCGTCGCGCCGCCGATGGCGTATTTGCTCTCGCCGCTCATGGCCTCTAAGCCAAGAGCCAAATCAAGCTGCATGGGCAAAGAGGTGCCTTCGCCCGCAGCAGCCCGCGCCTCATGCCCGCCGACCGCGCCAAGCAGTGCGGAACCGGCCAGAACTGCGCAGAGCATCGCTTTTCCGCTCTCTGAAAGCCGCATTTTCTCCCTCCTTTGATTGCGCAGCCGACGAATCTCGGCGTGGCTGCGGCATTCTCTATCTGTGCGTTTTCCTTTCAACAGTCACTCTTGATGACTGTACACGATTGCCGGAAAAAACTCAACCTTTCCCGCTGCCCGCGCTTCATCCCTTTGTCCGCCGTTTCCTTGCCGCCTAGTTTTTATAGCCGTAGCACAATAAATTGACTATAAGCATGGTTGCTGAAAAATCTCATCTGTCGAACAGCCAAGTTTTCT
>JAABPV010000080.1 GCA_011391865.1 Desulfobulbaceae bacterium | reverse complement strand
CTTGGCTTCAACACGCCAAAAAAGCTATTCTTGGGAACTTGCCAAAAAATTGCACTTGGAACTTGAATCCACGATCCGCACGGCGGCGAGCAAAAGCAGCCTCAGCGGTGCGCCCTACACCGTGCAGTGTCAAGGCGGCCCGGTCATCCGCTGCGCCGACTGGCTGACAGCCGAGCTGCGGCGCATCCGGGGGCGGTGACAGATCAGCCTCCGTTTTCCGCAGAATCTTCTTCTTCCGCTCCGGCTTCGGTGGCGGACAGGCTTTGCTTGCCGCAGCGCGGCGGTTCGATTATACTTTGCTGATCATGAACCTTGCACAGCTAATGACCGCGCCGGTGATCACCGCCAAGCCGGAGACCCCGCTGCCTGTCCTGCTGGAGCTGATGGCGCAGCGGCGGGTCTCCGCCGTGGTTCTGGCCGACGAGACAGGCCGCCCGGAAGGGCTGGTGACGGAGCGCGACATCACCCGCAGCGCGGCCCAGGACCGCCTTCATGCCGAGCTGACCGGCCAAGCCCTGATGACCGGCAGCCCGCTGCTCACCGCGCCGCCGGAGATGGACTACCGCGAGGCATTCCAGCTCATGGTGGTCTCGCGGGCGCGGCATTTAGTTGTGGTGGATCAGGCCGGGCGCGCCCTAGGGATGGTCACGGAAAGCAATTTCCTCCATTCTCTGGGGCTGGAGTATTTCGTTGACCTGAGCACGGTCAAGGAGCTGGTCTCGCGCGAACTGATCACCCTCAGCCCGCAGGATTCAGTTCATGCCGCGCTGGAGCTGATGCACCGCCACTGCATCAGCTGCGTGCCGGTGGCCGAGCAGGGCAGGCCCGCAGGAATTCTCACCGAGCGCGACGTGATCCGCCTCAGCCTCCAGCGGCTGGACTTCTACCACACCCGCTTGGAGGCGGTGATGAGCCAGCCGGTCTGCGCCGTCTCCGAGCAGACCTCGCTGCCAGATGTGGTCAACATCCTCCGCCTGCAAAGAATCCGCCGTTTGGTCATCGTCAATGATGAGGGCCTGCTCGTCGGCATCCTCACGGAAACCGACCTGCTCAAGGGTTTGCAAAGCAAATACTCGCGGTTGCTGCGGGAGATCATCCACGAGCAGGAGCGGCAGCTGCGCGAGACCCGTAAGGCCCTCAGCGATCAGGCCATCCTGCACGCCCTGCTGGAGTCGGCCCCGGACACCGGCATCGCGGCCACAGACCTCAAACTGCGCGTCCTCTACTTCAACCCGACAGCGGGCCGCATCTACGGCTACAAGACGGAAGAGGTGATCGGCAGGACAGTGCATGAATTCCACGTCCTCCATCAGATCCCGCCCGAACGGCTCGACAACGCGGTGCGCATCGTCCGCGAGAAGGGCTTCTACCAGTACAGCATCCAGCGGCAGGAGCAGGGGCGGATCAAGCATTTTGAGATGCGGGTCTCGGCCATTCACGACACCGGCGGCGAGACCGTGGGCTTCATGCTCATGGGCCAGGATGTCACCCGCCGCCGCGAGGCGGAGCTGGCCCTCCAGCGCAGCGAGGAGCGGCTCCGCCGCAGCCAGGAATTCGCCAACGCGGGCAGCTGGGACTGGCAGATTGAGAGCGGCGAGCTGCACTGGAGCGGCAATTGCCCGGCCCTTTTCGGCCACCCGCCAAGCGCGGCGAAAAGCAGCCGGAGCGCGTTCCTCAGCAGTGTGCATCCTGACGACCGCGAGCGGGTTGAGGCGGCGGCGCAGGCCTGTCTGAAGCGGCGGGCGGAGTATGACATTGAGTATCGTGTGATCTGGCCGGACGGCAGCGTCCGCTGGCTGCATGAGCAGGGCGACGTGGTGCGCGATGAGTACGGCGAGCCGCTGAACATGCTCGGCCTAGTGCAGGACATCACCCGGCGCAAGAAGGCCGAGCTGGAGCTGCAAGCCCAGCACCGCTTCCTTGACTCAGTGATCGAGACCATCCCCTCCATGCTTTTTGTCAAGGACGCGAAAGAGCTGCGCTATGTCCGCCTCAACCGGGCCGGCGAGCGGCTGACCGGCAGGCCCGCCGCCGACTTCATAGGCAGATCGGACGCGGAGCTGTGTCCGCCCGCTGAGGCCGAGGCCCGCATGGCCGCTGACCGCCGCCTGCTGGCCAGCGGCTGCGCCTTGGACATCTCCGAGGAGGAGATCAGCACGGCGCAGGGTCGCCGCCTGCTCCGCACCAGCAAGGCCCCTATTCTTAACGAACAGGGTCAGCCAGCCTATCTGCTAGGGATCAGTGAAGACATCACCGAGCAGCGGGCCGCCGAGCGCAATCTGGCTGAAGCTCGGACGCAGGCGGAGAGGGCCAATCAGGCCAAGAGCGATTTTCTCGCCAACATGAGCCACGAGATCCGCACGCCGATGAACGGGATCATCGGCCTGACCGAGCTGGCCCTGCGCACCGAGCTGAATCCTCAGCAGACCGATTATTTGGAGAAGGTCAACCAGTCCGCCCAGTCGCTCCTTGGCTTGCTCAACGACATCCTCGACCTCTCGAAGATCGAGGCCCACCGGCTGGAGCTGGAGTCCATCCCCTTTGACCTGCACGAGCTGCTCGGCCAGATCAGCTCGCTGATGGCCATTCACAGCCAGCAGAAGGGCCTCCCCCTGCGCATTGAGACAGACCCGGACATTCCCCGGCACTTCCTCGGCGACCCGCTGCGGATCAAGCAGATCCTGCTCAATCTGGTCGGCAACGCCTTCAAGTTCACCAAGGAGGGCGAGATCAGCATCAAGGTGCGGCCCGGCCTGCACGCCCAGCCCGGCTGCTCGCCGGTGGCTTTCACCGTCCGCGACACCGGCATCGGCATCAGCCAGGAGCAGGAGGAGGAGCTGTTCAAGCCCTTTGTTCAGTCGGACAGCAGCACCACCCGCCTCTACGGCGGCACCGGCTTGGGGCTGGCCATCACCCGCCAGCTGGTGGAAATGATGGACGGCAGCATCCGGCTGATCAGCGCGCCGGGCGAGGGCAGTTCGTTCATCTTCACCCTGCCGCTGCCGCTCTCCTCGGCGGAGGAGCTGGCTGCCCACCGCGAGCAGGCCGAGCAGGGCGGCCCGGATCCCGCTGTCTTTGACAGCATACGCGGGGCGCGGATTCTGCTGGTGGAGGACAACAAGATCAACCAGCAGGTGGCAGTGGAGCTGCTCTCGCAGGAATGCTTCATTGTTGATCTGGCTGAGAACGGCCAAGAGGCCCTTGATCTGCTCCAGCCGGGCAAATACGACCTCGTGCTGATGGACTTGCAGATGCCGGTGCTGGACGGCTATCAGGCGGCGGCGGCAATCCGCAGTCAGCGCGACTACGACAGCCTGCCCGTGGTGGCGATGAGTGCCAACGCCATGCGCCACGACCGCGAGCAGTGCCGGGCTGTCGGCATGAACGATCACATTCCCAAGCCGGTGGACCGCAGGCAGCTGCTGGCCGCCCTCTGCCGCTGGATCAAGCCCGGCCAGCGGCGGATTCCCCACAGGCCGCGCGAGGCCGCCCCGGCGGTCGTCAAGCTGCCGCGCCTCTGCGGCATCAACAGCCGGGCCGCGCTGGAGCGGCTGGGCGGCAATCAGCGGGTGTATCTCAACGTACTGCGCAGCTTTGCCAAAGACCACCGGGAGACGGCGCGGGACATCCGCAGGCTGCTGGCTTCCGGCGGGCGGAAGGAGGCGGAGCGGCTGGCCCACAGCCTGAAAGGGCTGGCCGGGGCCGCAGGCGCGGAGGCTTTGCAGGAGACCGCCCGGCGGCTGGAGGAGGCTGTACGCCACAGCCTGCCGCCGGAACCGCTGCTTAGCGAGGTGGAAAAGCAGCTTGATAAGGTGGTCATGCTCCTGCTGCGCAATCTGCCGCCGCCGGAGGAGCAAGCAGGAAAACCGGCGGCCAAGGCCAGTCCGGCGCAGATACAGGACGTGCTGCGCCTGCTGGAGCGGCGGCTGCGCGACTATGACGCAGGCTCCGCCGAAACCCTGCACGAGCTGCTGCGCATGACCCGGCATCAGCCGGAGCTGCGGCAGCGGCTCGCAGCTTTGCAAAGCCCGGTGGAGCAGTTCGACTTCGAGGCCGCGCTGGCGGTTTTCCCGGAATTCAATCTTGGCGGCTGATGGTGCTCATCAGTTGCCGTTATGCAAATCAATCCACCAAGGAGAAATAGTATGAAGAGCATCTTGTTGACGCTGGTCTTTTTTCTCAGCGGCCTGCTTCCGGCCTTTGCCGCCGCTGATTTTGAGCTGATGACCAAGGAGGAGCTGAAGCCGCAGCTCGGAAATTCGGAGCTGATTGTCATTGATGGCCGGTTGACAGAGCAGATGGAAGCAAGCGGAGTCAAGCTGCCCGGAGCGGTCTGGCTCCCTGATTCCGAGGCGGAGATTGCGGCATGGGCAAAAAACACGCCCAAAAATAAAACCGTGGTGACGTACTGCGCCTGCAACGGGCTGGGCCGGAGTGCCACGCTCGCGTCGAAGCTGATCGCGCAGGGCTTCAGCAAGGTCTATGTGCTCGAAGGTGGCTGGAAAGACTGGGAACGAAGCAAGTATCCTGTGGAGAAAATCAAATAGACCTCTTGCGTAAGGCAGCAGGTTTGAGAATCAAAAAACATCCTTTTTGTATAGTAAAAGGGATCCCTTTTATAGAGCAAAAGGTATGCTGTTTGATTGAGACATCGGGGCCGGGGCTGCCGGATGCTGCCGGGGCGAACCCCTGCGTTCGCCCTTGCCCGCCGGGGCAAAAAATTTCAGTGATGAGTTAGTATAGGGTGATGATACAAGAAATCATCACTCACCGATGCCGCTGCTGTGACAGCGTGAACATCG
>JAABPV010000079.1 GCA_011391865.1 Desulfobulbaceae bacterium | reverse complement strand
GCTTATTTTCATGAACTCGCAACACGCCTCTTTATTGTTCGCTATAATCTCAAATTAAGGGCATCACTTTCTATTTAACCACCACCCATACTTTTTGCCATCCTGCTCTCCTGCCGCCTGTGCTGGCTGGACGGGGCCGCTTCGGCTGCTGACAGCGACGTGCAGGTCACGCTCAAGGCGGATGAGTCTCTGCGGCAGATCAGCGAGCGGCTTCTGGGCGACGGCGACGCGTGGCAGCTCATCTTGCGCTACAACGGGCTGAAAAATCCTGACGCAATCGGCGTTGAGTTGCGTGTTCCTGTGGTACTGCACAGCAGGCTGCGCCAGCATCTTGAGCGTTCCGCCTCCCTGATCAGCGAGGCCAACAAGGAAGGCGCGGCTGTGCTGGCGGAAAAAGAAATCGCTGAGGCCGTGCGTCTGCGGGAGCAGGCTCTGCGTTTGAAAAAGGAAGCCAGCTTGGAAGAAGCCGTGACGCAGGCGGCTGCCGCTGAGACGGCGGCACAGGCGGCCCTTGCAAAGGCCAGACCCAGCCTGCTGAGGCATGGCTGGCCGCCGGACGCATCCCGCTGGCAGGACACCGAGCTGAAGCAGAAGCTGAAGGAGCGGGTCCGCACCTTGGCTGCGTCCCGCTGCGTGATCCAGTTCAGCGACCAGAGCCAGCTTGCTTTGGATGAACATGCGCTGGTGGCTATTGGCAGCATGGAAAAAAATGTGCTCCGCGCCTCTTCCAGCAACAGCGTCTCCATGATTGAGGGTGATGTCCTTGTTCATATAGCCTCGCTGAACAAACAGAAGCAGTTTAAAGTGAATCTGCCTGACATTGCTGCGAATGTCCGTTCACGAAGCTTTCTCGCCTCCCGCGACAAGAAAAACGTCACCAGAATTGCAAACTATGACGGCGAGATCGACATCAAAGCCGCTGGCGCGCAGGTGACGGTGAAAAAGAATCAGGGCACCAAGGTCAAGCCTGGTCAGCAGCCTGACACGCCGCATGAGCTTCTGCCGCCGCCGAAAATCATCAGTCCGCAGCCGGAGCAGAAACTGCACGAGGCGCAGATGCTTTTCAAGTGGGAACCGGTTGCCAAAGCTGGTCTCTATCAGCTTGAAATCAGCAGCAGCGCGAATTTCCTTGAGTTGCTTGTTGCAGACAAGGTCAGCGGCCAGAGCTGGCAATGGCAGGTGCCAAACAGCGGTCTATATTTCGTCAGGAGTAAAACCATTGATCAGGAAGGCTGCATAGGCCCTTATTCAGAACCAGTCAGTTTTTTTGTTGATCTTGACAGCCGTCCGCCTTTTCTCGTGCTGCGTCATCCAGAAAAAGATATGCTGACTGCGGACAAGGAAATAGAAGTGCGCGGCGAGGTGGAAAAAACCGCCCGGCTGCGGATCAACGGCCAAGAGGTCAAGCCAGATGCGGACGGTCAGTTTGTCTGGAAGACCGTTCTCAGCGACGTGAGCACGGTGATCAGGGCCGAGGCTGCGGATGCCGCAGGCAACACCAGCATCGTCGAGCGCGCCGTGACCCTCCGGCAGGACAAGCGGCTCATCCGGCTTGACACCCCGGAGCGGATCGTCAGCAAGACCAAAGAGGTGACGATTTCCGGCTGGCTGCTGCCCGGCGCGTGTTTGCAGATCAGCAAAACGCCGGTGCAGGCCGCCGGTGCATTCACACATCTGCTGCATCTTGACGAAGGAGAGCATGACGTTGCTGTTGCAGCGGCGGATGCCGACGGCGGCGCGGGCGAAACTTTGCTTCTGCGCGTGCTGGTCGACTTGCAGCCGCCAGTCATTGAGGTCAGCGAGCTTGAGCGGGCAACCGCCGCCAAGCAGATCGCCTTGAGCGGCTCGGTTTCCGAAGAGGCGACACTCACGCTCAACGGCAAGACAGTCATCTTGACGGACAGGCGTTTCAATGAGACCGTCGCCTTGAACGAAGGCGGCAACGAGCTGGTTCTGGCCGCCGAAGATGCGGCAGGCAACCGGAGCCTGTGGAAAATCCTTGTCCTGTGCGACTCGCTGCCGCCTGAAATCCTCAGCGCGGCCTTTTCACCGCCAGAAACAAAAGGCGGCGAGGTGGTGCGGCTGACCGCCCGGATTGAGGATGCCGGAGTCGGCGCGGCGCGCAGCGGCTCCTTTGCCGCCGAGGTCAACGGGCAGCCGTTCCAAGGCATTCTCAACCGCGCCGGCCAGGAGCGGCATCATTTCACCGGCAGCATTTTCATTCCCCCTGGTCTGGCCGGAACTGTGAAGCTGCTGAAAATCGAGGCGCACAGGACATGCTCGGCAACGCCGCTGCCTTTTCCGGGGAATAGGGGAAAAATGCCGCCGGAGCCGTATTCCATGCGCAGTCTGACCCGCTTCAACAAAAAAGTTCTCTTCAACGCCTTTCTGCTTTCATTTCTGCTGACCGGCATCCTCCCATACGGCATTGTCGCTTGGAAGCTGCTGCGCAATGTTGAGGATCAGCTCACCAGCTCGCTCAACAATCAGTTTTCCCTGACCGCCCAGCAGATCACCCTCCAGATTGATCAGCTCAACACGCTGACTTGGCAGGCCGGGCTTGCCCGCATCGCCGACATCATCAGCAGCACTGCCGATTCCGCCGAGCGCAACCGCCTGCTGGATGTCTTTTTCCGGCAGTCTGAGGACATTCTCGCCGTAGCGGTGCGCAATGGCGGCGCACCGCTTTATCTGCTAAAAGATGAGGAGATCGCCCGACTCTCCGCCGCTGATGCGGACGGGGTCGGCAAGATGCTGACTGCAGCCTGCGAGATCAGCAAGCCGGGCGCGTCTGCGGCCTGCGCCCCGATTTTTATCCGCTCCGCAGACCAGACTGAGGTCTTTTGGGCTGTTGACCTGTTCCTTGCCGAGCCGTCTGGGCAGCATGCGCAGGTGCGCTGCGTTTTTCAGATCTCCGCCGCATTGCGGCAGATTGGCGAAAAGGCCGGAGGACTGGGGTTTGAGAACCAGTTTGCGGAAATTTATATCGCCGACGCGCTGGGAGCGGTGCTCTACGCCAACAGCAGGGCACCGTTCCAGACCGGCGACAAATTGCCCTACCCCTTGGTCAAGGATGTCGCGGCCAGCCTGCGCAAAACAGACTTGGCCAGAGTCGCCAAGCTGGAGCGTTTTGATTATGGCGGGACAAGCTATGTCGGCAACTACGATGCGGCAAAATCGGCAGACTTCGCCGCCGTGCTGGTTGACCGCCGCGACTCCGCCTACGCCTTGGTGCGGGAGGCCCGCCATAACATTCTCATCAACATCGGCATTTCCCTTGTTCTCAGCGTGATCTTCTCCGTGCTTTTTTCCTGGTTCTTTTTCCGCTTCATTGTCCAAGCGGAAAATGCCTGGTGCGCGGCCAAGGAGGCGGCGGAGGCAGCGGCGCAGGCTAAATCCAAGTTTCTTGCCTTCATGAGCCATGAGATCCGCACGCCCATGAACGGCATCATCGGCATGGCTGAAATTCTTTTAGACACCAAGCTGAGCAAGGAGCAGCGCAGCTTCGCCTCAGTCATTCACTCCAGCGGCAACAGCCTGATCCGCTTGGTCAATGACATTCTTGACTTCAGCAAGATCGAGGCCGGAAAAATGGAGCTGGAGGCGCGGCCCTTCCTGCTCCACAGCAGCGTGGAAAAAGTGCTGACCCTGATGAGTCCCAAAGCCGGAGCCAAGGGTCTTGAGCTGATCGCCGACATTGACCCGCAGCTGCCCTGCCGGATTGTCGGCGACTCAGCCCGGATTGAGCAGATCCTGCTCAATTTTGTTGGCAACAGCCTGAAATTCACGGAAAAGGGCGAGGTGGAGGTTGCAGTCCGTCCCAATGAAAGCAGAACCATGCTGACTTGGAGCGTCCGTGACACCGGCATCGGCATTGCCGAGGAAAACATTAAAAAGCTGTTCCGCTCCTTCAGTCAGGCCGAGTCCTCGACCAGCCGCAAATACGGCGGCACCGGCCTTGGCCTGAGCATCTGCGCCCAACTGGCCGAGCTGATGGGCGGCAGCATCAAGGTGGAGAGCGAGCCGGACCAAGGATCCTGCTTCTCCTTCACCGTGCCGCTGCGGATTGCCGAGGAGCAGCCTGCAAGCTGCCTTGACCTGCCTGCACCAGTTTTCTCCGGCCAGCGCATCCTGCTGCTGATCCGCAATGCGGCCTTGGAACGGGCCGTGCGCAGCTCCTTGGAGTTTCTTGGTCTGCATGTGGTATCCATGCCGGTCGAGCAGTTTGCCACAGCTGACATTTCTCAGCAGCCAGAGCTGCTCCTTGCTGACGATGCCGCCTTGGAGCAGCTTGACAGCAGCGGCCAGGAACGGCTGAAGCAGATCATCAACGTCCTGCCCAACCTGCCGATCCTGATGACGTATCCTGTCAGGGCCGACTATGAGCGGTTTTTTCCGGCTAAGATTGAGCCTATGCTGCTCAACAAACCGCTGACCATGAAGGAGCTGTTTCAGGCCCTGAGCTGCGAGGGAAAATGCCGGACAGCGGCCCTGCCCTGCCAAGCGGTGGAACAGGCGGCGGCCATCGAGCCGGAGACGGCGGTAATCGGCGGCGGGCTGCGCATTCTGGCAGCGGATGACAACCGGGGCAATCAGATGCTGATCCGCACTTTTTTGAAACAGTTTGACCTCTCCGCCGATTTTGTTGACAATGGCGCGGAGGCACTGCGGAAAACACATGAAACCACCTATGACGTGGTGCTCATGGATGTCAACATGCCGGTCATGGACGGCTTGGAGGCGGCGCAGCGCATCCGGGCTGAAATCGCGCCTGAGCGGCAACCATGGATTGTCGCCATCACCACCAACGTGGCGGCTGAAGACAAGCGGCGCTGCGCCGAAGCGGGAATGAACGATTTTATTGAAAAGCCCTTTGCCAAAGCCGCCTTTCGGCGGGTGCTGACTTCTGTGCGTGAATACAAGCAGTATGCGGAGCAGCTTGCCGGCAGCGATTCACATCTTCTTATGCTGTGAAAGCAGCCAAGCCGCCGATTTGCGCCATCTGATCAAGCAACCCAGATAGGACGTACGCAGTTTAAATAAGAATTTTAACTATTACAGTCAGTTGTCTTTTTGCCGCTTATAGCCGTAGCACAATAAATTGACTACAAACATGGTTGCTGAAAAATCTCATCTGTCGAACAGCCAAGTTTTCTTCTGAGTGCCTTTGCTTGTGCCCATTTATGCTC
>JAABPV010000078.1 GCA_011391865.1 Desulfobulbaceae bacterium | reverse complement strand
CAGTTATATTCCGGCTGCGATAAATCTCAACCAGAATATAACTGATGGCTCATAATACAAGGGGCAATTCATGAATTACCCCTTGTCTATTTCCGCAGGCGCATCTCTGGCCGCAGCGTTCCTTCGTCCTTTTTCTTGCCCCGGATTAAATCCAGCAGCTCGGCTGTCTTCTGCATCAGCAGCCGCTCGTCGCCGCGTGTCTCCACATTGAGGCGCAGCACTGGCTCGGTGTTGGATTTGCGCAGATTGAAACGCCAGTTCGGATACGTCGCCGAAAGGCCGTCAGTATAATCTTTTTCCGCGTCAGCGTGCTGCTCCTCAATCATGCAAATGACCGCGTCGGGATCAGCTACAGTGGAGTTGATCTCGCCGCTGACCGGGAAAGCCTGCATCCGCTCTTCCACCAAAGTTGAAAGCGGCTTCCGCGTCTCGCTCATGATGTTGCAGATGAGCAGCCACGGCAGCATTCCTGAGTCGCAGCAGCCGAAATCCTGAAAATAATGATGCGCCGACATCTCGCCGCCGTAAACCGCATTTTCCCGGCGCATGGCCTCTTTGATGAAGGCGTGGCCAGTCTTAGTCATCACCGCTTTGCCGCCCGCCTGCGCAACCATTTCCTGCGTGTTCCAGATCAGCCGGGGATCGTGCAGGATGACTGCGCCCGGATGCCGCCGCAGCATCTCCGCCGCCAGCAGGCCGACGATATAGTAGCCTTCAATGAAATGCCCCTGCTCGTCAAAGAAAAAGCAGCGGTCGCCGTCGCCGTCCCAAGCGATGCCGAGGTCAGCGTTATGCTCCCGCACAGCACAGGCGGTGTCTTCCCGTTTTTCCGGCAGCAGCGGATTAGGTACGCCGTTGGGAAAACTGCCGTCCGGCTGATGATTCAGCTTGATGAAGGTGAACGGCAGGTGCGCTTCAAGGAGATCAATCACAGGCCCTGCGCAGCCGTTGCCCGCATTGACCACGACCGTCAGAGGGCGGAGCGGAGCACCGCCGACTGCGTCCAGCAGGCGGGAGATGTACTGCCGTTTGTTCGGCAGTTTGACATGCTGCCCAACCCGCTCCGGTTTGTCCGGCAGTGTGCTGAGGAACCAGTCCACCGAGGCGGCCTGTTCCGCCACCTCATGCAGGCCGGAGTCAGCGGAAATGGGCCGTGCGCCTTGGCGGACAAACTTCATGCCGTTGTATTCCGCCGGATTGTGGCTGGCGGTGATCATGATGCCACCGTCGACACCTTGGCCCTCGCCGTTGAACACCGCGAAATAGACTTCTTCGGTGCCGCAAAGGCCGATGTCAAGCACATCAATGCCCGCCCGCGTCAGCACTTGGCAGACAGTCTCGGCCAGCTCAGGGCTGGACAGGCGGACATCGCGGCCGACAACCACCCGGCGCGCCCCGATCTGACGGCAGAAGGCGAGGCTGATGCGGGCGGCTATACCGCTGTTCAGCTCGTCCGGCACCCGGCCCCGGACATCATAGGCGGTGAAACAACGCAAAGGTTCAGACATGGATTTGAGCAGGAAAAATTTTGTCGGCGAACACAGCGGACAGGGAAAGTTCAGCGGATTGAATTTAATCACCAATCCGCTGCGCGGGCAAGCGACAAATGCGGCTGAGAGAGACTTTCCCTGCCATCGGCGCAGATTTATTTCGCCACACCCACCCTCTTGATATTTTTTCTTCAAGGAGAGCGGAGCTGTCTTGCAGCCGCATGTTTTTATTTCTATGAATGCGAGACAACAAGCAATTTGAAAAATCCGCAAGAACAGCAAAACGCCGTTCAAGAGAAAAAAGAAGCCCTCTCTGAGCAAAGAGAGTTGATGCGCTCGCCGTTTTTTTTAGAAGCAGCAAAAACAGTTGCTGAATCCGCAGCCAGTGTTTATAAACTTCCTCCATGCGCCTCTATCAGTCCAACCGTCTTGAGCAGCTGCTGGCCGCGCTCTGCGCTGCGCTGGCTGAACCGGCTGGCAGTCCGCTGCTGCCGGAGACCGTCGTGGTGCAGAATCCGGGCATGGCCCGCTGGCTCGCGCAGCAGATCGCCCGGCAGACAGGCATCTGCGCCAACATCTCCTTCCCGCTGCCCGCCTCCTTTATATGGAGCATCTTCGCCAAGACGCTTGGCGGCCTGCCTGACCTGCGCGAATTCAGCAAGGAGACCATGCTCTGGCGGATCATGGCGGCATTGGACAGTCTGTCCGACGAAGCGGCCATGCAGGAGGTGAGCGGCTTTCTGCGCGACGACCGCGACGGCAGCCGCCGCTGGCAGCTCGCGGGCCGCGTCGCTGATCTCTTTGACCAGTATTTGGTCTATCGCCACGACATGGTGCTGGCGTGGGAGCAAGGCAAGGACGAGCATTGGCAGGCCCGGCTCTGGCGGCAGCTGACTGACGGCGGCAGCAGGCATCGGGCCGAGGTGCTGGAACGTTTCCTCACAGCGGCACAGCAGGACAGCCTGCGCACCGAAAGCCTGCCCAAGCGGGTCTGCATCTTCGGCATCAACTCGCTCGCGCCAGCCTATCTGGAGGTGCTCAGTCAGATCAGCAGGCATGTTGACATCCGCATCTTCCACTTCAGCCCGTGCAGGCAGGCGTGGGACGACATCATGCCGGAGCGGCTGATTGCCCTGCGGCGGCAGAGCTGGCGGCGCAGGGGCTTTGACGACCTCAGCCGGTATTACAGCGTCGGCAACCCGCTCTTAGCCTCGCTGGGCGGTCTGGGCCGGGAGTTCTTCCAGCTCCTGATGAACACGCAGCCGGTGGTTGAGGAGCGCGACCTCTACGAGCTGCCGCCGCAGGAGACCCTGCTCGGCCAGATACAGGGGGATATTCTTGACCTGCGCGACCGCAGCGCGGCTGAGGCCCTGCCGCTGCATCCGGCGGATCAGTCAATTCGCTTCCACTGCTGTCACAGCCCGATGCGGGAGATTCAAGTCCTGCACGACCGCCTGCTTGATCTCTTCGCCGCTGACTCCAGCCTGAAGCCGGGCGACATATTAGTCATGGCCCCGGATGTCAGCCGCTATGCCGCCGCTGTGGCAGGTGTGTTCGGCTCGGCTGAGGGCAGGCTGCGCATCCCTTGGTCGATTGCTGATCAGCCCCGCCGGGAAGAGCAGCCGGTGATCGAGGGCTTCCTCAGCCTGCTGCAAACAGTCAGCAGCCGCTGCGCCGCCCCGGAGCTGGCTGCGGTCTTGGAGAATCCGGCCATTCTCGCCCGCTTTGGTCTGACAGAGGCGGATGTGCCTGTCCTGCGGGCGCGGATCGCGGCGGCAGGCATCCGGCAGGGGCTGGAGCGGCGGAGCGGCGGGGCGCACAGCGGCTTTCATACCTGGGAGGCCGGACTGGACAGGCTGCTGCTCGGCTGCCTGACCGGGCCGCTGGAGGAGCCGTGGCAGGGGATCATGCCTGTCAGCGGCGGCCTGCACGAGGGCGGGGACTGGCTCGGCAGTCTGGCGGAGTTCATCCGCAGCCTGAGCCGCCTGCGCCGCCAGACCGCCCGCCCGCTGCCGCCGGAGAGCTGGTCAGGCATCTTCCTCCGCCTGATCGAACGCTTCTTGGACAGCGGCGGCAGCGCGCACGAGGAGGGCCTGCTCCTGCTCCGGCAGACTATCGCCGACTTTGCCGAGAGCTGCCGCCGGGCAGGGTTCAAGCAGCCTCTCAGCCTGAGCGTGGTGCGGCGGCATTTTCAGCAGCTCTTAGCCGCTCCGGCAGGCGGGCAGGCCTTCTTAGCTGGGCGCGTCACCTTCTGCAACATGGTGCCGATGCGCTCAGTGCCGTTCAAGGTGGTCTGGCTTTTGGGCATGAACGACGGCGACTTCCCGCGCTCGCAGCGTCCGCCCGCCTTTGACCTGATGGCCGGGCAGCGGAGAGCAGGCGACCGCAGCCGCCGCGACGACGACCGCTATCTTTTTCTGGAGGCTCTGCTCTCGGCCCGGAGCTGCTTCGCGGTCTCTTGGGCCGGACGCGACTTGCGCGACAACAAGCCCCGCCCGCTCTCGACAGCGGCGGCAGAGCTGCGCGACTACATCAACCGGGGCTGGCGGACAGCGGACGGCAAAGCCGCAGCCGATGCCCTGACTGTGGAGCATCCGCTCCAGCCCTTCAGCCGCCGCTGCTTCAACGGCGATCCGGCCACCGCCTCCTACCGGGAGGACTGGCTGCCAGCCGCTGATCAGGCATCGCCCGCCTTTGTCAGCCGTCCTTTGCCCAAGACCGAGCAGTTCCTGCGTCAGATTGACATCAGCCAGCTTGTCCGCTTCTGGCGGCATCCAGTCCGCTTCTTCCTTGAGCAGCGGCTTGGCCTGCGGCCCGCCCTGCCGGACGAGCCGCTGCTGCCGGAGAGCGAGGCGTTCGTCCTCGATCAGCTGCAACGCTATCAGTTTGCCGAGGAGATCCTGCTGGAGCTGCGCGGCGGCAGGGAGACGGCTTGCCCCCTGCACCGCTGGCGGGCCGCTGGCGGTCTGCCCGGCGGCGGCTTCGGCCCGCTGCTCCATCAGCAGTCAACGGAAGAGGCGGCGGAGCTGCTGGGCAAGGTCGAGCCGCTGCTGCGGCAGCCGGTCGAGCCTGCCGAGGTCAATCTGACGGTTGACGGGGTGCGCCTGACCGGGCGGCTGACCTCGCTCTGCCGCTGCGGCAGAGTCACCTTCCGGCCCGCCAATCTCAAGGCCAAAGACCGGCTCCAGCTCTGGATTCACCATCTGGCCCTGCTGCTGCTTCAGCCGGAGGGCGTGGAGCCCTGCTCAGTGCATGTCGGCAAGGACAGCACCGTGCGGCTGGAGGCGGTGGCTGACCCGCACGCCGAGCTGGCCGCGCTGATCAACCATTTTCATGAGGGGCTGCGCCAGCCGCTGCATTTCTACCCAGAAAGTAGCTTGGCTTGGGCGAAAGGCAAGTCGGCGCAGGCGGCTTGGCGGTCTTCCTTTGGCCGCAAGGGAGAGGGCGACGACCCGGCCTACGAGATCGGCCTGCGCGGCCATGTGCCCTTTGACGAGCAGTTTGAGGAGCTGGCGGCGCGGCTGGCGGCGGCGTGGGGATGACGGACTGTTCAGCCCTGCTCTCCCGCCCGACCATCTGGGCATTTCACCCAGAAAAATGAGCTTTCCACCTCATTGCGCGGGCGGGTGAAATATGGTTTCTTGACATCAGCAGAATGAAACCGGCTGAAACTGGCCTGCCCCTTCTCCGGCAGGCCCGGTGCGCCCCGCACCGGCCCCTGTCTCATCCGGTTATAGCCGTAGCACAATAAATTGACTATAAGCATGGTTGCTGAAAAATCTCATCTGTCGAACAGCCAAGTTTTCT
>JAABPV010000077.1 GCA_011391865.1 Desulfobulbaceae bacterium | reverse complement strand
AGAATTGAGCCATCATGTTACCATAACTCACTCTTTTCTCAACTCAGCAAAAGTTGCACTTACAACTTGAATCCACGTACAAAAATAGCGGAGAGGTCATCTTGAACGCTTCGCATGCCAAACCATTTTGTCATTTGATCCATAGAGAGCTTTTCGATGGAAAAATCATAGGGCAGCAGCTCAATTTTCTCAATAAAGCTTCGCGTAGTTGATTCACAGCTTAAATCAGCCTTATATCCAAGCAGTTCACGATTGTTTACATCGAAAAAATAAATATCAAGTTGGCTGCAAAGAACCGTATCCAGAAGCGTTTCATTGCCGGAGGAAATAAGAGTCCATATAACAAGAGGTTCATCTTCATCATCAAAAAAGGCCGAAAGGAATCCGAGAGTATTTTTGCCTTGAACAACTATTGGCGCAGCATAAATACGGAATCCTTGATTTATTTTTGCGGCCAGAATCATTTCTTTTGGAACCTTGATCACCAGCTTGGGCCGCTCACCATTCTTAAGCCAAAAAGGAATTAAACCAACCGGAATATCATATATTAACGGAAGCAATTCAGGGTGTAACACTGTCAACATTTGATTGACCAACCCGACAAGTATTTGAAAATTCTCTTTGCAGAGATGGACACGGTTGCGAGACGTGTCCATCCGCTTCCATCATCTCACAGCTTTGATGGTAGGCAGGACAACCTGAAAGTTGTCCTGCCTACCCGTAAACCGCATCGTCACAGCACCACGGCCACACTGTTGCTCGGCAGGCTCTCGCCTGCCTTGTTGAGCGCGACAACGTGGAATTCCAACTCCTTGCCGCGTTTCAAGTTTGTCAGCTCCGCTTCGGCACCGACAAAAGTTCCTGCGGCAACCCAGTTTCCCCCTTCTTCGCGCATCCTGATCAGATCAGCAGGCCGCAGGGCCGCCTGTAACAGGCCGTTTCCATAGAATGAATAGCTTGTCAATGCGTCAACATGATTCATTCCTCCTTGTCTTTCTCCCCGTCATGCAGAACCAGCACCGCCGCCGGATCGCGTTCAGCAATCTGGAGGGCGGTTTTCGCAGGCACTACCTCAACGCCGTCTTTGCTTCTGACGATCGCCAGCAGGCCGCGACTGAGCCGTTCGGCCATTTCCTCGGCAACAAAAATTCTGTCGATTTTGCCCTGCACGGCAAAATAGTACGGACAGCCCCGCCCGTCCCGCTTCAGGCGGTTTGTTTCAATCAGCTGCCTGACTTGAGCTTGCAGCTCGTGCCGTTTTTTTTCCTCGGCCAGCTGCCGGTTCAGCTCGCGGCTCCGCTCCGCCGCCGCTGCCTGTTCAGCAAGACTGACCGCAGGCTTGACCGGCTCCTTCTGCTTCCGGTTCTGATACTGCTCCTGCTTGACCTTGCTGACCTGTTTTTTGCTGACCAAGCCAGCCTTGAGCAGCTGCGCCTGCAACGGGTTGTTGCCCATGATCTTCCCTTCTGTTATTGAGCGGCTGCTGCGGGCAGCGCGGCAACATAGGCCGCGCTTTCAGCCCGGTTCGATTTTTTTCCCATCACCGCCGCAACTGTGCTGCCGGAGAGCGATAGGGAATGGATGACCGGCATTCCTTTGGCGGCGGGCAGCTTGGCCTGCTCCCGCCAGCCGCCGCCTGCATTGGTGAAGAGATAGACCGCGCCGGGCCGCGCGCTGTCTGTGCGCTCTGTTGCGGCGATCACGGCGGCATTGCCGTCCACGGCGACCAGCGCGCCGAACCTGTCCCCGGCGGTCACGTCTTTGGCCACCAGCCGCTCCTGCCACGTCCAGAGGCCGCCAGCCCGTTTGAACACATAGGCCGCGCCGCCGGAAGAGGAGGCTAAGAGCGCGTCAGAGAAGCCGTACGCTGCCTGGCTGCCGTCGGCTGAGGGAATATGGCCGATCAGGGTGGTGTCGCCTTGCAAGGCCGCCGCGCCGCCGCCCATGGCCTTGGCCTGCTCCTTCCATGTGCCGCCGGAGCGGAAATAGACATAGGCGGTGTTGAGGGCGGCGCGCTCAACCAAGGCAGTGTCGCCGTCCACGGCCACCGCCGCGCCGAAGGTGCCGGAATCGGCGGCACCGTCTGCGGCCATGAGCTTGGCCTGCTGCGTCCATGCGGTTCCTGTGCGGACAAAGACATAAGCCGCGCCTTGCCCAGCGTGCGCCGCGCCCAGATGCGCTTTCGAGTAATCCTCCCGGAACGCGCCGATCACCGCCGTGTCCTTGCTGACCGCGACAGAAAGGCCGAAGCTGTCATCCGGCTGGCTGTCCTCAGCCATGAGGCGGGCCTGCTGCTTCCACGTTTTTCCAGAACGGACAAAAACATAGACTGCGCCATGATTGCCGTCGCTGGCCGCGCCGATCAGAACAGTGTCGCCGCTGACCGCGACCGCGCCGCCGAAAATGGAATACTCCGTCGCCTCCTCCGCTGTGAGACGCGCCTGCTGCGCCCATTTTTTTCCAGAGCGGACAAAGACATAGGCAGCTCCCTTCATGTTGTTCTCTCCCGGAGCACCGACCACGGCGGTGCTGCCGTCCACAGCCAAAGAAACGCCGTCGTCGGAGGCCATAAGCTGCTGCCATTGAAGGGCGGCGGCAGAGGCGAACTGCGGCGCGGTCAAAGCCAAGGCGGCGGCAAGCAGCAGCCGGAGGGCGGCGCGTTGCGGCATCTTCATCGTGCTGTCTCCTTTGCGCAAAATAGTCAGGGTTGAAAAAATATCTGCTCCGCAGCATACCGGCGCAGGCCGCAGGATGTCAAAGAAAAATGCTCAGGACAGCTCAAAGCGCACGTTCCAGCCGTTGCGGAGGATGGTGTTGCAGACTGGGCTTTTCAGCTCCTGCGGCCTGAACCGCCAGTCTTCCGGCGCGGTCTGCTCGAAGTTGCTGATGCCGAAGTCCAGGCCGCTGCGCACGCAGCAGAAGAAACGCGGCGCGGAGAGCAGGCCGGTGCGCACCTTGACCGGGCAGAGGGAGAAATCCACAGGCCGCACCCGGTCGCGCATGGTGACGGTGCGGGAAGCGGCATCAAAAGTCAATGTCAGCTCGTACTGCTGGCGCAGCCGGGCCAAGGCCATCCGCTGGCACCAGACCGGGTCGTCAACCTGCCGCCAGCTCAGGCGGATGCTCCGCCCTTTCCTTTCCGCCCGCACTGGGTTGGGCAGCTCGTTCACGCCGAGGAGCATGAACTCCAGCATCTCTTGTAGCTTCGGCTCGCCTTCGCCGGGAAAGAACCAAGCGGCGCGGAGGATCCAACGGAGCAGGAACGGGAACGGCAGGAGATAGAGCGCGGCCCAAGCGGCCAGAGCGGGCAGGAGAAAGCGTAGCTCCACATGCGGCGCGACGATGAGCAGCGGCAGCAGGCTCAGGCCCCAGCCGAGCGGCAGGAGCAGGAGTAGGCCCACAGTCTTGGCGCAGGGGCGGCAGAGCATCAGGGCTGGCGGCAGGACTGGGGCAGAAAGTTGAGACTGCCGCTGAAGCTGTCCATCACCGCCTCCATGCCCACGGGCAGGGCGAAATTGTCGCGCTGATGCCCGGCAGGAAAGCCGCCCCAGACCGGGCATTTCACCGCAGCGGTCAGCTCAAGCGCCCGCTGCCAGACCTGCTCGTTGAGGCGGAGGATTTCCAGCCGGTCGTCGTGGCCGGGATCAAAGAGGCCGAGAATCAGGCCGGAGAGCTTGTCGAACAGACCGGCGCAGGCGAGATGGGTCAGCATCCGGTCGATTTTGTAGAGCGGCTCGGCAGTGTCCTCGATGAAAAGAATGCGGCCTGCGGTCTGCGGCTGCCACGGCGTGCCGAGCAGATGGCAGAGCGTGGTCAGATTGCCGCCGACCAGCCGTCCTTGACTGAAGCCGCCGCGCAGGATTTCCAAGCCCGCAGGCCGGACGCAGGGCTGAAATTCGCCGCGCAGGCACTCCTTGAGCCGGAGCACGGTGTCCCGTTCGGCGCGGGCAAGGGTGCTGATCATCGGCCCGTGCAACGTGACCAAGCCGGTCTGCGCAAAAACCCCGTTGAGCAGAACCGTCAGGTCGCTGAAGCCGATCAGCCATTTCGGCCTAGCGCGGAGAAAATTCCAGTCTAATTTGCTGATGAGCCGCAGGCAGCCGTAGCCGCCCCGCGCTGAAATCAACGCTTTGATTTCTTCGTCCGCCCAAAGCCTGTGCAGCTCGGCCAGCCGCTGCCGGTCGTCAGCGGCGAGATAGTCCGGCCCGGAGCCGTCCGGCGGCTCGCAGCGGATTTGCAGGCCGAAATCGCGCAGAACGTGCAGGCCCTGCGCAAAGCCTTCTTCGTCGCGCACCGGCCCGGCCGGATGAATAATGCCGACCGTGTCGCCGGGCTGAAGGCGCGGGGGCAGCAGCGGCTGGCGCATCAATTTTTCGCCTCCCTCAAGCTCCGTTCATGGATCAGGCGCAGGCCGGTCAGGGTGAGCAGCGGATCAGCAAATTCCACTGCCGTGCTGTAGGGCGTGATCAGCTCGGCCATGCCACCGGTGGCGATGACATTGATTTTTTCCTCTGGCGATGCCGCGCCGCGCTCCCGCATCTCCTTACCCAGCAGCTCGATCATCCGGTCGATCATCCCGCCGGAGCCGTGCAGCACGCCGGAACGGATGGCTGCAACCGTGCTGCCGCCGATTACCGCCTCTGGCCGCTCGTTCAGCTCGACGCGGGGCAATTTGGCGGTGCGCTCGGCCAGCGCGTCCAAGGCAATGCCTATGCCAGGGCAGATTGCACCGCCGAGATATTCTGCCTTGTTGCTGACGCAGTCAAAGGTGATAGCCGTGCCGAGATCAACAACAATCGATGCCGCGCCAAAGCTCTCCCAAGCGGCCACGGCATTGGCGATGCGGTCTGCGCCCAATTCCGCCGGATTAGCGGTGAGGATGGTCAGGCCAGTGTTCGTGCGGTGCGATACCGCTATAGGAGGGCTGACGCAGCCCGTCAGATATTTGCTGGCGAAGAGCAGCCAAGAGCTTTCTAAGGCAGGCACCACTGAGCTGACAACAAATGCGGTGATGTCCTCCTTCTGAATGCCGTCAATCTGGAAGAGCGAATGGTAGCGGATGGCCAGCTCGTCGGCGGTCTTGCCAGCGTCTGACTTGAGCTGCCACTGGTGAATGAGGGCCTGATCATAAAAAACGCCGGTCACGGTGTGCGAGTTGCCGACATTGACTGCGAGAAGCATGAGAGTCTCTTGGCTGGCTGTTTTCGTTGACGGAACGGTTCCGGGCCGGTATAGAAGGAAGACCGGTCTTCAGAACAGATTGTAGCAGCAAACCGGGCGGAAAGGCAATGGCAACGCGGGGGGAGATCAATGGGCTATGTCAGGCAAGTGCTGGCGCATCCGCTGCGTTAAGCTGGAAACCGGCGGGATCCGCCAACAGTCTGAGCATTGAGAACTTCACGAATTCCGTGGATTCAAGTTGTAAGTGCAACTTTTGCTGAGTTGAGAAAAGAGTGAGTTATGGTAACATGATGGCTCAATT
>JAABPV010000076.1 GCA_011391865.1 Desulfobulbaceae bacterium | reverse complement strand
GAAGAAAACTTGGCTGTTCGACAGATGAAATTTTTCAGCAACCATGCTTATAGTCAATTTATTGTGCTACGGCTATATTACCCAATTGCGCATCATGTGAGGTGACACACGCACCAGCAATTCTTTTGCAGCGGCAAATAGATACTTCTTTGTGGCACACTAAAAAATCAATTTTCCCGTAAAAACAAAAGAGGCAGACCCGAAGGTCTGCCTCTGTCATTTCTCAGAAAATCTGATGCGCTTTTACTCAGCTCACGCTGTTACAGCTCCGTCACCTCGTCAAACAGGCTGCTGTCCGCCTTGATCTTCTCACCGTTGCCAATGGTCGCCCGGAAGGTTGTGGCCTCCAGCTGCTCGAAGAGCGGAGCAAAGCCGCGTAGCTCCTCAGCCTTGGCATCAATCGTCTGCTCGACGATCTGCTGCCGCTGCTCCGGCGTGATGCCGGTCAGATATGCGTCGCGGGCCTTCACGCCCTCGGCGGCAGGCGAGCGCAGCGGATCAAGCGTGCCGTAAGCCCCGATGATGAGCTGATCTAACTTGGCGCGGCTGAGATCAAGACCGCGCACCGCGCTGGCAATGGCCTCATAGGCTGTGTACGTTTTAGCTACATGCGGGTCACGGTAGCTGATCACAGCGAAGTTGCCGGAAACCGGATGAAACTGGACAAAGCAGCCGTAAGCCCCGCCCTGCTGGCGCACCGTGTTCCAGAGATAATCCCGCGAAAGCCAGGTTTTCAGCACCTCGAACGCGCCGCTGTGCTGGCTGAAGCTGTCAAAGAGCCTGCATCCTTGGGCGTTGTACACCACGTCGGCAGAAGTGACAAAGCCTTGGCGGGCGGCAAAGGCTGGAAAATTGAGAACCGCAGGAGGCAATGCGTCTTTACCCAAGCAGCCGCGCACCGCAGCCGCGCTCTCCTTGATCTTCTTGATGTCTGCCGCAGAGCCGGTGACAGCGATCTTCAGGCCCGCTGCCTGGAAGACAAGCTGCCGCAGCTGCTCCAGCTTGGCAAGGAAGCCTTCCTCCAGCTCGTCATAGCGGACGGTCAAGTCTTTCAGCTGGAGATAGGCCGTGGCACCGTTGACGTGCTCATTGATCATCCCGGCCTGGCTGAGATGGGCAAAGACCCGCGAGGCGGCTAACTGCCAGCCCTCGCTCTGCACCGCGTGCTCGGCCCAAGCAAACTCGCGCAGAACAATCTCCCGGATGCGCCGCCGGTTGCTCAGGTCAAGCTCGGCCAAGACCTCGCAGACTAATTCCAAAGCCTTGGGCAGCGAGGCGGACAAAGCCTTGGTCTGAAACCAGAGCACAGGTCGCAACGGCTCTGCGCCGCTGACATGCGTGTAGGTGGTGAAGGAATGGCTGAAGCCGCCGGTGTGGATGTGGATGTCCTTGGCAAAGCGCACGTAGTCGCGCCGCTTGGTGCCGATCTCGGTGGCGATGGTGCCGAAGAGATCCAGCCAAGGCAGCAGCTCCGTTCCGACCGCCGCGCAGTCCAGACCAAACTGGACATAGGCGATGCCGCCGGTCTCCAGCTCGCTGCTGATGCAGACTGAGCCGCCGCAGTCCTCCGCGCCAGCTTCGTGCAACCGGGGATTGCGCTCCAAATTCTGCCGAGATAGACGCGGCAGCAAAGCCAGTTGCTCCTCGCTGTTCGGGGTCTGCTGGAGCTGCATAAGTTCCTGCGTCTTGGCGATCAGCTCCTGCGTCTGCTCCGTGCTGAGAGTCCGCTCATACTCGGCCAGTCTGCGCTGCTCCTCCTGCATGGCGCGGGCGGCCTTGTCCGGGTCAGGCCGCAGGGTGATAGCGGCAAAAGCTGGATTGTCGAGCAGCCGCTCTTTGATTAGCTGTTCAAAGTATCTTTCCTCCAATGCCTTGGTGCGGAGGGCGGCGAACAGCTCCTCAATCCGCAGGGCAGCAAAGGGGTCTGCGCCGTGCTGCAGCGCGGGCAATGCCTTGCCGATCAAGTCCAAGCCGCGCTGGGCTGCGGTCAGCTCTTCGCGGACAGCAAACTCGTAGCTGTTCAGTTCAGCAAGGATCAGGTCGCGGTCAAGGCCCTGCTCGGCGATGCGGGTCAGCACCTCGCGGCAGAGAGCAAGGAAGCGGTCGCGCTTGTCCGCATCGGAGCCGACTAAGTAGGTCAGCATGACTGTCTGGAAGCAGTGATCAGCAAGGAACATGCCGCCGAAGTCCTTGCCCAAGCCAGCCTCCAGCACCGCCTTTTTCAGCGGCGAGGCATCGGAGTTGTAGAGAATGTTGGCAATGACCTGGAAGGCGGTGGTCAGCTCCTGATCAAGGATCGTGGCCACAGATGCGCCCACGGCTAAATACGTCTTGCCCTTCAGGCTGCTGCCCGGCTGCACAGCGTAGCTGTCGTCAATAAAGACCGGCCCGCTGATGCCCGGCCCTTGCACCGCCGCCGCCTTGCTGCCGGGTGCTGTGTAGTTGCAGAGGAAGTTGTCCTGCACAGCGGCCAGCTCCTGCGCCAAGTCCGCATCACCGTAGAAGAAGAGCATCCCGTTCGAGGGATGATAATGCTTGGCGTGGAACTCGGCGAACTGCTCATAGGTCAGATCAGGAATGCAGGCCGGGTCGCCGCCAGACTCGTGGGCGTAGGTGGAATCCGGCATCAGGCCGCCGAAGGTGTTGTGGAAGATGGCCCGGATGGGATCAGAGTAGGCCCCCTTCATCTCATTCAGCACCACGCCTTGGAATTGCAGCGGTGCCTTCTTGCTCTCTTTATGATAATGCCAGCCCTCCTGCTCAAAGGTGCTGCGCTGCATGAGCGGGTTCAGGGCCACGTCGCAATAGACATCCATGATGCTGAAGTACTCAGCCAGATTGCGGGTGGCGAAAGGGTACCAGGTCACATCGGCTCCGGTCATGGCGTTGAGAAAGGTCATCAGCCCGCCCTTGTGGATCTCGCCGAAGACATCGTGCACCGGATACTTCTTCGATCCCATCAGCACGGCGTGCTCAAGGATGTGGGCCACACCGGTGGAGTCCTGCGGGATAGTCTGGAAGGCGAAGCAGAAGGTCTTGTTCGGGTCGCTGTTCTTGATGGCCAAGGCCGGGGTGCCGAGTAGCTGATGCTCAAAGAGATACACGTCTGAGCTGATGTCGGCGATATGCTCTTTGCGCTGGAGGATGAAGCCATGATGGACGGAGCCGATGGTGAATTCTGTCATGAGGAATAGAAGGCTGCGGGTTGAAAAAGAAAATCAGGGCCTGTGTGGAGCCTATTCTCCTAAAATTTTCCATGTAAATCAAGTGAAAAAGCCGCTCGAAGCCGTGCGGGCTGATGTCAGCTGGCGAGTTATGCGGCACAACGACAAAGGGCGGTTTGCAAACCGCCCCTAACGCCCCGGCAGCTACAACACCGGCCGCAGCGCGACTGATCAGCTCCCCACCGCCTCGTCCAGCTTCCGTATCAGCAAACCAGTGAGGATCTTCGGGTAGAAGAAGGTGGATTTATGCGGCATGATGTTGCCGCTGTCCGCCACCTGTAGCACCTGCGCCACCTTGGTTGGATTGAGGAGGAAGAGCAGCGGCGTGTGTCCGTCCTCAATCACGCTCTGCTTGACCGCCGCGTCAATCGCCTCGTCCGGGTCGCTGATGTAGCTAACTAATTTCTCCCGCACGCACTGCTCGTGGCTGAGGCCGAGCTGCTCTTGAATAAGGAAGTCAGAGAGCACAACCACATCCAGCCCGCGCAGCACCTCCGGCTTGGCGGCGAGGGCCGGGCTGGCCGCGAAGGTCTGCGGTGTGGAGGCGAGCAGGAAGGAGCGGTTCTCGCCCGGATGATAGACCCCGAAGGCTGGCAGGCCGCTGTCCGCCTCGGCCTCGTCCATGCGGTTGAGGGTCTCGGCGAGCAGGCTCTCGCGGCTGCCCTGGGTGATCTCCGCGACCTCCAAGCCCGCGCCCATCTTGGCTGCCAGCGCGTCCGCACTCATCGCGCCCGGCCAGCGCACGAGGCGGTGCGTGGGCAGGACAGAGAGGCCCGGATCCTCGCAGCCGCAGAGGTACATCATGATGAAGTTGCAGGGGTGATCAGCAGGCAGCTCAGGGTTGGCGGCCAGCATCCGGCGGCGGTGCTCCAGCGCGGTGGTGTAGCGGTGGTGGCCGTCAGCGATGTACACCGGCCTCTCGGCGAAGAACTGCCGCACAGCAGCAATGGCCGCTGCGTCCGTCACCCGCCAGAGCGTATGGCTGTTGGCGTTGCCGTCCTTGACGTGCAGCAGCGGCTGCGGCTCCTGCGCCTGCTCCAGCGTGCGGATCACCTCCTGCTGCGGGTCGGAGTAGATCGAGAATATCTTGCTGAACTGCGCCGCGCAGGTCTCCATCAGCTTGAGGCGGTCGCCAATCACCCCGGCGAAGGTCTTCTCATGCGGGCGGACAATGCCCTCAGCAAACTCCGCCAGCCCGACCAAAGCGACGATGCCTTTGCGCGTCAGCCGCCTGCCGTTCGGGTGCTGGTACTCAATGCTGTAGAGATAAATCGCAGGCTGCTCGTCGCGAATCAGCACCGCCTCTTCCTGCCAGGCAAGGAAGCGGTCGCGGGCCTGCTGGTAGCGGCCATCGTCCGCAGTTTCGTCCTGAGCCGTGTTGCGCAGGTCAAGGTTGATCATTGAGTACGGGTTCTTCTGCCGCAGCTTCTCCCCGTCTCCGGCGGAGATGATGTCGTAGGGCGGGGTGAAGACATCATCCAGCCGCTCGATCTTGGCGGGGTTGTAGCGCAGAGCGCGGAACGGGGCAAGAGCAGCCATTGTTTATCTCCCAAGGGGCTAAGTAGTGTGTGAGCGTCATCAAGCCGCCCGGCGGACATGCCGCAGCGTGCGGTTCTGTTTACCATCTTGGCGGGAAGAGGCGCAAGCAGCTTTTTTGTGCTTGACTCTTGATGACGGCAAGGGGCAGAAGCCCGGAGATGCAGTGAACACTTTGCAGGGTGCGTCCTGAAGCGAAGTCGAAGGGGTATTAAAGCAGCACCTTGTAGATAGGGGCCATGTTGACCGGCTCACAGGCATCGCCTCTTCCATCATTGTCCGTGTCCTTCTGATCAGCATTGGCGGCAAGCGGGCAGTTGTCCGCTTCGTCAGCGATGCCGTCGCCGTCTTTGTCAACGGCAACTACAGCAAATTTCATCACGCTGGCCTTGCAGCCGTTGGCGTAGTCCTGATAGGCGACATGGGGAGTGCCGCTGCTGTCAAAGGCAAGGCTGGTGTGCATAATCGCGCCTGCCGAGAATCCTGCCGCGCCCACCTGCTCCCAGCTTGCCCCGTTGAAGCGCATCACGCTGGCCTTGCCGTTGCTGGCCTCGTCCCTATACACGACATAGGGTGCGCTGACGCTGTCAAAGGCAAGGCTGGTGGAGATGGCCATGCCTGCCGAGAAACCCGGCTCTCCGACCTGCACCCAGCCTATGCCATTGAACTTCATAACGCTGGCCTTGTAGCCGTTGGCAGTATCCACATAGGCGACATACGGCACGTCTGCCGCATCGATGGCCAAGCTTACTTCCCAAGCCG
>JAABPV010000075.1 GCA_011391865.1 Desulfobulbaceae bacterium | reverse complement strand
GAAGAAAACTTGGCTGTTCGACAGATGAGATTTTTCAGCAACCATGCTTATAGTCAATTTATTGTGCTACGGCTATAACGCTGTCACTGCGCCGGGCAGGGAAACCCCAGCCCTGAGCATCACTTCAAGCTGGCGCCAGCCGCTGCAAAGTTCTTCTATGGACAATCTGCTGGACATTTCCGCCTCTCTGTTTGCGCTTACTTTAAGACGGCAGGAATATGCCGGTCTTCAATATCTGTGCGGTCAACGCCGAAGACCTTCCAGCCGCTTTCTTTCTTATTGCCGCACACCCAATGCACCGCTCCTGTAGGATCATCCTCCTGCACCACAGGACGCATGGTCAGCGTTTTCCCGGCAAGCCTCCTTGTTGAGGAGGAGACATGGACTGCTCCCTGCTCAATGACCACCTTCCTTTCAGGCTCAATATACCAATTTTCTGGAGGAAGCAACGCAAGCGCCTGTTCCGTGTTCTGGGGAAACTCCCCATGCAGGGCGAAATACATCAGATTGCCAGTCTTTGCTGATGCGAAATGAAAACGATAGACCATGCTCGTGACTTCCGCTTTGGCAAGCATGACCTGATAGGATTTTATGGCAAGCACAACCAGAATGGAGATGATGACTATCACATGGAGCAGCTCTATAAAATACCGCCTGCGGTTGGACAAGAGCATCGCGTCCTCCTTTCAATTGGCCTTGGCGATCTGCTCTTCCCAAGTGACCGGGCCGGTTGGATCGTCGCTGCTGACAACAGGACTCAGAGTGACGGTCACGCCGGGCTGTCTGCTGTCGTCCCGGTATTTGATTTCCACTGCGCCGTCTTTCACTTTGATGCTGCCCACATGTTTTCCCCGGATCGCCTCAGGCAGGCCAAGCGCGGCGTTGTCCGGCGGGAATGCGCCGACATGGTCATAATACTCCACCACTTCTTTCCGCACCGGATCAGAGAGGGCGTAGCCTTCGCAGAGATATGCCTTGTCCCGGTAAGCGATGAAGTTCGGTATGGCCACAGCGGCAAGCACGCCAATAACGGCTACGACGAAAGTCAGTTCAATCAGGGTGAAGCCTTTGTTGTTCGTCAGCATATACGCTCCAAGTTGGCTCTGACGCGAAAATCCGGCGGACTGCATGACGCGCAGGTCTGCCGTCTCCATCAACTGCGTGACAAACGGTAGCAGACTGATGTGCAGTTTGCAAGCGGATTCTGCCTTGAAGACAGAAATCAGGCTTGCAGAGGCAAGAGACATGCCAGCCTCCGCCAATTCTCATTACTCTCAGCAGGCAATTCTAATTGCCCTGCTGAAGGAATACGAACGCCTTCGCTCCTCCAATGAGAATTGTTCTCAGTAAGGCATTCTCATTCCCTTGCTGCCGCATTGCCAATCCCTCACCGCAAGATTTCCGGCAGAAATTTCTTGACACTCGGACGGGAGCGTTTTAGGCTTGCTGCTGCAAACAGTTCTTTCCTCTTTACGCAGCATTCCCTCTGACAATGGAGACCCATCATGGCGACTATCCAATGGCGGCCCGAAGTCAACCCGCTCACCGTTCCCCAGTCTTACAAACTCCGCTTCCTGCCCAGAGAAATCATCGGCTTGGACGAAATCTCCGCCGAGATTGAGGCGGAGAACCCGACCTACAATCAGGCATTGGCCAAGTCGGTCATCTCCGCTTTCCTGCGGAAGGTACGGCAGAACCTGATCAACGGCAGGCAGGTGACGATTGAGGATTTCTTCACCTTCACGCTCTCCTTCACCGGCAGATTGGACGAGGCGGATGAAACGCCTGCGAATCTCAGCGAAATGCTGCAAGTGAAGGCGTATGCCTCGCAGCCCGTGGTCAAGGAGGTGCGTCACGAGGCCGAGTTTGAGCGGCTGCCCATGCCGGCGGAGAAAGCGCCCATGATTGTCTCTGCCGAGGACACCCGCCTGAAGCTGGATGACGTGCTCTATGCCGCCGGAGTGCTTCAGCTTTCTGGCAGCAATCTCTTTGCCGAAGAGGCGCAGGCGGGCTGGGAATGCGTGATCGAAGGCACCCGCAGTGGCAGGGCGGTTCAGTCGCAGTTTGGGCCGGTCTCCGCCTCAAGCATTGTTGTGGTGCCGAATATTCCGCCGCAGGATGCGCCGTGGAACAATGAATACGTGGTCTCGGTCTCTGCGCGCTACACCGAGAAAGGGACGCTGCGCACCGGCTCCTACCGGCGCAGGCTGCGCTCCCCGCTGACTGTGGCGGGCCTCGGCCAGCCGAATCCGCAGGAGACCGGCATTCTCACCGACCATGCCGCAGCCGCTTATGTGAGCGTGACCGGCGGTTCAGTGTCGGCGGATGAGATGCTGCGGATTCAGGCCGTGCTGGATTTGCGCGAGAACCGGCTGGCAGTCAGCCTGCTGGACATGCAGGAAAACCGGCTGGCAGGCGCGGCAGTGCTGGTAACAGGTAACGGCGACTACCTGCTGCAAGGCTTCGCCGGTTCCGCTGTCAGCAATCTGGCCATTACAGTGAGCAACTTCAGCGCACTGACGGCGATGGTGCGGAACGCTTATGCAGGAAGGGTGGTGGATGTGCTGATGGTGAGGGTGTAGGTTGTTAATCAATGCAACGAAGTGCTGCTGAAAAAAGAAGCAGCATCTTATTATAAACCAAAGGGGAAAAGAATGAAAAAGACAATCGTGGCACCAAGCATAGCAACTGCGCTGCTTTGCTTGGGAGGCAATGCTTGGGCGATAACCACCAATGATGCGCCATCGCCTGGAGAGTTAGTCAGCGAACTGCTTGGGCCGGATATTACGCCGTCCAATATAACGCTGAAATGTGCGGCAGGTGCTTCCGGCAGATTTTCTGATGGAAGCGTCTCCATTGGATTTGAGAAAGGAATTATTCTGAGCAGCGGCAATATTGCCAATATTGCAGGCCCCAACAAGTCAAACGGCATCACTCAGGGCAACAATGCTCCAGGCGATGTTGATCTGGACAGTTTGGTTGCAGCAAAAACGCAGGATAGCTGTGTGCTGGAATTTGATTTCAAGGTTGATCCTGCCATAGGAGTTGCTGTTGCGGATGTGTCCTTTCAGTACGTTTTCGCATCGGATGAATACAACAAGGCTGATGAATCGGCAGGCAGCAACGATGCCTTTGGGTTCTTTGTGGACGGAAAAAACGTTGCCTTGATTCCAGACAGCGATGAAGCTGTATCAATAGATAGCGTCAATGGGCAGGAAAGCTCTGAACTCTACAGAGATAACACAGGAGCGGCCATTGACACCGAGATGGATGGATTGACAACGGTGCTTGCCACTAAGGAGATCAGAGTCATTCCAGGCGAGACGCATCATGTCAAACTGGCAATAGCTGATGCTGGCAATGACCAAGTTGATTCAAACGTATTTATCAAAGCGGGCAGTTTCAGACACGAATATGCCGCTTCTGATGCCGCTGCTGTTTCTGATCAAGAGGAAGCTGTCACTTCTCGCGCAGCCTCAGTCAGCGCATATTCTTCAGCGGCGACGGCCCCGGCTTCGCAGGAAGGGGAGGCACTCACTCCATTCCAGAAGAAAATGCAGGAAACCATTAAGCAGCGCAAAGCATCTGGCCTGCCAGTTCCTTCAGTGAAGTATGAATCACAAGTTGTGGAGGAAGATGCCGCGCAGGGTGGAGCTGCGGCTCAGAGCAGCACCAGCAGGCAAAGTGCTATGGCAACGCAGCAGGCTTCCTCAATGAGTTTGTCTAAGGCTGCAGGGCAAGCCAGCACCGCCGCTTCAACGCCAACCAACCCTTTGAAGATTATCAACAAAACAATCATTCAGTTCGACAACCCTCAACAGGCTGGGCAGGATGAGTGGCCTGCCCTCGTTGTCAAAGATAATTTGCCTCCCAATGCGCATGGAACGGTCAAGGCAGGAGATTACACCGAGGCGTACCGCGAGTTCATGGAGGAGAAATCCCCTGGGATCTGGGAGCAGTATGAGTTTGGCCAAGAACCGAGAACGCATACGATAGAGGAAACTGTCGAGATTACCGAACCAGAGAAGCTGCTCACAGCAGCAGGTTTCAAAGCGGGTGCGAAATTATCTGCGGACACGGCGACTGTCGAGCAGCTTCTTGCTGCCGCAGCTGCGGCAGCAAATGAGCAGCTTCTGATGGGATTCACCTATACTGGCCCCCACATTGACTACTCTATTGGAGACAAATCAGAAGCATTGGGCCTTACCATCTATGAATTCAAAGCTGGCTTTGAATTGGACTGGGCACTGGGCCTTCGACTGCCAGGAGAAGCAAATCTGACCGGCCCAGATCAATTGGTGCAAGGAACTTCAGCTGATCTTGCTTCCGCATTCACGCCGCTGGATTGGTCGGCGACAAGCTACAGCAATACCGGTGTCGCCTCTGAGTCTGGCAATGAGTTTGTATTGCGGATGAATTTCTTTGCAGGTGTCAAGGCAATCATCCTTGAAATCAATGTTTGTCCAAACTGTTACCTTGAGGCAAATGTTGACAAGTCAAAAAGTTTCACCACGCCTTTTGGAGCCGGTGCTTCCTTCCCGATTCCAACAGCAACCATTCCTGTCTACAATTGGGACTTAGGGTTTGCCTCTTTTGGTGTTGGGCTATCAGTTGATCCTGATTTAGGCTCAGACAAGGTTACTGCCAACTGGCAGGCCAGCGGTGATGCCTCTGGAAGCGGAACGCTGAGATACTCCAGTCCAAGTTCTCCGGTGTCATTTGGCGCAGTCAATGCCTGTAATCTCAGTGCTGGTAATCAGGCTGCAATTCAACTTGATGGGTTCCGCTACTGGTTTAATCAGTTTCTCATCAACCTGGGAGCTTCGCTGAATTTCAAACTGTTTGGCTATGGCGTATGGGGTGGCAACGTGCCCATAGCTACTTTTGACCTCAGCCCGTTGACCGACGGCCTATATCTCAGCAAGCACACGCAATGCAGTTGGAACTTCCAGTGTTCTGCCGCCGGGCCGGACAACACGCTTAACATGTCCATCCCGGTTGTTGATCTCACTCCGCCCAGCACATCGCTGACTCCTTCTGGCACTGCTGGCAGCAACGGCTGGTACACTTCTGATGTGCAGGTCAGTCTGAGCGCCGAAGACTTTCCCGCTGGCTGCGGCAACGGTGTGAAGCAGATTGAATACAGCTTTGACGGCAGCTCTTGGACTGCATATTCTGGCCCCATCACCATCAGCAGCGAAGGTCTGACTACAGTCTATTACCGTTCAGTTGACAATGACAACAACATCGAAACCACTAAAACGCAGGTATTCAGGATTGACAAAACACCGCCGACAATCACAGGTGCTGCAACTGCTACACCGAATGCTTTTGGCTGGTACAAGACGGACGTTGTTGTTCACTTCACCGCCTCTGATGCTGTCTCTGGCATAGACATACTTACGCCTGATCAAACGCTTTCCGCTGAAGGAGCCAGTCAGTCGGTAACTGGCACTGCTGTGGATAAAGCCGGACTTTCCGCTTTCTTCACTGTGACTGGCATCAACATCGATAAAACCAAGCCCAATGTCGCTATCGCCAATCCAACGGCTAAGACCTACAGCAATACAGAAACATTCAATGTGAGCTGGACTGCTAAAGACAGTCTTTCTGGTATAGCTAAGGAAATAGGTGCATTGGATGGGACTGCTGTGACAAATGGGCAGCTCATCACGCTCTTGATCTATGCTCCAGGCCAGCACACTCTGATAGTCAATGCCGAAGATAAAGCTGACAATCCTAACAGCGCATCCGTGACATTCAATGTGACAGTGGACAGTAAGGGATTACTTACTTCGCTTGAGTTTATGCGTAGCCTTGGTTGGATCAGAAACAACGGGGTGTGTAATGGATTGGCTGCCAAACTGAAAGCCGCAATTGCGTCAACCAAGAAAGGCACGAAGAAGAATAAGATCAAGGCGGCTGAAAATCAGCTCAGAGCCTTCCTGAATCAGCTTAACGCTCAAAAGGGAAAAGCTGTCAATCAGCAGGCATATGATGTGCTGAAAGCAAGCACCTTGTATGTGATTGAACACCTTGCTGACGAAGTGAAATAGCAACAATCTACAGGGCTGCAACTGAGGCTCAAGATGGTAGGGGCGAAAGATTTTTCGCCCCTACCGTCTATGCCGCCAGTTTTCCATCCCGCAGCTCAACAATCCTATGCGCGGCCTTGGCCAATTCCGTGTTGTGGGTGACGAGGATGACGGTGAGGCCGTCGCGCTGGTTCAGTTCTTGCAAGACCGCGCTGATCTCGTGGCTGCGGGCTGAGTCAAGGTTGCCGGTCGGCTCGTCAGCAAGGAGGATCTGCGGCCTGTTGATCAATGAGCGGGCGATGGCCACCCGCTGCATCTCGCCGCCGGAGAGCTGGCCCGGCAGGTGCCGCATCCGTTTGTCCATGCCCAGCGAGCGGAGTAGCTCGGCGGCCCGCTCCTCCGCGCCGCTGTCCTTGCTATAGAATGTGCAAGGCAGCAGCACGTTCTCCAGGACGTTGAGGGTTGGAATGAGGTAGAACTTCTGGAAAATGTAGCCGAACAGCTCCCGCCGCAGCTTGGTCAGCTCGCGCTCAGACAGGGGCCGGCCTTGACCGAACACTGGCCGCCCGGCGATGTCAAGCCCGCCTGAGCTGGGATTGTCGAGGCAGCCGAGGATGTTGATCAGCGTGGTCTTGCCGGAACCAGACGGGCCAATGAAGGCCACGTACTCGCCCGTCTGGATCTCCAGCGAAACGTTGTTGACCGCCAGCACCTCCTCGGTGCCGCGCCGGTAGACTTTGCTGAGGTTGCGGGCCGCAATGGCCGTGCTGTGCGCGTTCATAGTTCAGCTCATCTCACTGCGGATGGATTCAAGAGGCCGGACTCGCGCCGCCTTCCAGGCCGGGTACAGCCCACTTAGCAGGCCGATCAGGAGCACGGCGACAAGGGTCGTCAGAACAAGGCTGCTGTCGAGCACGATCAGCGAGCCAGTGGGTGAGTAGGGCAGGAGCTGGCGGATCAGCACTTCCGTGAGTTGCGAGAGGCCAAAGGCCATGACCGCGCCCAGCATACCGCCGAGCAGGCAGAGGATGAAGGTTTCGATCCAGATCAGCTTGAAGATGTCTTCGGGCATGGCACCAATGCTCTTGAGAATGCCGATCTCCTGATACCGCTCGAACACAGACATAAGGATGGTGTTGATCACGCCCACCATAGCAATGATGACAGCAATGACAGCGATGGACAGCACCATCACTTTGGCGGTGGAGACCAAGTTCATGATGGTCTGCTTGACCTGAGCGAGCGAGACCACCTGCACGTCGGGCAGCTCATAGAGCTTCTGCTCCAGCTGGCCGATGTTGGCATCCTTTTTCACCTTGATGCCCAAGCCGGTCAGCTCGCCGCTGCGACCGAATATCTTCTGCACCGCCTTGACCGGGATAAAGATGGTGCCATCGTCTTGCGTGCCGGTCCGCTTGAGGATGCCGACCACCTTCAATTCCACTTCCTTCTCAGGTATCAGCAGCATGTCGCCGACCTCGCGCTGCTCCAGCTCTGCCGCCTCATAGCCGAGCACGGCCTCGTAGGCTTCTGGGTTTTTGAACCAGCTCCCTTGCTTGAACTCAAGGTAGGTCTTCATCTGCGGGTAGCTGGCCGGGTCAACGCCGAGATAAGCGGACATGCCCCCTTCCTCGCCCTTGTTGGGGTCGAAGATGGCCTGCATGAGCATGGGGGTCATGGACTCCACCTCAGGATTGGCGGCCACAGTCTGCATGACCTCCTCCTTCATGTAGCGCAGGCTGGTGCCGCCTTTCAGCATCAGGGTAGCGGCCTCGTAGGGACAGCCTTTGGCGGTCAGCACCACCTGAAAGCCCATGTTGTCAATGTCGCGGTTGAGCGAGGCTTCGTAGCCCTTGTTGAAGCCCATCAAACTGGCAAGCACCCAAGCCGACAGCCCCACGCCGATGATGGTCAGACTGCTTCGCAGCTTCTTGCGCAGCAGGTTCTTATAGCAGACAGTATAGATGTTGAGCATGGCCTCTTACTTGGCTTTGAAATGGGGCAGGTGTTTGTTGCCGTAGAGGAATTCGTCCATGAGGATCAGGTTCTTCTTTGTCCCACGCAGCGCGGCCCGGAAGTCCTCTTCGGCCTCCGGCACAGGATTCTTAATCTGATCCACCTTGCCGGGAGGCACACTCTTGCCTGCCTTCACGTCATAGGGGTAGAAATCAAGCAAACTGAGGCCCTCAAACTGCCTGCCAAAGGACGGCTCGCGCAGCTGCTTGGCTGCTCTGGAGGTGAGCTTCTGGAAGTAGAACGCCTTGATGCGGCCCTCCATGTCGAGCACGAGAAAGACCTGAATGCCGCCGTGTTTGCCCTTCTGATTCACGCCGTGGATGTGACCGATCTTCTCGGTCTCGCGGAAGATTTCATAGAGGGTGTAAGGCACGTCGGCAGTCTCGTACAAGCCTTGGAAGGAGTCGCCTAGCCGCTTCTCAATCTCCTTCAGCAGCGTTTCGCCGCCTTTCTGGTCAATGGACATATACTGCGTCTTGTAGCCAGTGGACTCAGGGAAGAGCCGCTTCACGTCCCTGTCCGGGTCGTTGAGGTCGCAGCCCACAGCGGCATGGGCATGGTTGGCGGCGGCAAGGAAAACACAGGTCAGCAGGATGAGCAGCCAGCTTTTCCGCATGGTCATCTCCGTGGCAGAGGTTCGCTGAGAGGCGGCGGCTGTGACGAGACAGGCGCGGGGCATGAGAAAGTCCAAAATTTCTGTTTCCTCATAGGAAAAAGAGATGAGGAAACAGGAGCGGCCTATTTGCTCATAGGAATTTCCTATGAGCAAATAGGGGAAACACACGAACAGCGGGTTCTGTAAGGGCGGTTCGCGAACCGCCCTTACGAAAGATCACAAGACCTTGCTGTAATAATAGACTTGGAGCACCGCCCGCAGCTCGTCATCGTGCTCGTCGTAGCGGCCCATAGCCCGCAGAGTGAGCGTGTCACTGAGCTGCCAAGCAGGCCCGGCGGAGAAACGGAAGCCCTCGTGCTCGCCGACCTTGCTGTATTCCGGCTGCGCCTCCAGCTTCAGGCGGCCCTCGTCCAGCAGGTTCATGCCGAGGCGGGCAAAGAGGGCATAAGAGTCCTCGTCCCGGTTGGTGCCGCCCATCGCCTCGAAGCGGGCTTCGTAGTTGTCCCAGAGATACGTGAAATCCGCGCCGAGCATGGCGAAAGGCTGCGGCTCCTCGTGCATGACCTCGTAGCCCATTGTGTGGAGAGTCTCGCCGATGCCTGCGGAGAAGCCCAGCTCCCAGTTGTCTTGAGAGAGGATACCCTTCGCGGCCCGCAGCGAGGCGAGATAGTTGCCCTTGAAGCGGAGCGGCATCCCGCTGCCGCTTGTGAGGGAGGCACTGAGGTTGCCCCAGGCGAAGTCGCGGCTTGCACCCAAGCCCCAATCGCGGTCAAAGCCGAAACCGTGCATGGCTAACGTGGGCAGGAGCAGGGCGTGGCTGTCCAGCACCGAGGAAAGGCCGAGCGCAGGCCGGTTGTGGCCAGCCCAGATGTCCGCCCAGCCTGCCTTGTGTTTGTAATAGGCGTTGTAAAGCTGCGGCTCAATCTCGTCTTCGGCATCGGGATCATAGGCAAGCCGCGCCTGCACGGCGATCATGCCGAAATCGCCAGTCTCGCCGGAGAGCCGCTGAAGGAAGTCAAAGCCGACCGAGGACTTCTGCATCACGTCCTCCGCGCTTTCGGAATGCCAGATAACGCTGTCTTCTTTATCAGAATATCCGGCCACGCCTTGAGCTTCAAAATAGAGCAGGCGGCTGGAAGCGAAAGCGGAGGCGGGGAGGGTGCTGATGAGCAACGCGGCGGCAAGGACTCGCATGGCCGCGCCTCACACGTCAAAGTTGATGCTGCCACGGTAGATCACCTGGCCGTCCTTGCTGAACTCCAGCCGGACATCCCAGCCGCCGGGCATGACCACGTCCACAGGCAGCAGATAGTCGCCCTTCTTGTTCAGCTTGAACTCGACCGGGCCGGTGTCGTGATGGCCGCGCATCGAAGGCATCCCGGCATCCCCGGTGAGCTTCAGAGACGTGACCTGCTTGCCGTCTTTATCCGTGACTTGAATCTTGAGAATAGACACACCAAGCTGCGGCTTCTGGCTGAAGGCATAGACAAAGGAATAGTCAGTGCCGATCTTGCAGGTCTTGCCTTCGCCCGGCAGCGGCTCGTATTTTGGTTCTTCAGCTCGGACAGGCAAAGCGGCAGCAAGGAAGAAGACTGTGAGAAGGACTATCTGAAACAGGCGGCGGCAATGGGCGGGCATGGTTTTCTCCTTATTATGGATGAAGGCGGCTATGATTCCTACAACGTAGGGTAATTGAGGGCCGGTGAGATGTCAAGATGTTTGCAGGCGGAAGGCCGGGGCTGTCGGCAGGGGCGATTTTCCTGCCTCTTTGCGAAAAATGCAGTACAATGGCCGGATGAAATGAGACGGAGCGCGGTCAGAACCGGGCAGCCGTCATTCCGCTATGATTTTTTCCGGCAGCGATGAACTCCCTTCATTTATCCGACTTTACCAATAAAAAGCCGAAGCCCGGCAGCGAGGAGCCGGATCAGGACGACTTGGCAGGCCAGCGGCCCTTTGCCTTGGTGAAATACTTCTCCTTCACCTCGCTGACAGTTATCCTGATCGCCTCCTTGGTGCTGACGTGGAGCTTCTCCCAGAACGCCCGCAAGACCATGCTGGAGCGGAGCGAGATCTACTCGCGGATGTTCGCCGAGAGCCTCAACCGGCAGGTCTTCTACCTCTTTGTCCTGCCGACCTTTGTCCGCTACGGGCGCATCGCCCTCTCTGATCAGATGCAGTACAGCCAGCTCGATTTGATCATCACCGACATCACGCGCGGCATGAACATCAAATCGGTGACTATTTTTGACTCCAAGGAGAACATCATCTCCTACGCCACAGACAAAACGCTGGTCGGCAAAAAAAACATCGGCGGCATTGAATACCAGAAAGCTCTGCGCGGCGAAAGCTCCACCGTGCTTTTCTCCAGCGGCTCGATGCTCAATCTTCTGCCCGGCAGGCCGCTGGTCTCCTGCCTGCTGCAAACCTACGTGCCCTTCCGGCAAGGCGGGCAGGGGGAGATCATGGGCGTGGTGGCGGTGACGCAGGATCTTTCAGCAGATTTGGAGGCACTGATCTCCCTCCAATTCAAGATTATCATTGTCTCGCTGGCGGTGATGGGTATCCTCTTCGCCGTCCTCAGTGCCATTGTCATCCGCGCTGACCGGATCATGGAAGCGCGGGCAGAGGAGCGGCGCGAGCTGGAGAAGCAGCTGCATGAGTCGAAGCGGCTGGCCGCCTTGGGCAAGATGATCGCCTCAGTCTCGCACGAGATTAAGAACCCGCTCGGCATTGTCCGCTCCACAGCGGAGATCATCGTCAAACGGATCGGCAAAATCGCGCCGGGCAACGAGCACTTGGCCGCCATTATCGTGCAGGAGACCACCCGGCTGGACGGCATCGTCCGTGAATTTCTTGACTTCGCCCGGCCCAAGGAGCCGAACTTGGCCCCGGCCTCGCTCAACAGCCTTGCTGAACAGATGGCGGTCTTCATGGAGGCGGAATTTGCAGCCAAACGGATTGAGCCGATATTGGCCTTGGATCCGGCTTTGCCTGAGCTGATGATCGACCGCGAGCAGATCTATCAGGCTCTGCTGAACATCGTTTTCAACGCGGTGCACGCGATGAGCGAGAAAGGCGGCGGCAGGCTCACCGTCCGCACCCGGCAGCTGCCGGGCGGCGGGGCGGCTTTGGAAGTCGAGGACACTGGCTGCGGCATGTCGGAGGAGAAACTGAGCCACATCTTCACCCCGTTCTATACTGACAAAAACCGGGGCACCGGTTTGGGCTTGTCCATCACCAAGAACATCATTGAAAAGCACAGCGGAACGATCAGCGTCCAGAGCCGGGAAGGGGAGGGAACAACCTTTGCGGTGAGCTTGGGGGGCGCGGCCTGATTCAGTCCGGCAGATGCCGGGCCACAGTGGCCAGCACTGTGTCGGCGGCAAAGGGCTTGAGAATAAAATCCGCTGCGCCCAAGGCAAAACCCTGCTTGCGGTCTGCCTCGTCCTCTCTGCCGGAGATGAAAATGACTGGAATATGCGCTGTAGTCGGATCAGTCTTCAGCTCCCGGCAGACCGCGAAACCGTCCATGCCGTCCATCATGATGTCCAAGAGGATCAAATCCACAGCCGCCGGTTCCTGCCGCACGATTTTGAGGGCGGTCTCGCCCTTGGGCGCGGCCTTGACCGCATAGCTCTTCTGCAAAATCATGTTCAGCAGCATGATGTAGCTGGGCGTGTCGTCAACTGCCAGCACACACTTTTTTTTCTGCTCCATTGCTCCTGTCCTTGGCTGTGAAGGGAAAATTGGCCGCCTGCGTGATGCGCTCCCGCAGTTTGCGCACGATCTGCACAGTGCCTTCGAAATTCTCCAGCTCCTCCATCATCACCCGCTCGTAGAATTTGCAGGCGTAGCAGCTGGTCATGTCGCAGGCGAAAACGCCCTGCACCTTTTCCGCCGGGCCGGACATAGTGCCAGTCAAGGCCCAGCAGGCCCGCCCGCCGTTGATACCGCCGTTGGTGCCGTCTACCGCAGTCAGAGTGGAGGCGGGACAGATGCCGTCCCGCTGCGCGTTGGCACCGCCCGGCTGCCGTCCGCACCGCTTCACCTCCCAGCAGTTCCGCTTGGTCATGCCCGCCGCCGCCCCCATCGTTCAGTGCTGCTCCGCCGGCTGCATCAACAGCCCGTCAAAGAGCGCGTCAACATGCTCATTGTCCAAAGACTCGGCCACGTCGCGCAGATGCTGCCGCTTGGGCGGCGCAGGCAGGGCCGCCGCCTTTTCAGGCACCTTTTTTTTGACGGCGACGGGCGGCTTCCGCTGCTGCGGAGCCGTCTGCGGCGGCAGACGGAAGTCCTCGGCCAAAGATTCGATCACCCTGCTGATCTCCAGTTTGGCGATGCCGAGGCTCTCCGGGTTGTCCACCAGCAGCACCAAGTGAATGTGGCATTTACCCGGCTCGGCCCGCAGCGGATTCCTGCCCTCGTTCAGGCAGCGGAGCAGCACCATCGCTTTTTCTGTATGGAAGTAGGTGAACTGGCTGCGGCCGAAGCCCATGTCGATGGAAACTTTCTGCGCATTGACCAGCACTGTGTTGGCAAGCGCGGCGATCAGTTTCAGGTCAAGGTCGAACGGCTCGCATTTGGCCAAGATGCGGCCTTCGGCGGAAAAGAGGGCCGCGCCGAGAAAACCGTCGATCTCGGCCAGCCGGGCCAGTTTTTTCTGCACATCCATACGCCGCTCCTTGCATGAGAACAGGGGAGATGCCGCCATAAAGACATCTTAGCAGAAAAAAAACAGAGGGGAAAGCAGGATGTCAGAGAAAGCCGCCGGAAAGGGCGGGCGGCGGCCATCCGCCGCCCCGTGAAGACTGCGGCACCGCTTATTCCGGCTTGACCAGCAGCTTGCGGATGTGCTCGATGTAGTGCTGGCCGATCAGGCGCACATTGCCAAGCGTGCCCTCCCGGCTGACGGCGATGCCGATGTAGTGCTGAGGCGTGATGAAGCGGGTCAGTATCCACGCGTTTTTGGTCTGCACCAAATTCTCCTCCAGCTCGCCCAAGCCCTTGAGAGATTCCACCGATTTTTCCACCAGCTTCATCACCATGGCGAATTTGGCGGAAAAGGCCTCTACATCTGTGCCGCTTGGATTGTGCAGAGCCAAAGTGATGCCGTCCATTCCTGTCACTTGGATCACCAGCACCCCGTCCAATTCATCCGCCATTTTTTTGAGCAGATCTTTCAAGCCCATTATTCCTCCTGTCAGAGTGGTTGTCAAAGCGGTCTGCCGCATAGTCTGTTTGTTGTGATGCGTCTCATCCTGCCGGGACAGCTCCAGCCTGGCCGCCTCCAGCGGATTGCTCAAGTCCTCGCCGCCGTGCTCCTCTTCGCGTTTGGCCGCTGTGAAAAGCAGCGGCAGCAGTTCGGACTGCATTCTTGTGCCGGGCGCAGGCGAAGGGAATTCCTTCATGCTCACTCTGGCGTTCTCCCAAGCCAGCATTTCCAAGGCCGCCTCGTCGCCGATCAGCTGATCCACTTCCGCGTCGATCAGCTCGCCTTGGCGGAAAAAGAGGCTGCCGTTTTTGCCGCAAGGGTGAAAGACCTTGATGTGCACAGTCTTCTCTTCCATCGCCACTAACTGGAGGAAGCTGCTCAGGGCGAGGCCGGAGAGGCTGCGGCTCTGCTCCTCATGGACATCCAAGGCCCTACTGACCGCCTGCTCCAGCGCGTCAATGTCCAAAGGCTTTTCCAGCACCTCGATGGTCCCGGCGCGTTTGAGCTGCTTTTCAATCAGCGGGGCACCGAAAGCTGTCATGACGATGTGCGGCACTTCAGGGAAAGACTCGCTCATCACCGAGAGCAGCTCTATGCCGTCCATGACCGGCATCCGCAGGTCTGTCACCACCAAGTCCACTTTGTTCCGGTCAAGCAGATCCAGCGCATCCCTGCCGTTCTCCGCTGTCAGAATGCGGAATCGTCCATTGTGCTCAAAGCCGGACTTGATGCTCAACAGCAGCTCCGGCTCATCATCAACTATCAGCAGCAGTTTCATGGGCTTTCAACATAGCGTCCTTGGAGGCGGCGCAGCTCCTCCCTTGCCCGTTCCATGCAGGCTTGGCTGCTGCTGTACTGGTCAAGGCGGCAGGGTGTCCGCAGCAGAAGATAAGCCAAGGCAGAGTTGATTCTGGGTTCAGGAAAAGGCGGGCTGTATTCCTTCAGACCTAAGGTGAAGTCCCGCCATTCCAGCATGGCCAGCACCGCGCTGTCGCCGGTCAGCCCATCCAGCTCCGCGTCGATGAGCAGGCCGTCGTGGAAGAAGAAGCTGCCGCTGCGTCCGTCTACCCCAAAGACCTTGAGATGGATGGTTTTGTGCTCCATCGCCGCCAGCTGGAGGAAAATTTCCAAAGGAATTCGGCAGCAGCGGCAGCCTGCCCCCTCTGTCAGCACCTTGCTGATCTCCTGCTCCAGCGTCTCAATGTCCAGCGGCTTCTTCAGCACGCAGAGCACTCCTGCCCGCCGCAGCTCCTGCCGCAGCGTCGGCGAGTCAAAGCCGGTCATGATGATGCTGGGGATTTCCGGGAAGGACTCGCTGAGGGCGGCAAGTAGCTGGAGGCCGTCCATGTCCGGCATGTTCAGGTCGATCACCGCCAGATCAAAGCCGCCGCTGTCGATGATGCCCAAGGCTTCCCTGCCGTCCGCCGCTGTCCGCACCCGGAAGCCGGGACTGTTCTTAAGTCCGACGCGGATGCTGCAAAGCAGGTGCTGGTCGTCGTCAACAATCAGCACCTGTTTCAATGCAGGCAGAAGATTGTCTTTGCAGGCGGCGGCGGTTATACTGATGTCGGGCTGATCTGCGGTCGGCATGGCGCACGGGATCCTATAAAGTGGCATCGCGTCTCCGCAGCGCATCGTCGACGCGAAAACCGTTCTCCTTTTGGATTGCCCTCCCGCGAGGTCTGCGGCGGAAGGCGGCACTGCGGGCTTCATGTTAGCAGCAAGCCTCTCTGAAATAAACAGAAATCTCACTGCGGCGGCAACAAAATTCACAGGGACATGCGCGATGAACACGAAAGCGGCCCGCATCCTTGCGGTTGACGACGAGCCTGCGGTCTTAGGTCTGCTGCATCATGTGCTGGAGCGGGAAAAATATCAAGTGCTGAAGGCTGCCGACGGCAGGGCGGGCTTCAATCTGGCCAAGACAGAGCATCCCGACCTAATTCTGCTCGACATCAATCTGCCGGACATTTCCGGCATAGAGCTGTGCAGGAAGCTGAAGGCTGATGCTGAGACCGTCGCCATTCCAGTCATTTTCCTCACCGGAGAGGAGCAGGATGAGAGCGAGTTCCGCAGCTTTGGCGCAGGCGCGGCGGATTTTCTCCGCAAGCCGATCAGCCGCGACCGGCTCTGCGTCCGGGTTCGGAACGTCCTCGACAGCAAGGCGGCCACCGAGAAACTGGAACGGCAGGCCCGCGATCTGGCCCTGACCAATGAGCGGCTCAAGGAATCCCTGATCATGCAGGAGCAGGTGCGGCGCACCCTCCTACAACGGGATCAAATACTCTGCGCAGTCAACTATGTGGCCAAGACCTTCCTCCGGCATCCGCGCTGGCAGGAGGTGATCAATGAAGTCCTCAGCTACTTGGGCGGCACAGTCAACTGCGAGCATGTCTATCTCCGCATTTTCGCCGCAGGGGCGGAGCAGCAGCAGGATTATTCTTGGTCAAGGCCCGACTGCCCGCCCGACTGCTCCAGCATTGACCTGCTTGCCGGTTGGCGGCAGCCTGCGGATGCGCTGAAAACCGGAAGGCCGCTGATCGGGGTGGACAGCGCATTGCCCTCGGCAGTGCTGGAGGAAATGGAAAAGCATAAAATACGCACCTGCCTGATTCTGCCAGTGCAAGTGGGCCAGACTGTGCGCGGCTGTCTCGGCTTTGATTGCAGCTTGGCCAAACGCTCGTGGGATGCCTCGCTGGTGCGGGCGATGATGATTTCCGCCGATGTCATCGGCACGGCCTTGCAGCGGGGGCAGGAGTCGGAGGAGCGGCGCAGGCTGGCGGCGGCGATCCACGAATTCGCGGACTGCGTGCTGATGACCGACGCTGACGGCATGATTTTCTACGCCAACCCTGCCAGCCAGTCCGTGACCGGGTGGCAGCCGGAAGAGCTGACTGGCCGCAGGCTCAACGAGCTGCCGTTCGGCGAGGCAGGGCAGCCTGACTGGAAGGAAACCTTTGGCACCGCAGCCCGGCAGGGGCAGTGGCACGGTGAATTGCGCAGCCGCCACAAGGACGGCTGTCTGTACGAGGAATCGGCGGTGGTGGTGCCGGTGCGGGACGGTCAGGGCCAAGTGAGCAGCTTCTGTGTCATCAAGCGTGATCAAACTGAGAAAAAACGGCTGGAGGTCATCGCCGAGGCGGCCAATCTGATGGAGAATGTCGGCTTTGTCTTTTCCGGGGTGCGGCATGAGCTGGCCAATCCGCTCAATTCCCTGAAGATGGCCCTCAGCGTGCTGCGGCGGCAGATGGACACGCTCAGCCGGGAAAAAATCCGCGAGTTCCTCGACCGCTCCATGGGCGAGATCAGCCGGATGGAATACCTGCTCTGCGCCCTGAAGAACTTCAATCTGATGGAGGGGCAGCGGCCCGCGCCGATGGATCTCACCGCCTTTATCCAGAAATTCAAACGGCTGCATGAGCAGGACCTGCGTGAGAAGGGCATTCGGCTGGAGCTGGCCACTGAAGGCGCATTGCATTGCATCGCTGATGAGCGCGCCCTGCATCAGATCCTGCTCAATCTGCTGACTAACTCGGTTAATTCTTTGAAAAAGCGGACAAGCCCGCTCATCTCCATATCCCTGACCCGCAGCAAGCCCCGCTGCGTCCAGCTCCGCTTCGCCGACAATGGCTGCGGCATCTCCGCGAAAGTGCGGCGGCAGCTCTTCACGCCCTTTTTTACCACCCAGATCAACGGCACCGGGCTGGGCCTGACCTTGGTCAAAAAGATGCTCACCGCCATGAACGGCACCGTGATGATGGACGGCAGGGAAGGCGAAGGTGCTTGGGCGGTGATCACCCTGCCGGAGGCTCCGCTGCTGGAGGACACGGCGGGCAAATAGGCGGTGCCTGCTTTTTTGCTTGGAAAAAAGGGGCCGCTTCGTATATCTTTCGCCTCGGCTTTCATCACAAATTCTGTTCAACCCCTGCCGCAGGCCCTTCATGACCGCTGTCCGCTCCCGCCCAAAGACCAAGGAACCCTTTTATTTCACCGCCACCTGCGCCGCCGGACTGGAGGAGCTGGTCAAGGAGGAGATCATCTCCTTTGGCGGGGACAAGGCCGAGACCTCGCCCGGCGCAGTGCGCTGGCAGGCCGGGACGCTGGAGTCCGCCTACCGGGCCTGTCTCTGGTCGCGCTTCGCCTCCCGCGTCCTGCTGCAAATCGCCGCCTTCAATGCCGCCAGCCCGGAGGCCCTCTACACCGGGGCCATGTCCGTTGACTGGGGCAGGCATTTCAGCACCAAGAACACCTTTGCCGTGAGCTGCACCTTGGCCGCTGATGCCAAGCTCAATCACAGCCAGTACGCCGCCCTCAAGGTCAAGGACGCAGTTGCCGACACATTCCGCCGCCAGACCGGCAAGCGGCCTGACGTGGACACGCAGGAGCCGGAGATCCGCATCAACCTGCATGTGGAGGGCACAGCAGCGGCCCTAGCTTTGGACTTGTCCGGTGAGAGCCTGCACCGGCGCGGCTACCGCGAGGACGGCGGCGAGGCACCGCTCAAGGAGAGCTTGGCCGCAGCCATCGCCTGGCTGGCCGGAGTGCGGCCCGGCATGGACCCGGAGAGCTGCGTCCTTGATCCCATGTGCGGCTCCGGCACCCTGCTGATCGAGGCGGCCCTGATCCTCGGCGACTCCGCGCCCGGCCTGCTGCGCGAGCGTTTCGGCTTCACAGCGTGGATCGGCCACCAGCCAAAGCTCTGGGAGAAGCTCACTGAGGAGGCGATTGAGCGCGAGGACGCGCTGGCGGACAGCGACTGGCCGCATCTTATCGGTTATGATGCCGACCCCAGAGCTGTTGCCGCCGCCCGCAAGAACATCGCCAAGGCCGGGCTGACTGACCGGATCACGGTCAAGCAGCGGCAGCTCGCCCAGCTGCATCCGCCGACCGCCAGCGGCCTGCTGCTGGTCAACCCGCCCTACGGCGAACGGCTGTCTGAGCGCGAGGCGGTGAAATACCTCTACCGCTGCCTTGGCCGCATATTCCGCGAGCAGTTCAGGGGCTGGCGGCTGGGATTCTTCACCGCCAACACCGATCTGGCCGACATGCTCGGTCTCTCGTGGGAGGAGCGGCACCGGCTGCACAACGGCCCGCTCAAATGCCGCCTGCTCACTGCTGCCGCGCCGGAGGAAGACAGGCAGCCGGAACCGCATGTTTGGGAGCTGAACGAGACCGACCCGGAACTGCCTGCGCAGGATTTCAGCAACCGCCTGCGCAAGAACTGCCAGAACCTCCTGCCTTGGGCTAAGGAGCGGGGCATCAGCTGCTTCCGGGTCTATGACGCGGACATCCCGGAATTCAACATCGCCATTGATCTCTACGAACGCTGGGCGCATGTGCAGGAGTACGCCGCGCCCGCCAGCGTTCCGGCGGAAAAGGCTGAGGAACGCTGGCAGCAGGCCCTCCAGGTCATCCGCCACGTCCTCAACCTGCCGCACTCGCAGATATTCATCAAGAGCCGGGCGCGGCAGCGCGGCGCAGAGCAGTATCAAAAGACCGGCGAGATCGGCAAGCTCCATGAGGTGCGCGAGGGCGGCTGCCGCTTCCTCGTCAATTTTACCGACTACTTAGACACCGGCCTCTTCCTTGATCACCGCAAGACCAGAGCCATGCTCGCTGAACTGGCGCAAGGCCGGAGCTTCCTCAACCTCTTCGCCTACACCGGCTCGGCCACGGTGTACGCGGCAGCAGGCGGCGCGTCCTCGACCACGACGGTTGACCTGTCAGAGAAATACCTTGCCCGCGCTGAAGCCAATCTCTCGCTCAACGGCTATGGCGGCGTGCTGCATCAGTTTGTCGAGTCCGACTGCATGAGCTGGCTGCACACCTGCAAGGAATGCTACGGCCTGATCTTTGTTGACCCGCCCACTTTCGCCAATTCCAAGCACAAGGGTCTGGTTTTTGACGTGCAGAAGGATCACTCGGAGCTGCTGCGGCTGGCCATGCGGCGGCTCAGTCCGGCGGGCGGCACGCTGATCTTCTCCACCAACTCAAGGAAGTTCAAGCTCGACGAGCTGCTGGAGACGGAGTTCGACGTGCGCGAACTGACTGAGAGCACTGTGCCGCGCGACTTCAGCGGCAGCAGGCCGCACCGCTGCTGGCAGTTCCGGCATCGCACTGAGGAGACAGAGGCGGCGGCATGAGCAGTCCGGGCGCGGAGACGGTGCAGATCGTTGACCGGGACGACCGCGAGATCGGCGCGGTCAGCCGCGCGCTGATGCGCCAGCAACGGCTCATCCACCGGGCCTGCTACATCCTTGTCTTCAATCCGGCGGGCGAGCTGTTCATCCAGAAGCGCACCATGAGCAAGGATATTTATCCCGGTTATTGGGACGTGGCCGCTGGCGGCGTGATCTTGGCGGGCGAAAGCTACGAGGCATCGGCGGTGCGCGAGCTGGCCGAGGAGCTGGGCATCAGCGGCGTGCCGCTGGAGCCGCTCTTTGACCAGTATTACGAGGACGAGAACAACCGGGTCTGGGGCCGCATCTTCCGCTGCGTTGCCGCAGGGCCGTTTGTTCTCCAAGCGGAGGAAGTCGAGTCCGGCCAGTTCCTTGCCCCGGCGGCGGTGCTGGCACTGAGCGGCAGGGAGCCGTTCACCCCGGACGGGCTGATTGTGCTGCGCAAGGTGCTGGCGATGGCCGCAGCCTGCTGACTCCCTCCGAGTCAGCATGGTGATACCGACCGAGTCACCATGCTGGTACCCGCCGAGTCAGCCTGCTGACTCCGTCGGAAGCACCGTGGTCAGGGTTGCAACAGCAGGACACAGTGCGCCTGCTGTCTATCAAGCTACTGCAAAACTGCAAGGAGAGGTGGCTGCTATGGGCAGACGGTTCAGCATTCCTGTGAAGTTCTTCGGTGTCTTCTTCCTGACCATGCTGCTGGTGGCAGGCGCGTTCATCACCACCCTCAACTCCCTGCGGCGGCAGGTCTCCCGCAACGAAGCCCGCGCCGTGGCTGGCCAGGTGGCGGCATTCCGCTCGTGGATCGCCCAGAGCGGCATGATCTGGGTGCAGACGCTGGCACCGGGCTTCCATGACTTTCTCGACGAGCAGATCGACGCGAAGGGTGGCACTTTCTACGGCAAAAACCCGGCCTTGGCCACCCGTGAGCTGGCGCAGATCGCCCAGCGCGAGGATGCCCGCGCCTTCTTCCGCGTCACCAGCGACAACTGGCGCAAGGAGGAGAACGCCCCGGATGTGTTCGAGGCGGCTGCCATCGCCAGCTTCAAAGAGGACAAAAGCCTTGAGTTCGTCGAGTCCTACGAGGGCGGCATGTACCGCTACGCCCAGCCGCTCTTCCTGGAGCAGGGCTGCCTGCCATGCCACGGCGATCCCAAGGACGCGCCGCCTGCGGTGCTGGAGAAGTACGGCAGCGACAAGGCCTTCGGCTACAAGGTCGGACAGGTGCGCGGCGTGGTCAGCGTCACAGTGCCTTCTCTTGGTCTCAAAGACGTGCTCCTGTCCATCGCCAAGCCCTTTTCTTTAGCCCTGCTCGCGCTGGCCTTGGTGCTGAACATCTTCTTCATCCGCACTGTGGTCATGCGTCTGATTGAGCTGACCCGCAACGCCGAGGCCATCGCCGCAGGCAAGCTGGAGACACCGCTGGTCTACACCAATCCGTCGGAATCCAACGACGAACTGGACCACCTTTACCATGCGGTCAACCTGCTCAAGCGCAGCCTAGTGATTCTCTTCAAGCGGGTGAACAGTCAGGGCGGGAAGCAAGCAGAAAAAAGCTCCTGATCCGGCAGGCCGGATCAGGAGCTGATGCAGCGGAGTCTGCGAAGAAATCAGCGCGACAGCTTGAACGCCAAGCCCACCTCGCCCACTTTGTCTTCGGATTCGAAGTCATATGAGCCGCCGACAAAGCCGAGGATGCGGGGATTGAACCAGTAGCCGAACGTGCCGGAGAGGCTGAAGCTGTCCTCGCTGTCGATGTTGAAATAATTCAGACCGGCGCGGAGGAGTATCTCCTTGGTGGCCTCAAACTCCGCTCCGCCGCCTGCCCCGAAGCCGACCTCTGTGTCGTCCTGGCTGATATTCAGACCGTAGAGCGGCACTTCGACTTCTGTTTTCACGACTTGCAGACCTCCCTTGAGATACGGATTGCACCGCTGGCCTGGCCTGAAAAAGTAGACCAGATCAGCTCCTGCGGCCAAGCTGTTCATATCCAGCTCAAGGCCGCTGCTGCTGCCGTCCGCCCACATGTAGCCTGCGCCGATCTGCAAATCCATGTTGGCGTTCAGATTCATGTTGCCAAATCCGCTCAGTCCTGTGCCCTTGCCGAACATGTCGTCCAGCTGATCGTCGCCGAATTGAACGACACCGAACGAGCCGCCGACATAATTGGTGCCCAGCAGCGTGTCCGCACCTGCTGTTCCGGCAAGCAGAGCTAAAACCGCCGCTCCAGCTGCTGCCACGCTTAATGTTCTGCTCATGATTCTCTCCCTCGCGCTGGCTCCGGTTTGGTGATTGAAAAGGGGCAATGCGCAGACCTTAGGAGCCTCTTCATCGGCGCATTGACGCTGAAAAGATTCTATAGCTAAATCCACGCTGTGTCAATGCGCATTCCCTCTACAGCCCGGCCTGCGCCAGCTCCTTGATCAGCCGCTCCTGCTCGCCGGTGAGCTGCTTCGGCACCAGTGCCAGCATTTTCACGTACAGGTCGCCGCGCTCGCCGATCGGCCCGGACGGCAGGCCCTGTCCCTTGATCCGCAGTTTGGCCTCAGGCTGCACTCCGGCAGGTGCCTTGATTTTGAAGACCTTGCCGTCCAAGGCGGTGATCTCCACCGTCGCGCCGAGGCAGGCGTCACTGAAGGCGATTTTTTTCTCCATGATCAGGTTGTCGCCGTCGCGGATGAACTGCTCGTGCGGCAGCACCGTCACTTTCAGATAGAGATCGCCGGGCGGGCCGCCGTTCGGCGAGGCGGCACCTTTGCCGCTCAGGCGCAGCCGCTTGCCGCTCTCAATGCCTTTGGGTACCTTGACTGAGACGTTTTCCGCCGTGCCGCCCCGGCGCAGGCTGACAGTCTTTTCCGCGCCGTGCAGCACCTCGTCCAAGGTGACAGACAGCTCGTAGGTCTGATCCTCGCCCTTGGCGGTCTGCTGCGTCCGGCAGCCGCCCCCGCCGCAGCCTCCAGCTTGGCTGAAAAAATCAAAGGGGCTGCTGCCGCCTCCCCCGCCAAAGCGGAAACTTGTCCGTCCGCCTTTGCCGCCGCCGAAACCGAACTGGCCGAGGATGTCGTTGATGTCGAAATTGCGGAAAATATCCTCCTGCGAGTAGCGCTGCTGGAAGCCAGCCGCACCGTACATGTCGTATTCCTTCCGCTTCTTTTCATCCGAGAGCACGGCATAGGCCTCGCTGATCTCCTTGAACTTAGCCTCAGACTCCTTGTCGCCCGGATTTTTGTCCGGGTGATATTTCACCGCCAGCCTGCGGTAGGCTTTTTTGATCTCGTCAGCCGAGGCTGTTTTCTCAACACCTAATATTTTATAGTATTCCATAGTAATTCTTGGATATGTTCTCTTTGGTCAGCAGATCTGCGCTTCCGGCTGAAAATACTATAAGAGCAGTTCCGCATTTGTCCATGCCCGGCGTGAAAAGAGCAAGGGCGGCCAGACGCTGCCGTCCGCCGCCCTGAAATCAAGCCGCCTGAGCGAAGCCGAAGGCGGCGGCGGTTTCAGCTCCGCTCAAACGCCTTGGCTTCGCTTTGATTATTTTCCTGCGTTGCTCACCATTAAAACGGCACGTCGCTGCCGGTGGTGCCCCCGGAATAGGACTCGTAGCCGCTGGGAGGCCCTCCGGCAGCCGGGCCGGGATCGCCGCTGTAGCTCCCACCGCCCTCGCCGCCTTTGGGTGTCAGGAACTGCACGTCTCTGGCAACCACCTCAGTGGTCCAGCGGTCGTGACCGTCCTTGTCCTGCCATTTCCGAGTCTGGAGCTTGCCCTCAATATAAACCTTGGATCCTTTATGCAAGTATTCATTGCAAGTCTCCGCCAGCCGCCGCCAAACGACAACTTTGTGCCACTCGGTCTGCTCCTTCATCTGGCCATCCTGTCCTTTCCAGCGTTCAGACGTGGCGACATTGAAGGTTGCCACTGGGGTGCCGTCCTGAACGTACTTGAGATCCGGGTTTGCGCCAAGATTGCCGATTAAAATCACTTTGTTGATCATTTTTTACCTCTGCTGTGCTGTTTTCAGGTCAGGCTGTTCTTTCCGGCCTCATCATAAACCCCTGCGCGGAAAAAAGCAGCTTCATTTTGTGGCGCGGCTGCGGAAGCATGAAAAAGGAAAGGACGGAGCTTGCCTGCCGCCTGCGCTTCCGGTATAGTATAATAAATTGTACTCAGTCTGTTTGACTTTTTTGCCGCCCGGAAGATGTGGGAACGGCAGCGCAGCGGGGCCGCCTGTTCCGCAGTTTTTTTGTTCAACCGACCGCCGGAACAGCATGGGTTTTCTCAGTTCATTTCAGGCCAGAAAGGCCGCGCCAACCCTTCTGCGCCTTGCCGCGCAGACCGCTGCTGTCCTGCTTTTCAGCCTGAACGCGATAGCCCAGAACAACGGGCCGCCCCAGTGCTTGAGGCAGCCGCAGGGCCTGCCCGACATCCCGCCGCCCGGTCTGTCTAAAATAGGAAACCAGCTTTTCTGGCTGCTGAAAAGCCGTCCGGCAGCCCGCCTGCATGTCAGCGGACTGAAAGACGATCCGGCTCAGATGGATGATTTGCTGACGGAGCTGTATACTGACAGTGGCTTTGCCCCGCACTGGGTGACAGAAGCCGGACCGACAGACCGGAGCAAAATCACGCCGCTGCTGGCCGCGTTGGCCAAAGCGGGTGAGGACGGTTTGAGTCCGGCCCGCTATCCCGCCGCCGACATCGCCGCCCTCATCTCAACTGCAAAGACAGCGAAGGAGCTGGCCCGCCTTGACCTGCTGCTCACCTTGGCCTTAACGGCCTACGTCTCCGACATGCGGAAAGGTCAAGCCGCTAGAACCAGCTTTGATCCAGCCTTGCTTGCCGCAGTCCGGGGCAGTGGCGGCGATGTGCCGCAGGCAGTCAGGCGGGGCCTGCAAGCTGCCGATTTGCAGAATTTTCTGGACATGCAGCCGCCGCAGCATAAAGCCTACCGCGCCTTGAAGCAGCAGTTAGCCCAATACCGCCGGATCTTGGCGGCTGGTGGCTGGCCGCAGATCCCGGATGGAAAAAAAATTGAAATCGGCATGGCTGACAGCCGTCTCAATCTGCTCGCCCGGCGGCTGCTGGCCACAGGCGACCTGCCTGAAACGGAAGCTGCCAAGTCTTTTCTCCGGCACGAGGGAGAGCTGGCCAAGGCGTTGAAACGCTTCCAGCTCCGCCACAATCTGGAGCCGGACGGCATTGTGGGCAAAATGACCTTGGCCGCTCTGAACATTCCGGCGCAGGAGCAGGTCAGCAGGATCATGCTCAACTTGGAACGCTGGCGCTGGCTGCCGCATCAGCTCGCAGGCCGCCGCATCTTGGTCAACATCGCCGGTTTCACGTTGACTGTGATGCTCGACACGGAGGAAGAGCTTTCCATGCCGGTGATTGTCGGCGAGACGCACACCAAAACACCGGTCTTCAGCCAGTCCATGAGCTACATAGAGATCAACCCCTACTGGACAGTGCCCAACTCAATTGCCCAGAAGGAGATTGTGCCGAAAATGAAAAAAGATCCCAGCTATCTGAGCAGGCAGCGCATCCGCATTTTCGCGGGCTGGGGAAACAACGCGCCGGAGATTCCGCCGTCAGCCATCAACTGGCACACCATCGGCTCCGGCATCACCAAATACCGCCTGCGTCAGGACTCCGGGCCGGGCAACGCCTTGGGCTCGGTCAAATTCGTTTTTCCCAACCGCAGCAGCATCTACATGCACGACACGCCGGGCCGCAGCCTGTTCCGGCAGACGCGGCGCTCCTTCAGTCACGGCTGCATCCGGGTCAGCCGCCCCTTTGATCTGGCCCTGCATCTGCTTCAGAACGACGGCCAGAACATCAGCCAAGAACGCCTGCAAAAAGCGGTGGCCTCCAAAAAACAGCAGGTCTTTGTGCTGAAAAAAACTGTGCCGGTGCACCTGCTTTACCTGACCGCCTTGGCCGCCGAGGACGGAACCTCCCATTTTTATGAAGATATCTATGGCAACGACGCGCAGCTTGCCGCAGCCATCCATCCTTCCAGCGGCATCGACGGTCTCTGTTTCCCTCTCCCTGATTAAACCTGCGGCCTCACTGTGGGCAGGCTGATGGTGAAAACCACGCCGCTCCTGCCGTCATCCAAGTTGCGGACGCTGACCTTGCCGCCGTGATGTTCCATGATGGTGCGGACGATGTACAGGCCCAGCCCCATGTGCGGGCGGTCGTCCTTGAGGGGCCGGTGCGAGGTCATGGAGTTGAAAATCTGCTGCTGGAGGCCCGGCTCGATGGTCGGACCCTGATTGATCACCTGCACGGCGACAGTTTCCCCCTGCCGCTCCAGCCGCAGCTCAACCGGCGTGTCCGGCGCATGGAAGGAGACCGCATTCTCCACCAGCTTTTCCAACGCCTGCCGCAGGCGCACCGGGTCGCCCTCCACCAGCACCTCCTCCTCCGGCGGCTGCCAGACAAAATCCACCCCGGCAAAGGCCAGCCGCCAGCCGTGCTCCAGCCACATTGAGAGCGCCCGGCCCAAGTCCAGCTGCTCCTTGCTGTCCAAAAGCAGGGCGTTTTTGAGGCTGGCCGCCTCGCGGATCGAGGTGAGCAGGCCCTCCAGGCGCTCCACGTCGCGCTCGGCCCAGCGGATGTACTCCATGACCTGCTTGGAGGGCGGATTTTCCTGCTGGCGGAGCTGCTCCTGCTTGAGATTCTTCAGCGAGGCGGCCACGCCGGCCAGCGGGGTGCGCATCTCATGCTCCAGATTGTTGGCCATCTGCTCGCGGTGCTCGATCTGCTGGCGGAGCTGATCCAGCATCGCATCCAGCGTCCGGCCCAAGTCGCCGATCTCGTCCTGCGCCCGCTCCACCTTGATGCCGCTGCGGATGTGGCCGTCCGGGGTGATGGCCGAGGCCGCCTGGTCGCGCAGCCGCCGGATCCGGCCTGAGAGCCGGTAGGCGAAGAGGAAGAATGTTCCGCCGCCGAGGAGGAAGGCCAGCACCGACAGGGTGATGGTCTCCTCGATCATCCGGTTGCTGAGGGCGAGGATGGAGTTGGTGGTCTGCTCCACCACCACGGCGGCGATGACTTTTCCGCCGTCGTGCAGCGGGGTGATGACGGTCAGCACCTCGGCACCGCCGTCCTTCATCCAGTAGCTGTTGACGGAATGCCTGCCGGCCAACCCCTCTTTTATTCCCTGCAAATCCAGCTCAGTTGGCTGGGATGCCTGCTCTTCAATCTCGGCGGTGAACGAGGTGGTGAAGAAGCGGAACAGCGGCTGGAGCAGCTCGCTGATCCGCCGCATGAGCAGAGCAAACTGGTCCGCGTCGGCAGGCAGGCTTTCCGGCTTGCGCAGGCTACCCACTTGGGCGCGGATGCGCTGATTCTGGTCCACCACCCGGATGCGGGCGTAAGGCCGGTCGAGCGAGCGGAGAATGTCCTCGATCGGCTTGGAAGTGCCTAAAAGCCAGCCCGGCTCCTGATTCTCGGTCAGATTGGCCGTGCCCAGCAGGGCGCGGACGCTGCGCTCCTCCTCATCGTCCACGTCGGCGACAGTGAAGGCCAGCTTGCTGCCGAGCAGCTCCAGCGGAATGCGCAGCTCCAAGGTGTAGCCGCCGGGATTCTGTATCCACGCGCCGTGGATGCGCTGCTCGCTGACCGGAAATTTGATCGGATTGTCCGGCATGAGAAAGCTGTTGACCCAACCCGGCTCGTGCGGGGCGATCAGGTAGCTGCGCTGTCCCGCCTTGTCCTCAATGAGGATCTGCACATGGTCGGAGCGGTCGAGCCGCAGGGAGCTGCGGCTGCGGTAGACCATTTTTTCATCCCGCACTTCAAAAAAGGCGTAAAGATGCTTGTCCTGCTTGCCGACCATGTGGCGGAAGCTGAAGGCGGATAGAGCTTGACCGCTGAAGGTTTCGGCTTGGGCCAGCTCCGGCTGCCAGTCGTCCAGCGCGCCGTCCAAACGGATGACGTTGGAGAGCTGGAAGAGGTAGAGGTCGCGGCTCTGGTTGAGGGAACGGAACTGCTCGCGGTCAAAGAGGTCGCTGCGGTTGGTCAGAGCGGCGGCCACTGCTTGGGCTGTGAAGTTGAGGGTGTCCTTCTGGCTGACCATCAGGCTGCTTTTGAGGGTGCTGTTCAGCCGCATGCCCAGCAGGGGGAAAAGCAGCAGCAGCAGGGAAAGCAGGGCCAGCTTGACGCGGAGGGGAAAACGCATCGCCGCTCAGGGCTGCCAGCGGTAGCCCATGCCGTACTCGGAGCGGATGGCGTTGAAATTCTGGTCGATTTCGCGGAATTTGTCCCGGATGCGGCGGATATGGGCGGCTATGGCGTTGTTGGTGACAATGACGCTGGCCGCCTCCATGAGCTGGTCGTGATTTTTGACATGACCGGGCCGCCGGGCCAGACAGAGCAGGATCCAGAACTCAGTCAGGGTGAGGCTGACCGGCTGGCCGCGCCAGTGCACCTCCTTGCGGTCCTCGTCGATGCGCAAATCCTCGTGCTCAATAATCCGGTTATTCGCGCTGTTGCCGCGCAGGGCCTCGACGGTGCGGAAGAGGGCGGAGATGCGGGCAGGGAGGAAGTCGAGGGTGGTGGTGTCCTTGGTCAGATAATCCCAAGCCCCCAGCCGCAGGCCGGAGACCCGGTCCACGTCCGAATTGCGGGCGGTGAGGAAGATGATCGGAATCACCGGCGAAAGTGAGCGCAGGTGCTGGCAGAGGTCAAAGCCGCCCTCCATTTCCTCGCCGAGCATGATGTCCAAGATGGCCAGATCCGGCAGAGCGCGCTCAAAGGCGGCCATCGCCTCCTTGCGGCTGCTGTACGAGCTGACCTCATAGCCTTCCCGGTGCAGGGCTTGGGCGTAATTGGCTTGAAGCCGGGGATCGTCTTCGACAAGCGCGATACGGTAGGTCATGGCGGCGGGCACTGCGGATAAGGTTCAGGATCATGCTGCTGACGAAAAATAATACCATGCGGCGCGGTTTTTCTCCAACTGGAAAATTTTTGTCACAATTCGTCATACTGTTTGTCTGGCAAGTCATTATTCATGGGTGGAACAGTCATGGTCATTGCTCAGAATGACAACAGAAGAATCATCGAAAAAAGAAGGAGGAAGAACATGAAAAAAAAAGACAGTCTGTTTGCGGCCATTGATCCGGGCTACCTGATGGTGGCCGTCTACATACTCAGCGTCACTGCGCTGATGCTCTTCGGCTGGTTTGGAGCCGCCGGAGCCAGCGGCGAGGAAGCCGCCGAACCAGCAGCAGTCATCAGTTTTCTTCAGCAGGAGCAGCAGAATGGCGCGGAATCACGCCGTTGATCCTGAGTGCAATTATTGCCCACGATGCGGCGGCGAGTACCGGGCGGAAGCCCGGCGTTGTGCTGACTGCGCCGCTGAACTGGTCAGCGGCAGGGAACTCATGGCGCATCAGCAGGATACCCGGAAACTTGCTGACCGCCGTCGGCAAATCAGCCCGGATGACGAATTAATCAGCATTCAGAAAGGGCCGCTGCTGCAAATGCAGATGGTGCAAGCTCTGCTGAAACGGGAGGGCATCCCCTCCTTGGCGGCAGGAGAGTCCGGCGGTGCCTGCGGCAGCGGCGGCTGCGGCGGCCCCAGCCTTGTGATTCAGATCCGCCGCGCTGACGCGGAGGAGGCGCAAGCTGTCCTTGCCCGCGAGCATCTGCGCTCCACCGGTCTGAGCGGGCAGGAACTCGCCGCCGTCGGCGCGGTGTTTGACGCATCGGCTGACTCCGCTCTCTGTCCGGCTTGCGGCTGTCATTTTTCCACCAGCCAGAACGCCTGTCCTGACTGTGGCCTCTGCTTCGCTTGAAAATGCTCCTGCCCCCCATTCTCCGTCCCTTTCCTGCCGAAGGGGACGGAACTTCTTCCGCCGCCTGCAAAAAAAAGGAAAAGGACAGCTCTGTTGAAAAGTTCTTTTTTTTTACAGGCGACATCAGGTAGTATTATTCTGATCATTTCACTGGCTGACAGGATTCACGCTCAGGGTTGCGGCAGTGCCGCAGGAGCGGTTCGGTCAGAACACGGCAACAGTTTTAAGGAGAAAGCATGAACAAGTTTGCAGCATATGCGGTGTTGGGCCTGATGCTGGCTGCCGGTCCGGCGGCGGCTGCGGATGAGAAGCCGATGAAGCTTGAGACCGCAGACCAGCGCTTCAGCTATGCCTTGGGCATGGATTTCGGCTCCTACCTGAAAGGGCTGGGCGAAAAATTTGACTTGGCCGTCATCCAGCAGGGCATGAACGATGCCTACACTCCTGGCACCAAAACTTTGATGACTGCGGAGGAGGCGGCTCAGGAGCAGCAGAATTTCGGCAAACGGCAGCAGGAGAAATTCACGGCCATGCTGACAGCCAACAAAGAGGCGGCTCAGAAATTTCTCAATGAGAACAAGAGCAAGGAAGGGGTGAAAACCACAGCGTCCGGCCTCCAGTACAAAGTCATCAAAGAGGGCGGCGGCCCAAAGCCGAAAAACGACGACGTGGTCAAAGTGCAGTACCGGGGCACTCTGCTTGACGGCTCTGAGTTTGACAGCTCGCACAAACGGAACGAGCCTGCCCGTTTCCGCGTGGATCAGGTCATTCCTGGCTGGACTGAGGCCCTCCAGCTAATGGGCGTGGGCAGCGTCTATGAGCTGTATCTGTCGCCGGATCTGGCCTACGGCGACAGAGGCGCGCCACCGGTGATTCAGCCCGGCTCCATGCTGAAATTCGAGGTGGAGCTGCTGGAGATCGTCAAGGCCGAAGAAAAAGAAGACGCAGATATCGAAGACGAGAAGAAAGACTGAACCGTATTCTGTTTTTGAATGCGTCCAGCCTGATCCTGACAAAGGATCAGGCTTTTTTATTTTTCTGGCAATTCTTCGTAAATCGCCAAGCTGGTGTTGAAGACTAACCGCTCCAGCTCCTCGCTCTGTGTCACTGTCCGCCCGATCATCTCGCCGAAACGGCGCGCCTCGTCGATCTGCTGCCGTGCATGACCGTATTTCGGGTAATGGTCTTTCATCCATGACATCCGCTCTGGGGTTTCTCCGGCCAGCTTGAGGAACACGCCGATGGTCCGCCACGGCTCCTTGCTAGTGTGGGTGAAGATGATTCCGTTCGGCACCCGCGCTCCCAGATTTTTCAGCAGCGACTTTATTCCCCACCAGTGCATCCGCCAGAAGCCCCGGCAGGATATGACCGGAATCACCGTTTTTTGGGCGAAAAGTCGCTGGCCGTCGCGGTCAAGGAGGGAGAGCACCGGACCGCTGGGATTGTATGACCACGTCGGACCAGCGAGGATGATCAGGTCATATCGCTCAAAGCAGTGTTCCGGCAGCGGCTCTATCGGAATGCGCTGCCGGAAGAGCGTGACGATCATTTTTTTAAATGTCTTGGGAATGGTGCCGATGGGAAAATGCTGCGGGATGGTCGGGACAAGCCGCTCGCAGACCACCTCGGCCTCGTACTCAGCCATGCCGTCAAGCAGGGACTGAACGAGATTTTTGGTCTGGGAGCTGAAGGAATAATAGAGAACAAGAATGCGCTGGGGCTGCGCCGGGCTGCCGCTCATGGGATACCTTTGCTTTCGCAGATGAGATTTATCACTTTTTTTGATAAGCAAAAAGGGAATACTTTACCACAGAATGAAAAATAAAAAAAGCCCCCTGACCGGTTTTGTCAGAGGGCTGGCGAAAAATTGGGAACTTCGCGGCTTACGGCTTTGTGTGGCACGTCCAGCAGTCAGGTGTTTTTACTGAGGCGTAGGCATGGCAGCTATCGCAGAACTTCTCTTTGCTGCCGCCGTGGCATGCCAAGCAGCTCATAGTCGGCTTCTGCCCGTCCTTGGCCGCATTGTAGCCTTTGGCGGTGACATGGATTCCTTGCAGCACATCCATATGCGTGGCCCGCATCTCAGCTGCAGGCGGATGTTTTTGACCGTTCGGAAAAGCGGCCCCTTGCACCATCTCAGGGGCCAGATTAGGATCCTTGGCCGGAGCCGCACCAACATTGCAAACCAGATTGTTGTACCAAATGGGGAAGGTGATCAGAAGAACAAAGACCGCCAGTCCCGGAATGATTTTGCCGCTGTCGTACATGGATATATCCTCCGTTGCTGACGTTACAGCAGAGTCCGCAGACCCTCAGTAAGTTCCTGTCTGTTTTCGCCTTCAATCACCAAGGCGTTGCCCACCAGCTCGCTCAGGCCCGCCACCTGCACCTCCGGCACCCAGTAATTCATCAGAGTGCTGAGGGTGGCGCGGTCAATGGCACAGATGGTGGCCAGCGTGTTGATGCCGTGTTTGTCATACACATGCTTGACCGCGTTGGCGCGCGGCAGGCCGGAGCGCATCCGCAGCTCCATGATCTCCTCGGTGTTCAGGGCCGTGCCTGAGCCGCAGCAGAAGGTCTTCTCGCGGATGGTGTTTTCCGGCATTTCGTGCCATTGCTCCAGCACGTTGTTGAGGATGTAGCGCGGCTCCTCCAGCATTCCCATGGCCCGCGCCGGGTTGCAGGAGTCATGGAAGGTGGCCTTGACGTGCGCGTTGCGGCTCTTGTCCAGCTTGATCTTGCCGTTTTTAATCAAATCGGCGGTGAACTCGCTGATATGCACCATCTTGGTTGAGGCCGCGTTCTCAAAAACCGTGCCGGTGATCGGCGATTTCGGTGCTTCGAGGAAGTCCGCCGGGCCGTTCATGGTGTCCATATACTGATGGATGACGCGCCACATGTGGCCACACTCGCCGCCGAGGATCCACTTCACGCCCAGACGTTTGGCCTCGGCATACATCTTGCCGTTCAGCTTCTTCATCATCTCGTTGGAGGTGAAGAGGCCGAAGTTGCCGCCTTCGGAGGCGTAGGTTGACCACGTGTAATCCAGCCCGATGGCCTCGAAGAGGAGCAGATAGCCCATGCAGGTGAACAGACCCGGCTCAGCAAACACGTCCGCAGACGGGGTGATGAACAGCACCTCCGCGCCCTTGCGGTTGAAGGTCGGGTTGACCTTGACCCCGGTGAGGTTTTCAAGGTCTTCGCAGAGAAATTCCACGTTGCCCTTGAAAGCCTGCGGGGTCAGGCCCATGTGGTTACCGGTGCGGTTGGAGTTTGAAACTGGCTCCATCGCCCAGTTGATGCCGCAGCCAACCAGATGCAGCAGCTCGCGCAGCATCATGGTGATCTCGGCGGTGTCTATACCGTAGGGGCAAAAGACCGAGCAGCGGCGGCACTCTGTACACTGGTAGGCGTACATGAACCACTCTTTCAGCACGCCGACGGTCATCTCGCGGCCGCCTGCCAGCTTGCCGAGCAGCTTACCCGCCAAGGTGAACTCCTGCCGATAGACCGAGCGCAGCAGCTCGGCCCGCAGCACCGGCATGTTCTTTGGATCGCCAGTGCCAAGGAAGAAATGGCACTTGTCTGCACAGGCACCACAGCGGACGCAGCAGTCCATGAATATCTTCAAAGAGCGGAAGCGGTCTAAGCGGTCCGCCAGCCCTTTGATGATGATCTCCTTCCAGTTCTCCGGCAGCTTCCAGTCCTCGTTCTCCGGGTTCCAAGCGCGGGCATTCGGGAAGCTCACGCCCTGCTGGCTGTTGAGATACTCCAGCTTTTCCGGCTTGGTCGTGTAGGCGTAGTTGCCCGGCTTGAACACCGCTGGGATTTCCGTCCAGTCTTTGTCCGGCATGGAGCCGGTCATCATGGTCGGGTCTTCGACCAAGCTCCGCGCCAGCGCATCTTTTTTTATAACGGCCATTGTGATAGTCCCTTGTCCACCTGTTATTCGTCAGCCTTGCGGCAGTTCTTTTTCAACCGGGATGCCCTGCTCGATCATGTCCGCCCGGAACTCGTCCTCATAAGACGCATAGGAATGCGGCCTGATGTCCGGGTTCCACGGATTGACATGCCGCCGCATCCGGCTGTCATTGGCCAGATTGCGGGTTGGGCTGAGAAAGACTCCGCCCATGTGCATCAGCTTGGAGAAGGGAAAATAGGCCAGCAGGCAGGAGACTAAGAACAGGTGTACGTAAAAGATTGAGGCGATGTCTGGCGGCACAACCGGCTTGAAGGTGGTCAGGCCGAGAGCGAGCTGCTTGATGGCCACAATATCCACGCCGGAACGGAGGAAGTAGCGCATCAGAATGCCGGTGAGGGCGATGCCGATCAGGAGGAAGAGCGGGAAGTAATCGTTGGCCAAGGAGATGTAGTTCACCGTTTTGATCAGGAAACGGCGGGCCAGCAGAGCCACTAAGCCGACAAGGATCAGCGCGTCGGTGACGTAGAGCGACAGCTCCGGGGTCGGGTTGAGGGTGAAGCCATCAATGGCCTCTAATGCCGTGACGAAGAATAGCTCAGATCCAACGAAAAGACGGAAATGCCGGAGCAGAATCACCAGCATACTGTAATGGAAAAGGATACCGAAGAGCCAGAGCCAGCGGGTGGACGTGTAGGTCAGCTCCGGGCCGGGTTTGATGCTGGCCTTGGTGTTGCGCCAGAGGGAGCGGAATAAGGCGATTTCCATGAACATCCGGCCCAGCACTTCGCCGGTGCTGACCGGGGCCTCGAATTTATCCCGTTTCACCCACGGCATGGAATAACCCTGCCCGCATGTGGTGGGGATGTGGAACGGCACCGGCGATTTGGCCCAATCAAGAACCCGCCAGCAGAAGCCGCCGACAAAAAGAATCAGGGCCGCATACGGCACCGCAACGCCAAACAGGTATTGCATGCCGGGTATGTTGGACCCGATCCACGCAATCAACGCCAAGGCGATGACTGCAACCAAGGGGAAGGTGTGCTTCATTGATCGCTCCCTTTTAAAAAAATAAAAATATCTTAAAGCATATATCCTATGCTTTGTCCGCTGCGCAGCCTCCTGTTTGTGCTCTCGGCGACAGTTCCCGCAAATTTTCTCTGATCAACGCTGAAGCGCAGCCTGAATCAGTCAGAATATAGCTGCCGCTTTTCAGCTCTCGGATGCGCGCCTTATGCAGCCGCTCCCGGCATTCCATGTACAGATCAAATGCTTGCAGTGCTGCTCGATCTACCTCAGCATCAAAGGGAATCAGCTCTGGGAGCAATGCTCGGCACTCGTTGTCTGCTGAGAACACCTGCCGCACCACGCTCTTCACATCCAGAAGCGGAGCGACCGCCTGCGACGGCGTGAAATTCTGCACTGCTCGGATGCGGATGATCTGATCCAGCGGCTGGGCAAACTGCTCCGCGCCTGCGCCCGCAACCAGCAAGCGGAAAAGCGCGGTCAGCCCTTCGCGGATGTTCATGCCGACCGGATTGGCGAATATGTCCTGTGATTTTTTGAAAAAACTGGATGACTCATATGTATCCAGCGTCCGTTCTGTCCACAGGGCGAGGATTTTCTCCTCGTTACGCTTCAGGGCTTCGTTCAAGCTCGGCATGGTGGTCTTTGCTCTATCACGATTGCGGGCGGATTTCAAGAAAAAAATATTATTTTCTGCCGCCGGAGTTGTCCACCACTGCCGCTGTGCTGTTCATGAGAGACAGGGCTAAGTCGGCATAGGGATCTTCAGCCAGCTCCTCCGCCAAACTTTTTTTGTTCTTTTTCCCATGCGCCTCCTCGTCCTCGTCGCCATCAAGAACTCCGGTCGCCTCAGTCTCTTTCCGCGACTTCTCCAGCTCATTGCGGTCTTTCAGCACTCCGGCCAGATAGACCGGCACCAGACTTTTCTCCTTGCGTTCCTTCGCTCGCAGCCGCTCGGCCTCAATCCTTTTGAACTTTTCACTCTCGGTCAAGTAGCGTTCAGTCTTCAACTGGGCAGCGGTATGGTCAATGCGAGGGCCGCTCCAAGCCTTGTAGGATGCGGCTTTGACATGATCCCACGGCAGGGAGTTGTCCAAATACTGCTCGCCGCTTTCCAAATAGTCGAGCAGACTGGGCAGCACCACATCCGGCTCAATGCCTTTGTACTGGGTTGAACTGCCGTTGATCCGATAGAACTGCTGGATGGTGACTTTCAGCGCACCCAAATCATCGTATTTTTTCAGATGCAGCAGGGGCAGATTGCGGTTCATGTCCAGCAGAGCCTGCACTGTGCCCTTTCCGTGGGTGTGTGCCCCGCCGACCACCAAGGCTCTGCCGTAATCTTGCAGCGCACCGGCCAAAATTTCTGAAGCTGAAGCCGCGAACTGGTTGATCAGCACAATCATCGGGCCGTCATAGGTCACGCTGCTGTCTTCGTCTTCCAAGACCATGATCTTGCCATTGGCATCTTTGACTTGCACCACTGGCCCGCCAGGCAGGAACAGCCCGGAGACATCCACCGCGTCCGAGAGCGAGCCGCCGCCGTTGCCGCGCAGATCCAAAATCAGCCCGGCAACGCCCTCTTTTTTCAATTTGTGCAGCTCGCTGCGGGTGTCATCGGTGACATTGCGCGAGGCATCGCTCTGACTGTCAGAAAAATCGCGGTAAAAACTGGGGATGCGGATGTAGCCGATCTTGCCGCCTTGCTTGTTTTTGAGCACCGCTGATTTGACATAGGTGTCTTCCAATTTGACCACGTCGCGGACAATGGGGATGACCAAGCGGGTGCCGTCAGGCCGGGCGACCGTCAGACGCACCGTGCTGCCTTTTGGACCACGGATGAGAGCTACCGCCTCGCGGATGCTCATGGCAGAGATGTCCACCGGCTCGCCTTTCTCTTCGGAAACCGCCATGATGGCATCTTCAGCTTGGAGCTGCCCCTGCGCCTCCGCAGGGCTGCCGGGGATGATGTTCACCACTTTAATTTGGCCGTCATCCTCCCGCAGCAGCGCACCGATGCCCTCCAAAGTGCCGCGCATGTGAATGTCAAAATCCTCCTTGGAGGTAGGCGGCATGTAACTGGTGTGCGGGTCAAAGGATTTGGCGATAGTGTCAAAGTAGCGGTTGTAATGCTCCTGCCGCTCTGTCTTCTGAAGTCTGCCTAAGAAACGGTGCGTCTTTTTCCGCACCTTCTCCACTGCCGCAGTCCAAAGCTGCTTGTCAATCTCCGCGCTTTCAGGAGCAATCAGAGATTTCTTCGCCTCCTCCCGCTTCTTGTTCTCCTGCTCAATTTCCTCAAGATAGGAATCAATCACCTCCAGCTTGAGCGAAAGCCGCCAGCGTTCCCGCAGCTCTTCGGCATTAGCCGGATGATTGATTTTTTCTGAGTCGGTTTGTAGATAATCGACCCGGCCCAGATCAAATCCGGCATCTAAAAGCTGGTCAATAAGCTTTTCGACCTCTCCGGCCCGCCGGTTGAGCAGTGCCATGCCCGCATCAGGGAGCAGAATGCGCCCATCGCTGAGTTCCTCATCAATTTTTTCCGCAAAAGCGTCAAGCTGCCGCACGTCTTCAGCCAGCAGGAACTGCTTGCGCGGATCGAGCTGCTTGAGATACAGGGTGTAGGCCGCTTTGGACATCTGCTTGTCAAAAGGCTTGCGGCTGAAATGCTGTCGCTGTAGCTGCTGACTGAGCATGTAGCCAATCAGACGGTTTCGTCCGGCATCAAACTCTGTCGGCATGACCTTGCCGTGAATGGACGCGCCGAGGAACAGGGATGCCAGAACAACGCCGCTGAGGAGAAAGCGATGCAGCCGCATAGGATCACTCCAATAAAATGCGAAAGAAACGGCCAAGGGCCGGTCTATGGGAAAAACAGTGTTTGTGAGCTGCGCCGAGCATGTTCAGCGCAGCCGGACAAAGTTTCATACCACGGGCTTGGTAAAATGTAAACAGGCAAAAGAGATGCGGCAGAACACCGCAGCCTGTTTTTGCTTGATCAGGAGAGAGGCGGCTCTGAGCCGGAACGGCAGAGTTGCACCACGTCATCATATTTGCAGCCGCTGCCGCCGAAGATGTCCAACGAGCTGCCGACGGTCGCATTAATTTTGCTCTGGCCAACACGCCGGATCAGCTTCAAATCAGCCATACTGCTCACGCCACCCGCGTAGGTGACAGGACTTGGTGAATCTGCTTCTGCGAGCAAAGCCAGCAGCCGTTCGTCCACGCCCATGCACTTGCCTTCCACATCCACCGCGTGAATGAGGAACTCGGCGCAGCTTGCGGCCAGCTCAGTCAGCAGTTCTTTGCTGATGCGCAGCTTCGTAAACTTCTGCCAGCGGTCGGTGACGACGTAATAACCGTCCTCGCGCCAGCGGCAGCTCAGATCAAGCACCAGCCGCTCTTTGCCAATTAGCTGCCGTAGATGCTCCAGCTGGGTGAAATCAAGCTGGCCGTCGTGGAAAACATAGGAAGTGACGATGACGTGCGAGGCTCCAGCTTCAAGCCATTGTTCCGCATTGGCATCGCTGATGCCGCCGCCAAGCTGAAGCCCGCCCGGCCAAGCGGCCAGAGCATCCTTTGCCGCAGCCTCATTGCCCGGCCCCAGCATGATAATGTGGCCGCCAGTCAGATTGTCATGCCGGTACAAATTGGCATACCAAGAGGGCGGCAGATCGGAAGAGAAATTGGTGCGGAGGGCTGCGGAGCTGTCGTCGTTCAGAGTCGAGCCGACGATCTGCTTGACCCTGCCGTCATGCAGGTCTATGCAGGGACGGAAACGCATGGCTGTGATGTGGGAGAGGTGAGACGAAATCACTCCAACAGGCTGTCGGGGAAATCTGCATAAGCTATCGGGCATGTCCCGACAGCTTATCGGGAATCGCTGCACAGGCTGTCGAGAGATCCCCGACAGCCTGTCGGGGGAGCCTACACAGCTTATCAAGAATCTTCCGACAGCTTATCGGGAAGGCGTGGATAAGCTGTGCAGACCGCCACGGTGGCTACGCCTGCTTGACCATCATCGTGGCAGGATCAAGACAGAGATTGCTGCTGCCCTCGGCCTTGGCACCGTTGTCGCGGAGTATTTCCAGCTCAATGTGATCCTGATATGACTTAAGCAGGGCCACGGTCTCAAACAGGTCATCCATCTCATGGCAAGGCGCGGGCACACCGGACGGCGACACGCGGGTGTCGTCGCGGTGGCTGGTGGCTGAGAACCAAGTTTGCAGCTTCAACTCATCCATCAGCTGACGGATGTCTTCCAGTTTGGCATGATCAGCGGCGGCAAAGTCAAAGCCGTCAATCACCACGCAGTCCGGGGTGAAGATGTTCTGCTGGATCAGGTCGTGCAGGCGCTCGGCCAGCCGCTCGCGGTCAAAGCCGCCGACCTTGAAGGTCATGATCATCCGGTGCTGCCGCACCATGTCAATCAGCTCGTGCGGCTTGGCCACCGGGCATTCCTGCAAAATGACATGCAGCATATCGTCGTACCAGAGCTTGGTCTTGTCTAAGCTCTCGCCGATGCTGATGTGGAGCACCCGCTTGCCGCGCAGAATCGCGTCCAGCGCGATCTGCACCAGCAGGGCGGTTTTGCCGAGACCGGCGCGGGCCATGATCAGGCCCATTTTCTTGTCGTTGCCGGTCAGCTTGAGCACCCGCAGAGGGTTCTGTTTGACTAACGGTTCATATCCCATAATGCACCTCTCGTAGTGGTGTGGTATCAGTTCTTCTTGGAGGCTTCAAAGTCCTTGATCAGCTGCTCGGCCACGCCCTTCGGCACCTGCCGGTAGGCGGCGAACTCCATGCTGAACTCGGCCTTGCCTTGGGTCAGCGAGCGGAGCACCGTTGAATAGCCGAACATCTCGGACAGCGGCATCTCCGCCTCAACCACGGTGTAGCTGGCCTCTTCGGATGTGCCGACGATGATGCCGCGCCGCTGGTTCAGGCTGCCCATGATTGAGCCTTGGAACTCGGACGGCCCTTCTACCGCCACTTTCATGATCGGCTCCATGATCACCGCGCCTGCTTTGCGGTAGGCTTCTTTGAACGCGCCCTTGGCCGCCTGCTGGAAAGCCATGTCCGAGGAGTCAACCGTATGATAGCTGCCGTCGTTGATCACCATCCGCACACCGTTGATTGGTGCGCCCGTCAACAGGCCCTTGTCCATCGAAGCCTGAAAACCCTTGTCGCAGGAGGAGATGAACTCACGGGGAATCGAGCCGCCGACGATATCATCGACGAACTCGTAGTTGCCCTCTGGGAGCGGCTCCATGTAGCCTGCGACGCGACCGAACTGACCAGAGCCGCCGGTCTGCTTCTTGTGGGTGTAGTCGAATTCCGCCCGCTGGGTGATGGCCTCGCGGTAGGCGACGCGCGGTGCGCCGACTTCAACTTCGGCCTTGTACTCGCGCTTCATCCGCTCAATATACACATCCAAGTGCAGCTCGCCCATGCCGGAGATGATGGTCTCGCCGGTCTCGTGGTCAACAAAAGACTTGAAGGTCGGGTCTTCCTTGCAGAAGCGGTTCAATGCCTTGGAGATGTTGTCCTGCGCCTTGGTATCCTTCGGCTTGATCGCCAAAGAGATGACCGGCGCAGGAATGTGCATTGAGGTCATGGACCAGTTGATGTTGCCGCCGCAGAAGGTGTCGCCAGACGCGCACTCAACGCCGAAGAGGGCGATGATGTCGCCAGAACCGGCCTCGTCAATCTCCTCCATCTCGTTGGCGTGCATCCGCACCAGACGGCCCACCTTTACCTTTTTGCCGGTGCGGGTGTTGATAATGAAATCGCCTTTCCTGACCTCGCCTTGATAGGTGCGCACGTAGGTCAGCTGGCCGTAGCGTCCGTCCTCCAGCTTGAAGGCCAGCGCAACGAGCGGGTCTGCGGTGTTGTTGGAAACTTTAACCTCGGCCTCGTTGTTGTCGAGATCAAGGGCGATATTCTCCACGTCAGTCGGGCAGGGCAGATACATCTGCACAGCATCAAGCAGTTCCTGTACGCCCTTGTTCTTGTAAGCGGAACCCATCATCACCGGGGCCAGCTGCAAGGAAAGGGTGCCTTTGCGGATCGCGTCGTGGATCAGCTCTGCCGGAATGTCGCCTTCCTCCAGCATCGCCTCCATCAGCTCGTCGGAGAACATGGAGACCGCATCCAGCATTTCCTCGCGCTTGGCTTTGGCCTGCTCCAGCAGATGAGCCGGGATTTCGGCGCGGCGGATGTCGCGGCCCTGCTCGCCCTCGAAATAGACCGCCTCCATCGTGATCAAGTCAACCACGCCGTCCAGATCAGCCTCCAAGCCGATGGGAATCTGGAGCATGATGGCGTTCAGATTCAGCTTCTCGCGCAGCTGGCGGACAACGCGCTCCGGGTTGGCACCGGTGCGGTCGCACTTGTTGATGAAGGCGATGCGCGGCACACTGTAGCGGGTCATCTGCCGGTCAACCGTGATAGACTGCGACTGCACACCGCCCACCGAGCAGAGGACGAGTACCGCACCGTCCAGCACGCGCAGGGCGCGCTCCACCTCGACCGTGAAATCCACGTGGCCGGGGGTGTCAATGATGTTGATGCTGGTGTCCTTCCACGAACAGTAGGTGGCGGCGGACTGAATGGTGATGCCGCGCTCGCGCTCCAGCTCCATCGAGTCCATGGTCGCGCCCACGCCGTCCTTGCCGCGCACCTCGTGGATGGCATGAATGCGCTGGGTGTAGAACAGAATGCGCTCGGTGAGCGTGGTCTTGCCCGAATCAATATGGGCACTGATGCCGATGTTCCGCACGAATTTCAAATCTTTGTTCATCTCTGGTTCCTCTGCGTCCTGACCGCTGCGATCTTCCCCGGCCTGCCCCGGACGGAATCCAGCCGCCTGCCTGCAAACGTCAGTTGAAAAATAAAAAAAGGAGTCACAGCATTCTGCAACCCCTTGACACGTTTCCTCATGCCATGCTGCCGGGCCGACAGGCGGCTTCAGGCAGCAGCCCTGCCGTAGGGCAGGGTCAGGCAGCGGCTGCCTGCAAAAAAAGAATCTATATACACTGAATTGCCCAGCGGCGCAAGCCTAAACCAGCAGGGGCCGGGTGAAAAAACGCGGCATTATTGAGATGACGGCATTTGCCGGATGACCCCAGAACCAACCACCCGGTCGTCCTCATAAAAGACCGCAAACTGCCCCGGTGTGACCGCCCGCTGCGGCTCATCGAAGCAGAGCTGCCAGCAGCCGTTCTCGGCAGGCATGACTTGCGCTGCGGCGGCCTGATGCCGTGAGCGGAGCTGCGCCCGACCCTGCCACATTACGGGCGGTGGGATATGCCAATCCACCTCCGTCAGCAGCAGCTCGCGTCGGAACAGCTCCTCGTCTTTCCCGACAATCACTCGATTGTCAGCCGCGTCCAAGCCGGTGACATACCACGGAGTCGCGTCGGGCAGGCCCAAGCCGCGCCGCTGGCCAACCGTGTAGTTCCAGCAGCCCTGATGGTTGCCAAGCATCCTGCCGTCCGCCGTGACAATCTTGCCGCTGCGAGCCTCCAGCCCTTCTTGGCGCAGAAATGAGGGCAAATCCTGCCCGGCAAGAAAGCAGACATCTTGGCTCTCGTCGCCTGCTTTAAACTGGCTGAAGCCCAGCTCCGCCGCCCGTGTGAAGACCTCGTTTTTCCGCCACGTTCCCAGCGGTAGGATGAGCCGTTTCAGCTGCGCTGCGCTCAGGCGGCAGAGGAAATAGGACTGATCTTTGCCCGGATCGAGGCCCCGGCGCAGGCAGCCGCCCTCAGTTCGCGCATAATGACCGGTGGCCATCGCCTCCATGCCCTGCGCAGCCATCGCCTCGAAGAGCAAGCCAAATTTGATCAGGCGGTTGCAGAGGATGCAGGGGTTGGGCGTGAGTCCGCAGCGGTAGGCGGCGGCAAAGGCGGTGATGATTTGCTGGCGGAATTCTTCGCGCAGGTCAACGAGATGCAGCGGAATGCCGAGCTGATCAGCCACAGCCTGCGCCTTGGCAGCCTGCTCTTCGCTCTCCGGCAGCAGAAGCATGAAAAAGCCCTGCACGGCAAAGCCCTGTTCCAGCAGCAGGGCGGCGGCGGTTGTGGAGTCAACTCCGCCGCTGAGGGCGATACCGATGAGACGAGCGGAGGGAATCATTTGTGAAGTATGTGCAGACAGTAAAAAACGATGATGATGGCACCTGTTTTTTTGTCGCGCTCGAACTTGACGTTAGATTTTTTTTGCTACTGCCTCATGTTTTTTAATGAAGTGGTTCAGTATGAGCCAGTGATTACGAAGCTGCCCTCTGATTTTGCTGTTCTTCATATTAAAATGCGCCATGTTTGCGTACGTCAGATAGTTTCCCCATTCATGTCGGTAGGACTTTTTCCATTTTTCTTCATTTTCATCAAACTCCCACTGCATCTTTCTTCTTGCACCAAGATAAGAAAATTTTTTAAACAATCGTCGTCTAAATATCTCGCCACGTCCTTCTTTATATTTTGAAAATTTCGCGTAGAAAGATCCGCGCTTAACTGAATGTTTCATTCTTCTGTAAAAACTCGACAAACTTGACGATTTCAAGTACGTGAAACGTCCATTAAACTCAAAGCCTAAATAAGTGAATCGTCTCCTTATATTCAGGTTGCCATTTGGGAGTATTTTACCGCAGACGTAACCAAGCGGTGAGAAATGAAATTTATATGAATTTGTTTTGCTATCCTGAATTTCCAGATCGTATTCTTTTATTGTATTCAAAACCAATTTTCGGAGCCTTTCTCCTGAGCTTTCAGGTGTTACTACAACAATATCATCAGAGTATCGCCGGTAGAAACCGCCGCACTCTTTAACTGCCTCTGCTATTTTCGAGTCAAAGTCCATAAGGTACAGGTTAGCAAGCATGGAACTTATTGGTGAACCCTGCGGAATCCCTTTTTCTCGTTTTGATGATGTACCATCATTATTTTTTATAAATTTATTTGATTTTATGATTCCAGATGGTCGAATTTTTGACCGCAACTCTCCTGCCGTGCAAAATGCAACTATCTCTTGATTTCTTAAATTTTCAATATCTTTAACTGAAACTCGCTTGATACCATTATCTTTTTCGTATTTAATTAAGTCATTTTTGACGACATCGAATAATGACTTGATATCTATAAACGAAAACTTGGTAATAGCTTTGAAAATATTATAATGGTCTGGAGGTAGTTGTTCGAGCCGCAGAAGGCTGGCCCAGGCAGATTTCAGTCGTAAATGGTTCAGGTTGTCAAAAAAACTCTTTATGTCAAATGTTGTAGCCACAAGGACTGGCGTTTTTTGCCGCCGAATGAACGAGAATACTTCTTCTGCGAAATCAACATTGTTCATTCCGCGCCGTTTTGTCGGATGTGGAATGTTTCGGTAGGCCGTTACAAAGTCCGAGAGATTTCGACGAGCCAGTTCCTCTTCATAGATTTTTCCAATCTTGGTCGTGTAATAACTGAAGACGTTTGAGTCTATATGGTTGGCATAGAATATCTCACGAATTTTTTCACTTTTCTTGCGCAGCCCTTCATTGGTTATCTCATCAGTAAACTCGTCGTACTCTTTCCTGAATTTCCGAGTTAGCATTGTCCGATGGATAAAAGGAAAGAAGGCGTGCTTGGCGACATTTGCAGGGTTACTTACATACTTCTCGACCCAAAGACGATCCGATTCAACCAGTGGAAATCCAATGTGAGGATACTTCTTGATCCTGAACCAGTCATTTATTCGTTTCATAAAAAATGGGGTATGAAAGCAGAAGCATATCAGGGAGCTTGCCATAGTAAGTAGTACATGCTACCTCGACACTGTAACTATAGTGCCACCCCCTTCACGCTGGGATACAAATTATGGTATGCTTGGCTATGCTTGCAATGACGCAGGCAGGGAGACATCACATGAACACAACATCGTTTGTCGAGCTTTGCGGGATAGCGATCAATATCTGCTGGCCGAATCCTTGTTGCGCTGCTGCTCAAATGAACGATCCCTGACCCCTACAGGCCAGGCGACGGTTAAGAAACGTACTACTTGGCTCTGCTTTCACACCCCAGACACAACAATACTTCATTTTCTCTATTGAGTAAACAAAATTTTCACGAAATGATCTGCTCGCTTCGTTCACCGCTGCCTTTATGCTGCTTGGAAGAACCACAACTAACTGCATAGCGATATAATGTTGTCGGGTCAATATCAACAATTCCGTTGCAGAATTCGAGGCAACCCCATTCAGAATCAATTTTTGCTGAGTTTAGGTCGCTCTCTGAAACGTATTTTTCAATAAGAGGATGAATGTCAACAGCAAACATTTCTCCGTTTGCAAAAAACAACAAAAAATTGAATCCAGAATTTTCAAAACTTTCCAGCTTCATTGTTATTCTAACGGCTTAATCGGATGAAAATTTTGAGTCTCCCACATCTCTATAAGTTCCTGCTGATGAATCTCTGCCCATTCTCGAACAAGCTGACGGCACCGTTTAGGCAAACTGCCTTCTATGATGTTCATATTCTCAAGCTCCATCACTGCAACATATTCGCCATATTTTACATGAATATGCCGTGGCGGATGCTCGTTGTCAATCAAGAACATCCGAATGATAATTCCGTAAAATCGGCAAATTTCTGGCATTCTTCGTGGCTGTAAATTGTAAACGGGCAAACTCCCGGCAGCTTGGCTGCACCACCCCCATCCCAGAGACTAAAACCGAACGCCGTTCTTGTCAACAGGGAAGATTCAGCAGCCCCCTCACCGCCGCCGCCCGGCAAAAAACGGCTTTTATTTTTTGACAATCCCGCCTGCCGGTGCTAAACCCCATGCTGAAGGCTTGATCATGAACCCGAACTCCGCCCGTCCATGCCCGTTTACGACCGCAGCAAGCTGAACGACCTGCTCCGCGAGATCAGCGGCGGCGCGCCGTGCCCGGCCCTGCTGCTTTTCGGCGAACGCTCGCTCTGCCAGCAGGCCGCTGAACAGGTCTGCGCGGCCCTCTGCGCCAAGGGCGGCACGGTGCACGCCATTGACGGCGACAGCGAAGACCACGGCAGCACCTTGGCCAAGCTGCGCAGCTTCAGCCTGCTTGGCGGCAGGCAGGTGTTCCGAGTCAACGGCAGCAGGATTTTCCATTCCAAGAATGTCGCTGATGCGATCTGGAAAAAAGCGGTCAGAGCGTGGGAGGAGGGCAGCCCGGACAAGGCGGCCAAGCAGCTACGGGCCATGCTCGCCGCTGCCGGATTGGACAGCGCGGACGATCCCGGCAGCCTGAGCGAGGAGCAGTGGAAGAAATGCTTCGGCTTTGCCAAGCCCGCAGGCAATCTGAGCTGGACTGGTACGCTGCTTGATCAGATGGAGGCGGTTAAATCCGGCCTTTCCGCCGGAGACGCGGGCGAGCTGCTGCTGGCGGCCTTGGAAAGCGGCCTGCCCAAGAACAACACGCTACTCCTGCTGGCTGAGGATCTGGACAAGCGCAAAAAGCTGTATAAATCCTTCAGCGCGAAATTCGCCGTGCTCGATCTGAGCGTGGACACCGGCTCGTCCTCGCAGGCGAAAAAAGAGCAGGAGGCCGTGCTGCGCGAGCAGATCGGCAACACGCTGCAAGAGTTTGGCAAAACGTTGGACAAAGGCGTGATCGAACTGTTGCTGGAGCGGGTCGGTTTTCATCCGGCAGCAGCGGTGATGGAGACCGAAAAGCTGATTCTTTCGGTCGGCGCCGCAGCTCGGATCACACTGGACGACCTCAACCGCATGGTGGGGCGCACCCGCGAAGAAGCGGTTTTTGAGCTAACCGAAGCGGTGGGCAATAAAAATTTGGAAAAAGCTCTGTTTATCGCGGGCCGCCTGCAAGAAAACGGCATCCACGGCTTGGCGGTGCTGGCAACTCTGCGAAATTACGTCCGCAATCTGCTCCTCTTCCGCTCGCTGCTGGAGCAGGAGCAGTACCGCTGGCGGCCCGGCATCGCGGCCAATGTTTTTCAGGAACAGTGTCTGCCGCTGCTGAAGGGCAACCCTCGCTGGCAGAGCGAGCTGGCCGGCCATCCTTTTGCTTTGTATATGAAATTCAAGACTGCCGCCGGATTTCCGCTGCCGCTGCTCCGGCACTGGATGCAGCTAATTCTCTCTGCTGACCGACGGCTGAAAGGCTCGCCCGTCGCCGCCGACACTGTGGTGCAGCACACGGTGCTGGCCATGATGATAAGATCATGATAAACCGTCGTCTTGGCGAAAGGGAACTTGCAAAATTTAGAGCGGGCATTATACAATACAGATAGGAAGCGTTTTTTTCCTGTTCCAGCAGGCCCCTGCGCGCGGGGCTGGGCAAGCCGGGACGCAAACTCAGCACAGAGCGGTCAGCAGCAGCATGGGTACCACCACCTATTCGGGGACAAGGGAAGAAACCGCAATTAAAGACCGGGAAAAGCTCCAAGAGCCTCCCTTCTACAAGGTTCTTCTGCACAACGACGACTACACGACCATGGATTTTGTGGTCATGATATTGGAGATGATTTTTGGCAAAAACACGGAGGAAGCCACCGCGATCATGCTCAATGTCCATCATCAGGGGCAGGGCGTGGCCGGCATCTACACCCGTGAAATCGGTGAAACGAAAGTTGCGGAAGTGCATCAGCTGGCCCGGCAGAACGAGTTCCCTTTGAAATGCTCCTTGGAGCGGGCCTGAGCAGCCGCGCATGACTTTGAATTTAAAATTTTCACATAGAAGGCGGCCATCATGTTAAGCAGAAAATTAGAATTGGCTCTCATCAAGGCCATCAAAGAAGCAAAATCGAAGAGGCATGAGTATGTGACGGTCGAACACATGCTCTGGGGTCTGCTCCATGATGACATGACTTCGCAAATTATTGAAAAATGCGGCGGAAGCAATGAATCGCTGAAAGAGCGGCTGGAAGAGTTCCTTTCTGCGGGCATTCCCCTGCTCCAGACCGGCAAGGCCGAGCCGTCCCAGACTGTGGCCTTCAATCGCGTTCTCCAGCGGGCGGTGAATCATGTTCAGAGCGCGGGCAAGCGCGAGGTGGACACCGGCGACGTGCTGGTCTCCATTTTCGCCGAGCCAGACTCGCACGCCGTGTATTTCCTCGGTAGCGAGGGCGTGGGTCGGATGGAGGTGATGGAGTATCTCTCTCATCACATGGCCGAGAGCGGTGCGCCGAAAAACAATCCGCTGCCTATGGCCCGTCAATCCGAGCAGCCGGACAGCCCAGCCAAGGAGCAGAAAAAGAAGGCCGAGGGCGAGGACCCGCTGGAGCTTTATACGGTCAACTTCGCGGTGCTAGCTGCCAGCGGCAAGATTGATCCGCTCATCGGCAGGGGCAAGGAACTGGAGCGGATGATGCAGGTGCTCTGCCGCCGCCGCAAGAACAATCCGCTCTTGGTCGGTGAGCCAGGCGTGGGCAAGACCGCCATTGCTGAGGGATTGGCCCTGCGCATTCACGAAGATGCTGTCACCCGCAAAAGCGAAACGCCTGATCCGGCCAAATTCGTTCCGGCCCTGCTGCAAGACACGACCATCTATATGCTCGACATGGGCGCATTGGTCGCTGGCACCAAATACCGGGGCGATTTTGAGAAACGGCTGAAGGCGGTGGTCAACACGGTTGAAAAGATGGAGCGCGCCATCCTCTTCATTGATGAGATGCACACCATCGTCGGCGCAGGTGCGACCAGCGGCGGCTCAATGGACGCATCGAATCTGCTCAAGCCCGCGCTCCAGTCTGGCAGCCTGCGCTGCATCGGCTCGACCACCTACGAGGAGTACAAAAATCACATCGAAAAAGACCGCGCCTTGTCGCGCCGCTTTCAAAAAATTGATGTGGAGGAGCCGTCGGTCGAGGATACCTGCTCCATTCTGCGCGGCCTCCAGCCCCGCTACGAGCAGCACCATCAGCTTACCTATTCGGAGGAGGCGATTTCCGCCGCCGCTGAATTGGCGAACCGCTACATCAACGACCGTTTTCTGCCGGACAAGGCGATTGACGTGATGGACGAGGTCGGCGCGTCCATGCGCTTGGCCGGGAAGACCGGCTGTGTGGTCACGCTGGCTGATGTTGAGGCGATTGTCGGCAAGATGGCGCGGGTGCCGGTGGTTTCTAAGGTCAACAACAAGACTGAGGGTCTGCGTCATCTGGAACGCGACCTGAAGTCAGTGATCTTCGGCCAGGACGAGGCCATCATCGAGGTCGTGCGGGCGGTGAAGCGGGCCAGAGCAGGCTTGGGCAATCCCAACGCGCCAGCCGGTTCCTTCCTCTTTGCCGGGCCGACCGGCGTGGGCAAGACCGAGGTCGCCCGCCAGCTCGCCCAATCGCTCTCTGTTCATTTTGAGCGGATTGACATGAGCGAGTACATGGAGAAGCACGCGGTTTCGCGGCTGATCGGTGCGCCTCCTGGCTATGTCGGCTTTGAGCAGGGCGGCCTGCTCACCGACGCGATCCGTAAGCACCCGCACACCGTGCTTTTGCTGGATGAGATTGAAAAGGCCCACCCGGATGTCTTCTCAATTCTCCTGCAAGTGATGGATCACTCGACCCTGACCGACAACAGCGGCAGGCGGGCGGATTTTCGCAACGTGATCCTGATCATGACCACCAATGCAGGCGCACGGGAAATGACCGAGCGGACCATCGGCTTCACCGGCGATTCCAAGGGCAAGGAGCAGAAGGCATTGAAGAATCTTTTCTCGCCGGAGTTCCGCAACCGCTTGGACAGCATCATCACTTTCCATCCACTCCAGATGGCTGCGGTGGAGCGGATTGTCGGCAAGATGATCCATGAGCTGGAAGGCCAGCTGGCTGACAAAAACGTGACTATCACCTTGACCACGGCGGCCCGCAAATGGCTGGCCGAGCAGGGCTACGACCCGGCCTTCGGTGCCCGGCCCATGCGCCGCCTGATCATGAAGGAGATCGGCGACGTGCTGACCGAAGAAATCCTTTTCGGCAAACTGAGCAAGGGCGGCAAGGTGCAGGTCGGTTGTAGCAAAGGCAAGATTACGTTCGAGTATTCCTGATCCGGCAGGCAGGCTGCCCGCAGTTCCTCCGCAGCCTGCCGTTTCTCCTTCCTGAGTTGACAAAACTGCGCCTGCGGATGTAAAAGAAGGGGTGCAGCCGGAAAAACAGAAGCCGTCTGTGCGCTTCCTTCTCCCATAATCATTTGAACAGGTGTTCCGATGCGTCCGATGACGAGAATAAAAGCTGCGGCCTTGGCCGCCCTGCTCCTCTTCCTGCCCGGCGCGGCCTTGGCGGCGAAAGCCATGCCCAATTTTCTCCTACCCGCCGTCGCGGACGAAAAAAAAATCAGCAGCGACGAATTCAAGGACAAGGTGCTGCTGGTGACGTTTTTCGCCACATGGTGCCCGCCCTGCCGGGAGGAGATTCCTGAGTTCATCGGCCTACAGAAGGAGCTGGGCGAGCGCGGCTTTTCGGTGTTGGGCATTTCCGTGGACGAAGGCGGCAGCAAGATTGTCAAAAAACTGATTGAGCAGACGAAGATCAATTATCCGGTGGTCATGGCTGATGAGGCTGTCATTGCCGGTTTCGGCGGCCTTTCCGGCGTTCCCACTTCTTTTTTAGTCAACCGGAAAGGCAACGTGGTGAAAAGCTATCCTGGCTATGTCTCTCATGCCGTTCTGCGGCAGGACCTTGACGAACTGCTGGCCGAGCAAAGCGGAGCCAAGTAATTTCTTCTCTGAAAACAGGGTGATAGAAAATTTCGGTTTGGCTTTTGATTGACAAGCGACCGAGAAAGGACTACAATTTATGGGAACTCAGATTTCAGGACGGCATCTGTCCTGTCCCGCAAAGAACCCTTTTTCAAGGAGAACGATTGTCATGAAGAAGACAGTTGCAGCAGTTCTGGCCGCCGCTTTTGTTGCCGCCGCCGCCGTCGCTTTCGCCGCCAAGACCGAGACCTGCAAGGTCACTGCGGTTGACGGCGACACGGTCACTATGACCTGCGAGAAGACCGAGCTGAAAGTCGACACCCAAGTGAAAGTTCAGCCGAAAGCCGAGAAGAAGATCGAAGGCTGCTGAGACATGGTCGGCAGTTCTGCCGCGTGAAAAGCCGGTGACGGAAAGCGTCACTGGCTTTTTTATTGTCCTTCGGCTCCGCTCAGGGCACGTGCTCCAACAAGTGCCCTGAGCGGAGCCGAAGGCGCATTCCTTTTTCCCACGTCAAAGCAATGCAGGCCATGCTGCTGGCCGCCGGGCTGGGCACCCGGCTGCGGCCCTACACCCTTGTCCGCCCGAAGCCACTTTTTCCTGTCTGCAATCAGCCGCTTCTGCATCTTTTGCTCGACAAGCTGACTGCGGCGGGCGGCGGAAGAACTGTGGTCAACTGCCATCATTTAGCCGGACAGATCGCTTCTGCCGCAGCAGGACGGCCGGAGGTGATTCTTCAGCATGAGGAGGAGGTGCTGGGCACCGGCGGCGGCCTGCGCAAGGCGATGGAGCATTTTGTTGACGGCCCGGTGCTGGTGATGAACGGCGACATTTATCACGACATCAACCTGAGCGGCCTTTTGGCGGCCCATGCCGCTGGCGGCTGCGCCGTGACCTTGGCACTGCACGACGTTCCCCGCTTCAACACGGTGCGGGTGTGCGGCGGGCGGGTCTGCGGCTTCGGGCAGGCGCAGGCGGGCGAGACGCTGCTGGCTTTCACTGGCATCCATGTCGTTGAGCGGGAAGTGCTTGTTCGGATTCCAGCCCAAGGATTTTTTCACATCATCGATCTGTACGAGGAGCTGGCGCAGGCCGGGCAAGTCGGCTGTGCGCGGGTGGACGGCTGCTTCTGGCAGGACATCGGCACACCGACCGACTATCTTGACCTGCACCGCCGCCTGCTGGCTGAAAAAACGCCTACCTGGGAAATAAGTGCCCAAGCGAAGGTCGGCGCAGGGGCTATTTTCAGCGGCTGGGGCGCGGTCGGTACGGGCGCGGTCATCGGCGCAGGGGCGCGGCTTTCCCGCTGCATTGTCTGGGAAAACGCCGTGATTGCGCCCGGCGCGGAGCTGGCGGATCAGATCGTCCTGCCCGGCTGTTGAGTCATTTTTACCCAGCTCAACTGGGAAGGTGAGTAAAAATGACGCATACAGATGTGAACAAGAAGCATTCTCATTTTCTGCCTACCAGCATCGACCTGCCAAGGCATCCATCAGGAATTATAAACGAAGCTCCTGCATCTGCGTTATTTTTAAATTTTGGCACGGTTCTTGCATGAACTGCGTTGAGGTCAGGCCGCTGCGTCAGGACCAGTTCTATATCAGGGCCTCCTCCAGAAGAACTGCCAGATGCACGGCCTTGGCCTCTTTTTTTTTCAGTCCAGCCTGAAACTGCATCAGGCAGCCGGAACAAGCTGTGGCGATGCGGTCAGGCTTCCCGGCAAGGGCTTGGGCGACGCAGCGGGCAAAAATTTTTGCCGAGCTGTCCGGGCAGGCGAGATCGAACAGGCCTCCTTGACCGCAGCAGAGCGGGCCGTCCTCCGGTTCCAGCACAACGCATCCCGTCCGCTGGAGCAGTCGGCGCGGCGCGGCCATCCCTTCCGGCAGAGCGCGGAGATGACAGGGATCATGATAAAACACCCGAAGTCCGCAGGCGGCATCCGCAGGCGGCAGTGCCTCACTGAAAAATACGCTAAATTCCTGCACTCGGTCGGCCAAGGCTTGCGCCTGCCGCCACTGCGGATCGTTCTCGGTAAACAATGACGGCAAGGCGAGCAGATGCGCCGCGCAGGACGAGCAGGACACAAGCACCGGCCCGGCGGTTCCGGCAAAGGCGGCGATGTTGCGCCGGGCCAGCTCGCGGGCCAGATCCAGCCTGCCCGAACTCCACGCTGCCAAGCCGCAGCAGCCTTGTTCATAGGGGATCCGTGCGCTAAGGCCGCAGCGACGCAGGAGGCGTTCTGTGGCGGCGGCAATGGACGGCTGGACATGGCGGGCGAAGCAGCCGGTGAAATAATTTACTGTTTGGCCGGACTGCGCCGGGCTGCCCTCCTGTTCCGGCGCAGTCCGCTCCTCCAGCAGGTTCAAGCGCAGGCGCAGGCCGGAATCCGCAGGCAGGGCAAGGAGACGGCGGAGGCTGATGCCCGCCCGTACCAGGCCGTCGAGCAGGGCAGGGCGGGCAAGAACAGCGCAGGCCGCCGCCTTCTGGAGGCTGGCCGGGCCGAGCAGCAGCGGCAGGCGGCTGCGGGCCTCAGCGGTCAGCCGGGTGATCGGCAGTTTGCGCGGGCAGACCTGCTCGCAGGCCCCGCAGAGCAGGCAACGGGAGAGGATGTCGGCAAAACGTGCCGACGGCTGGCCGTCGTTGGCCGCCAGCAGATGCATCCGGCCTCTGGCGGCGAGTGCCTCGCGGCCTTCAGCGCGGCAGACCGGGCAGACCGGAACACAGGCGCCGCATTTGGCGCAGCCGCTGAGCAGGGCGCGGTCATGATCATTAAGGTTCAGCATCCCTCCCATCTAACAGAAGCCGCCCGTCTTGTCCAACGCTTTTTCACGCGAGGTCTGTAGGGGCATGCCCCTACGAGGCAGGGCAAACAGATGCAGGGGCGATTCGTGAACCGCACCTATTTTTCCAAGTACCACAAAAGCTATTATAGCTGAAGCAGGATAAAACGAGACAGAACTTGTGTTGATATTATCCAATCTTAACAAGATGATACCTGTTAAATGTAATGTCAAGTTATCACGCTCCAGCTATAAACAGAATTACTTCGGCTCTGACCTCATTCATTTTCCCGTAACCTATGAGTTAACAAACAGCAGAGATTTTGCCTTCCAAAAGGCGTAGGGTTTGCCTGTCAAAAGGCATAAGTTTTGCCTTCCAAAAGGCATCGGCTTTTTTTATCAAAAGCCCTGGCTTTTACGTATCAAAAAACCTCCCTTCTATATATCAAAAGGGAGGTTTTTACATCTCAAAAGGGAGACTTTTTAGTACATAGAAGGGTAGGCTTTTGATGCGCAAAAAATCCGCATGTATCAATGTATGTATTCATCTCTTTCCATAAATATAGGGGTTACGCAGTTGAAATAAGAAGCTCAACCATTATAGCAAGTTGTCTTTTTGTCACATGAATCGCCCGTTAAATAAAATCAATGGGTTGGCACTCGAACTGCGTAACTTAAGTTAGACACGAACCTTTCATTTTCGTCATCTGTCGAATTTTATTTTTACCGAATAATTCAAAAGACTTAGTTGAAACGGGGGGGGTGATGCCGGGCCGCCCTTTTCCCTTGTTTTCCTTGCAAAATTAGTTTACAATTTTAAGTGAGAATCAGTATCATTTAGCAGATTGAAAACAAGAAAAATGAATATGTTTCGGCACAGCAGGGTGGATGCCACGCTGTGCCGCACCGACCTTCATGAGGAGGCCGCCATGAAAATCCTGACCAGCCAGTTTCTCCGCCGAAATTTCGCAGTCTGCCTGACCGCAGCAGCAATGCTGGCAGCTCCGCTCTCCGCAGCGCGGGCCGCAGAAGGCGATCTGAAGATAGAAATCATTTCCGCCTACAACTTGGTGGTTGATTCCAACGTCACCACTCCGGCCACGTATGCGCCCGGTGCCGCGACTGTTGGCGCAAAGATCTGCAACACGACTACCGCGCCGATCAATGACGTGCATGTTTATATTGGCGACTACAAGGACGGAGTCGGCAGCACGCCGGGCCTGTATCCGGTCTTCAACAGCGCGGGAGACTCCCGCACGTGGCTGAACAACACCGGCACATATTCGCTCAAGCAGGAGTCCGGCTCCTACACCGATGTCAGCGATGCCAGCCGGGCATGGATCGGCACGCTTCAGGCGGGCGAATGCAAGGTGGAGTATTGGGTCATTTCCTATCCGCAGTGCGTGAATGTCGGCGGCCAGCCGCAAGCTCCGCCCTGCACGACCAGCATCACCGGCGGCAGCACCACCGCTGACGATCTGACGCTGTATTATGATGTCTGGGCGACTGGCAGCGGCGTGCCAACTGTGCACGACCGCCAAGGTCTGACTCTGCGCAGCGAGATTTCCGCCTCGGCCAACAAAATTTGGCCCAACGGCGACAACAAAGTTCCCGCCGAATACAAGGCCGCCATTGAAGAAGCATTTGGCTGGGATGTCTGGACACCGACAGGCGGCGACTTCGCCTATCCCGGCCAAACTGTCCGCACTCAGGGTATTTGGTACGATCTTGGCAATGTGAACAAGGGCTTTGACAACAACGGCGACGGCGTGCCGGATCAGAACGCTTGGCTCCAGCCGGTGGGCGATCCTTCGGTCTACGATCCGGGCTGCTTCCGCCTTGTTCGCACTTACGGCATTCTTGTCGTCAAGCTGAGTGGTGGCGGCGAGAAGCTGATTCCGTTTGAGAATCAGATGTATTTTGAAAATATCCCGGACAACACCGGGGCGGTCGGCTTGGTCTTTTATGAGTATGCGGCTCTGAACGGTGCCTGCACCGGTGCGCTCACGCCGTATCAGGAAGTGGCTTCCGGCAATTTGAACGAGAAGTTCAGCGGCGACTACGGCGCGGGCTTCCTGCTTCAGACCAAAGAGCCGCTGGCATTTATTAACAAGGCCGTTGATCCAGAGACCGCCCCAGTTGGTTCAACGCTCACCTATACAATGGCGGTGAGCAACCCTCCTGTTAATGCGACTCCACCCAACCTTTCCTATGGCGGGCTGACCGTGACGGTCGGTGATCCTTCCGTCGGTGCCCCTTTGGTTATCCGCGACAAGATTCCTACGGGAACCACGTATGTGGCTGGCAGCGCGAAGGTGACGGCTGACAGCGGCATTCCTGCCAGCAGCGTGACCATTCTTTATTCCGCCGACAACGGAGCGACATGGAGCAGCACGGTTCCGGCAACAGTGACGAATCTTCAATGGGTCGCCAATGTCGGGCTGGAGAACGACAAGCAGCTGAAGGTGGAATTTAAGGTGACGGTGCCTTCCACGGGCTACACCGCCCCTCTGGTTTCCAACACCGGCTGCGCGGCTATCGGCGCGGCACCTTGTTTTGATGAAGATGATGCGGTGACGCTGATTCAAGGAACCCGCACTATCAGCGGCACGACATTCTTGGACAACGGTGCCGGAACCGGCGGTGTTTTGGGCGACGGCGTGAAGCAGAGCGGTGAGCTGATTGAAGATGCAATCAAGGTAACGCTTTATTATGATGCCAACGGTGACGGCAAGCTGGATGCTGGCGACATCAAATGGGGCGACACCTCAACTGATGCGTCCGGTGCATACAGCTTCGGCAGCCTGCCTGCTGGCAAGTTCATCGTCGTGGTGGACAAAAATGACAGCGATCTGACTGCCGGAGCGGTGCCGACGACGGACACTGTGAAAGCGGCGGATGTCACTTCAGCAAACGTGACTGGTGTTAATTTTGGTTTTTTGCCGCCGCTGAAGGTTTCCAAAACGATAACCAGCAGCACCGCTCCGTATGGTGACGGTGAAACAATCACCTACGAGCTGCATGTTGAAAACATTCTGCCGGGCGGAACTCCTGTCCCCGGAGGGTGCTATTATGATGTTTTCCCAGAAAACACGACTTTTGTCACCAACACTTCTGGCGGCTACATAAATCCGACCAATCTTGGTGCGCGTGACGGAGTATATGGATATGCGGACTTAGGGACGGCAGCGAGCGACACTGTCACGATGGCCAGCGGAGCTTTCAAACTTCCTGCCAAATATGATGGAAACATCACCGATGTCAACGTGATTTTCTATGGCAGCCGCGAAACAGGCGGTTCTGTGGAAACATCGAAATATTCAACAAGCGTGACGATCAATGCCACTGCTTACACAAGCGGGGCTGCCGATTTGCTGATTTCAAATATTTTGGGCGTTGATCATGAGCAAAACTTGACTGCGAATCCAGCTCCGACATGGGCGCAAATTGCGGCTGCCAGTGCTGTGCTTACCGCAACGAAAAATGGCAGCCCCACCGGCAACTGGGAGCTTGACGCTTACGCGCTGCGGGTTTACACGGACAAGCCCTGCGCCGCCAGCAACAGCGACATCATCACGGAGGTGAAGCTGCAAGATGTATATAATGATGACAACTTGAATTATGTCGGCTCTGTCCCTGCTGAAAGCAGTCACACTGTCGGCAGTCCCAACAGCACATTGGTGTGGAACAATCTCGGCCCGCTTGCGCCGGGAGAGTCCAAGGTGGTCAAAGTGACGATGAAAGGTCACAACCCCAGCACGTCCGCAACAGTGACCGCGCCGAACACCGCCAGAGTTGCGGCTGGCGATGCGAAAATGGGCGACGGACGGATTGCCAACAGCGACAGTGCGACTGTCAGTGTGGATATTGTTCCGGCAATGAATATCAGCGGCACGCTCTTTTACGACAAAATCGCAGGCTGGTTTTCCACCACCGGCGACAATTCGGCTGAAGATGCCTATTTGCCTGGCCAAACTGTGGAGCTGTGGGCCTGCGCAACAACTGCTGAACCAAGAACCCCCCTCTTTTCCGGCACAGAAAGTGGTGATTGCAACGCCAACACCGGTTATGAGTGGTATCCAATAGCGACAACCACTACCGCCGCAGATGGCAGCTACATATTCGAGGGCGTGACGCAGGGCTATTACTTTGTTAAAGCTCCTGATTCAGTCTATGGCGCGTCACCGACCGCGTCTGCGTCAGACACTCAGAATAATCCGACCGGTGGCGACACATCTCCCGATGCATATTGGAAGAATCCTGTTGATAGCACAGTATTGAATACCCTTAATGGGGATGCACTGAATACTTTTTTCCGTATCGGCGGCGCAAGCGGCAACTGGACTGATGCAACTAATGTCGACTTCGGTTACGGAGGCAGCAGCGCAGTGTCTGGGTATATTTGGGAGGATGTCAACGGCAGCGGTACTCCTAATGTATCAGGTGAATACCTGAGCGGAATAACTGTGCAGTTAATTTATTACGGCAACGATGGTGTTCCAGGAGGAAACGGCCAAGCAGCCGATGTCATTGTTTCAACAATTACTGACGCAAACGGATTCTATCAGTTCACTGGCTTGACCGCTGACCGCACCTATCATATCAATGTGCTCAATGTTGGGGAAAGCGGAGCCACTGGCGCACTGGCTTCTGGTGCATGGACCAGCATTCAAGAAACTGCGGACGGCACCGCAGTCAATCCGGGCAATGATGCGACAATTGATGGTGCTATTACCTTCATTGCAGCTAACAATCAGATTTTGCTGAACCGCAATTTCGGCTATCAGCCGCCAGATGCGGATCGTCAGATCGACGGCACGATCTACTACGACTTTAACAACAACGCGCAGAACAGCGGCGAGCCAGGCGTGGCGGGCGTGACGGTCTATCTGTATCAAGACGAGGACGGGGACGGCGTGGTTGACGCAGGAACCGATGCTCTTGCCGCAACGACTGTAACTGGTGCTGACGGAAAATATGTGTTCACTGATCTGCCCGCCGGGAAATTTCTCGTTGTAGTCGGCGACGGCTCCTTGAGCACATATCAGCAGACTGACGACCCGGACGTTGCAACCGGCGTGTGCGTCGGCGTGCAATGCGACAGCGACGGCAAGGTGGATGTCACTACTTCCATCAGTGTGTCCGGCGTTGATTTCGGCTACCTGCCGCCGTCTGGAGGAAACTCCATGAGCGGGCAGATTTGGAGCGACATTGACAAGGATAAGATCAAGGACGGCGGCATTGAGGCAGGCATCAGCGGCGTGACGGTCACGCTGCAATGGAGTCCTGACGGCGGCATAACGTGGGTCACGATGCAGACCAAGACCGCCTCTAACGGCACAACCGACGTGGACGGCGACGGCAAAATTGATCTTCCCGGCTCCTATTATTTTGGCGATTTGCCAAACGGAAACTACCGCGTGGTGGTGAGCGAGGTTGACCCGGCCCTGCCGAAAGACAATGGCGGCGCGACATTCACGCCAACCACCGGCACAGACAGCGGCACAACCCGTTATATTCAGCAGACGCTCACCGGCGGCACCAGCAGCGCAAACAACGACTTCGGCTTTGCTCCGTCCGGCGCGATCGGCGACAGCATCTTCTGGGATGCCAACGGCGACGGCAACCAAGGATTGAACGAGCCGGGCATTGCAGGCGTTCCAGTCAATCTCTACACCTTTACAGATGTCCCTGACGCAAACGGCAAAGTTAATGGACGCTGGGACATTGGTGAGCCGATCTCTGCAACGCCATATGCCACAACCACGACAGATGCCAACGGCAACTACATGTTCTCCGGTCTTCCTGACGGCAATTATCTTGTCGATGTCGGTGCCATCCCCGGCAATCCCAATCCGCAGCTCACCGCTGATCCCAACATGGACGGCGCGATCTGCCCAGCCAGCGGCGAGCCGCTGTGTGACGGCCTATTTGGAGCGAAGATAAATGGCAATACCTTCATGGGCGCGGATTTTGGTTACAAACCGCCGGTCGTCGTCAGCGGCCAGCTGTTTGTTGACACCAACGTTGATCCACTGAATCCGCAGCGGCAGAACGGCGACACGCCGCTGGCTTTCGTTTCCGTGGTGCTTCAAGATTGCGGCAGCAATGGGGTTTGCGGAGATGGCGATGACGGCCCCACCTTGACCACTTTTACCGATGAAAACGGCAATTACTCCTTCGTCAATCCTCCCGTAGGCAACTACCGGGTGTTTGTTGATCCGGCCAATCTTCCGGGCTATATTGACAACACCTATCGTTACAACGGTCACGCCGCCGACAGCACTGATGACAACTACAGCATGGTGACTGTAGGCCCCGGAAGCCAGATAACGGATGTTGACTTCGGTTACAAGTATAATCCCGCCAGCAACCTCAGCGGCACGGTCTGCCTTGAAGGAACAGGCCCGGACGGTGTCTGCGGCAGCGGCACCAGCGGCGTTGGCACGGGCGAAAGTGCCTACAGCGGCATTCCGGTCTATGTTTCCAAGTGGATAGATGCTGACAATGACAACGTTATTGATCCCGGCGAGCTGACAGCTCTTGCGCAGACTGTCACCGGCGCAAACGGCGATTACTCCTTCACCGGCCTGCCTTCAGTCAGCGCAGCCAATGAGCATTACGTTGTCTCACTGGCCGCGCCGGAGAGCCATCTTGATTTGACAACAAAACTTGCCGATGTAGCACCTAACGCTTCCAAGCTCATTGAGCATACATCTGGCGACTACACCACCTCCGCAGTGCTGGTTGTTTCTACTGACGGCACCAAAACCGGGCTGGATTTTGCCTTCGAGAGAGCTGTTCAGTTCGACTTCGGCGATCTGCCGCTGCCTTTCGAGACCAGCCTGAGCATTGACGGCGCGCGGCATATTGTTCCCGCAGTAAAAAATTTGTACCTCGGCGCAGGCGTGACCACCGAGGCAGATGGCATTCCTTCTGTCGGTGCGACTTCTGATCTTGATGACGGCGTTGTGCAGGTCGGCACATGGCAGGAAGGCGCAAACGGCGGCAAGATCAGCGTCACCACCTATGGCAAAGGCTGGTTCATCGGCTGGATCGACTTCAACGGCGACGGCTCGTTCAGCGGCCCCGGCGAGATGATCGTCAGCCGCGAGCTGGGCGTTGCCGGAGAATCGGCGACAACACCAATCTCCTTCAACATCCCGGACGGCGGCCTCAGCTCGCCCGGCTACGCCCGCTTCCGCTTCTTCCCTAGCCAGCCGCCAGTTCCGGCTTTGGCCTTCAAGGGCATTACGGAAAACGGCGAAGTGGAGGATTACTGGTTCCAGTTCAATCCGCCCAGCTCCATCGGCGACTGGATCGGCTATGACAGCGACGGCGACGGCGTGCCGGATAAAGGGCTTGCAGGCGTGGTTGTGGAGCTGAAAAATGAATATTGCAATATAGGGGTAGATTGCCCGACTGCGACAACCGACGCGAACGGAAACTATGTGTTCTCCGGTATCGGGCTGGGCACCTACACCGTGGCCGTGACCAAGCTGCCGACAATTTCCGGAGTGACAACTCTCACGCAGATTTATGACCCGGACAGCGTGAAGGACGGGAAAACCACTGTCACCATCGACACGCCCGGCACAGTCTATCTGGATGCTGATTTCTGGTACAGCTCAGGAACGCCGACAGCCACCGGCATCATCGGCGACCGCATCTGGAACGACGCGGACGGCGACCAAAAGCAGGACATGGGCGAGTCGGGCATCGGCGGCGTGACAGTTGCGTTGCGTGTCGACACGAATGGCGATGGGACATACGACTACACAGCCACAGCCACCACGGCTGCGGACGGCAGCTACATGTTCAAAGATGTGCCTGCGGGCAATTATATAGTTGACGTGACTCCGCCAGCAGGCGCGACGCAGACTGGCGATCCAGACGGGACAAAAAACAACAGCACGTCTGGAACTCTTGCAGCAGGCCAGACTGTGCTGACCGCAGATTTTGGCTATCAGTATCCAACGGCATCGACCACAACCATCGGCAACCGCGTCTGGCTTGATGCGAACAGCGACGGCGTTCAGAATGCAGGAGAATCCGGCATCGGCGGCGTGACGGTTGTTCTGAAAAACAGCGACGGCGTTGTGATCGCCCAGACTGTGACCGACGGCAATGGAGACTACGCATTCCCCGGTCTGCTGCCCGGCACCTACACGGTGGAAGTGACAGACGGCAACAGCATGTTGGCCGATTATGTTCCAACCTATGAAAAAGATAGCACACTGAACGGCTCGCATACCGTGACGATCAGCAAACCCGATGCCAACTTTGTTTGCAGCACTGGCACGGCGAGCACACCAACCTATAATTGCGGCAATGAGATCAACTTCGGCTACGGCCCGCCCAAGCCGACCTACGCATCCTTCAGCGGCTTCGCGGCCTACATCGGCGAGGGAGGCCAGACGATGCTGGAATGGCGGACTTCGAGCGAGATCGGCACGATTGGTTTCATGCTGGAGCGGCTGAACCGGGAGAGCGGGGCATACGAGCCGGTCTCTGAGGAGATGCTGCCCGGCCTGCTCGATCCGCCGCACGGCGGCGTGTACCGGCTGGCCGATCCGGCCGCCGCGCCGGGCGCGGAGCAGACCTATCAGGTGGTTGAAATCACTGTGCAGGGCCGGGGCACGGTTTCCGGGCCGCACACGGTGAAAGCGGAGCAGGCCCTGCCGTTCGCGCCCGGCATGACCGCGCACGGACCAGAGGGCTTCGCCTCCGCTTATCAAGCCATGAGCCGGGGCGAGATCCGCCGGGCTGCGGCCCGCAAGGCTGCGCTCCGCAGCGCGGCAGCCGCGCCGAAGAAGCCGCAGGCCGTGGTCAGAACCCTGAAAGTTCCGGTCAGCCAAGACGGGCTGGTGCATCTGACAGCGGACCAGCTGGCCGCTGCATCGGGCATGAAACGGAATCAGATCGTGCCACTGCTCAAGGCGCGGAAGGTGCTGCTGACGCTGGAGGGCAGGCGGATTCCTGTCCTGCCTGCGGCGAACGGCGCAGGACTCTGGTTCTACGGCCAGGGGCCGGCGCGCAAGGATCTGGCTGAGAACACCTACCGCCTTGAACTGGGCAAGCTGGGCGCGGCTTTGGCCAGCGCTCCGGCGCAGCCCGCCGGACGGCTGACGTTCAGCGGCAAATCGTTCGCTGACCGGACACGGCTGGAGGAGAATCACCGTGCTCTGCATTTCTACAACATTGGCAAAGAGTTGAGCGACCTCTGGGCGTGGACGTATCTGTTCGCATCCGGCGGCAAGCCCCACAGCTTCACGCAAACCGTGGACGCGCCGCATCTGGCCGACGGCCCGGCCTTCCTGACCGCGCACGTAGTCAGCACCAGCTTCCGCCGCAGCAGCGGCAGCGCGGCCCCGTACAAAGTCGCGCTCTTCCTCAATGATGTCGAGGTCGGCACGGCGGAGAGCGAGGAGCAGGGCGACTGGCGCGTTCGGGCCGAGATTCCGCACGGCCTGCTGCGCGAGACGGGCAACGAGGTGAAAATCACCTCCCTGCTCAATCCGGGCGTGTCTTGGTCGCTGCTCCATCTGGAGTCGATTGAGATTGAGCGGCAGCGGCTCTATCAGGTCGAGGACGGCGCGCTGACCTTCAGCAGCGGCGGCAACAGTAGTGTGACTGTTGAGGGCTTCAGTGGCAAGCCCGTGCTGGCTTTAGAAATCACCGATCCTGAGAAGCCGCTGCGGGCCAAGGCGGCGGTCAGCGTGAAGAAGGACGCGGCGGGCCTGCATTCGGTCGCTGTACAGACCAAGATGGGTCGACGGTATCTTGTCACCGAGAAGCTCGGCGTGTCCGGCAGCGTGGCGGCGGATAGCCCCTCGCAGTTAAAAAACGTCAGAAATCAGGCTGATTATCTGCTCATCACCACGGCGAATCTGATGGAGAGTGCCAAACGGCTGGCCGGACAGCGTGAGGGCCAGGGTCTGAAAACCATGCTCGTAGACATTGAGGATGTCCGCGACGAATTCAGCTGGAGCCAGGCCGCGCCGGAGGCTGTCCGCGCCTTCCTGAGCCACGCCCATGCGAAGTGGGCGCAGGCACCGCGCTACGTGGCTTTGGTCGGCGACGGCTCCGTTGACTATCGCAACCATCTCGGCCTCGGCAGGCCGCAGGTGCCCGCCGAGTTGGCCATGACCCCGGACGGTGCCTTCCCTGGCGACAACGCCCTCGGCGATGTCGCTGAAGAGGACGGTGTGCCGGAATTCGCTGTCGGACGCATTCCGGTCTTTGACAAAGCCGAGCTGGAACGGTATATTGACAAGGTTGTCGCCTACGAGCAGGCACCTCCTGCGGCAGCGGCGGTGTTTGTCAACGACAGGCCAGATCCGGCGGCAGGCAACTTCAGGGCCAGTGCCGACAAAGCCGCCGCCCTGATGCCGGAAGGCATTGAGCCGGTGCGGATTGATGTCGCCAGCGCGGCGAAATATGCCGATGCGAGAAACAAAACGTTCAGCGCGATGCAGAACGGTGCGGCTCTTGTTCATTACATCGGCCACAGCTCGGTGGTCGGCCTTGGCGCGGGCAACGCCCTGCTTCAGGCGGCGCAGATAGACGCGCTGCATCCGGCCGGCCAGCCCCTGCTGATGGTCAGCATGAGCTGCTCCGCAGGCTTCTTCGGCTACCCGGCCATGAACAGCTTCGGCGAGACCGCCCTGCTCAAGGCGGACGGCGGCGCAGCGGCCTTCTTCGGTGCCAGCGGCCTCTCCTACAACCATCTGGCCGACATCATGGCGGAAGGCTTCTACAAGGGCCTGGCCGACCCGGTCAGCAACCCCAGAATCGGCGACGCGGCAGTCGCGGCCAAGCGGCATTACGCCGAGGCCAGACAAGGCCGCGATGCCTTCATGCTTGACATCTACAACCTCATTGGCGACCCGGCTCTGCTCAGTCCGGTCAGGTGAGAAGCGAAAAAAAATGGCCGGGGCGAAACGTTTTCGTCCCGGCTGAACGCAGAGGTTCAAGGAACAACGATGAATGCGCAGCCTGCTGATGTGTTCCGGCACGCGGACAACATTGTCACCCGCAAGGTGATGGACGAAACCCTGTTGGTGCCGATCTCCGGCGACTTGGCCTCAATGGACAACCTCTACACCCTGAACGAAACCGGCGCGTTCATCTGGCAGATGCTGGACGGCAGCCGCAGCGTGGCAGAAATCGCCGCGCTGATGGCCGAACGCTACGACGCTCCGGCGGCGGAAATTGAAGCCGACGTGCAGGAGACAGTAGGCAGCCTGCTCGAAGCCAAGCTGCTCGCTGGCGGGACGGCCTGAGATGGAGAACAACGCGGACTGCCTTGGAGCGGGCGAAAGCGACATTGCCCGCTATTTCGCCAAGGCGGCGGCGAGCAGAACGCCGCTTTCCGCATCCTTCGAGCTGACCCGCCGCTGCAATTTCCGCTGCGTCCATTGCTATTTGGGCGATCAAGAAACGATTCATCAGCATCGGAGCCGCGAGCTGGACACTGAGGCGGTGTTCCGGCTGTTCGAGGAAATGACGGCGGCAGGCACGCTCTTTCTGACCTTGACCGGCGGCGACCCGATGATCCGGCCTGATTTTCTGGCTGCTTACCGCCGTGCAGTCGAGCTGGGGCTGTTAGTGACCGTGTTCTGCAACGGCACCTTGATCACGGACGAAATTGTCCGCGCCTTTGTTCAGTATCCGCCGAGAATTGTTGAAATCACCCTCTACGGCGCAACGCAGGCGACCTTTGAGGCAGTGACGCAGCGGCCCGGCTCCTTCGCCGCCTGTATGGCAGGCATCGAGCGGCTGCGGCAGGCCAAGGTCCGGCTGCGTTTGAAAACGATGGTCATGACTCTGAACGCGCATGAGTTCCAAGCCATGCGGCGGTTGGCGGAAGACATGGGCCTGCAATTCCGGCATGACTGCTCAATTCATGCCGCCGCGCCCAACGACGACAACGGCGGACGCTCGAACACCGGCGGCAGTCTGTTAGATACTTTGCGCTTCCGCCTTCCTCCTGAACAGGCGGCGGCGGCGGACATGAGCGTTGAGCCGCTGGCGGCCAAGCTGCGGGAACTGGCGCAGTCGACTGAGGAAAGGAAGCCGTCAGGCAAGCTCCATCATTGTGGCGCGGGCAAGTCATCGTATCATATCAGCCCGTATGGCCAGATGCAGCCCTGCCTGATCGTGCCGACGTGCAGCGCGGATCTTCGCGCAGAGAGCATTCAGGCTGGCTGGAACGGGCCGTTGCAAGAATTTGCCGACTGCCCGGCCAGCGCGTCGTTTCTTTGCCACAGATGCGAAAACAGAAAGACATGCACATCCTGCCCTGCGGTGCTTGCCTTGAACACAGGCCACCCGGAGCAGGTTGATGCTTTTTATTGTCAGTACGCGGAACAGCGATGCGATTTAAGGTGTGAGCGATGAAGAATGATATGGGGAAAAAAGCTGCTGACGCAGAGAAAAAAGGGCGGACAGGATATATTCCCTATGAGAAGCCGAGGGTTGAGAAAGTCAATCTATTTGCTGATCAAGTGTTAGGTGAACCGTCATGCGCAAGAAGTTGTGGGCCTTCTTGCTATGCTATTGCAGCATAGAATTTCATTCTTGCGCACCAGTCAGTAAAGATATGCTGTCAACTTTTCAACGGTTCTTGCTCGGCAGTAGAGTGTGTCAGGTGAACAACAGACGGTTGCTGTTTAGCCGCAAAGGAGTGTTGTTTGGCAAGAACCTTTTCTTGCCGAGCAGCAAACGTCTGTAGCTAAACAACAACCGTCCGTTGCTTGACAACAAGGAGTTGCGGCTCGGCAGAAACTGTCTGTTGTTTGACAGCAACTCCTTGTTGCTTGACAGCAAAGAAATGAAAGCGACTTTCACTCCTTGAGAACCTCCCGCTGCCCGGTTGTCAGCAGGTGCTGCTCCTCTGCCAAGAGGTTTCGTTCGTTGCCGGGCAGTTGCTGACAAGCTCCTGCCAGCAAATTCATCCAATCAGGCCGCTCTTCATCATGTTCGATCAATTTATCGGGGGATTGCTTGTTGATGTTTGCAGCGATATGCAGCTGACATCGACAGGAAATCTTTCCGCTGATCTTGGCTCCCAGTCAACGGCTGACATCCACATTAAAATAAGACATGCGCAGGATGCATGTTTTGACGATTCACAAGAAAGAATTTTTGCAACGAAGAACTTCAAAGTCTGCATCGCAGCAGACGGCTTCCAGATTTTTCGTTTTCGCGATGATCAGCAGCAAATTTCGTGGGTGAGCATTCATGCGGATCGACATTTTTCTCTATTCAGCTTCTCTTATCAGGATTCCGCTGTTGGCAGTAAACCAGACTTTGATCTCTACAGAACTGCTGTCGACGTTTTCTTGCTCCGGCATACTTTCATCAGTCATAACGGTCTGATTTTTCACGCCGCTGGTGGCTCTGTTCAAGGAAAAGGCATAATTTTTGCAGCTCCATCTGGCACAGGCAAATCCACGCTCAGTCTGCTGCTGGAGCAATCGCCCAACAACCGTCTGTTCAGTGATGAGCAGATTATTGTCCGCTTAATGGAGGACGGCTGGCGTATCTGGGGCACCCCTTGGCACAGCATCGCCAATATCGCCCGCAATGAAAACGCCCCGCTCTCGGCCATCGTCTTTCTCCGTCAGGCCGAAACGTCACAAATCACCAAACTGAGTCCGTCCGCAGGCCTGCGCCGCCTGCTGCAAGTGGTTTCCATTCCGTGGTACAGCAAAGAATGGACGAACAAGGGCCTTGCTGTCTGCGAGTCGCTGATTCAGGCCGTGCCCATGTTTGAACTCGCCTTCCGCCCCGACCAGACCGCAACCGAGGCGGTCGAGCGGCTGGCCGCCTCGCTGCCCTGATCCTGCGCCGCCGTGCGCTGCTGCGCCGCTCCTGTCATCAGCATCCGCGATCCGGGCGCGCTTGAGCTGGTCCAGTCGCTGCTGCGGCAGGGCATTTCCGTGCGCATCCACGTTTCCGGCGGCTCCATGCAGCCGCAGCTCCAAGGCGGCGAGCTTGTCGAAATCGCGCCGCTGGCCGCAATTCTGCCTCGGCTCGGCGAAATCATTTTTCTGCTTGACCGGCAGGGTGATCCGCTTGTCCATCGCCTGATCTGGCAGCGCAGCCAAAACGGCGTGCCGCATCTGCTGACCAAGGGCGATGCCTGTGCCTGCTTTGACGGCTTCATTCCGGCGGAGCAGGCGGCGGGCCGCGTTCTGCGGATCATCTCCCACAGCGGCAAAACCACTGATCTCCGAACGCCGCGTGAACGGCTTCGCGCCGCCTTGATTGTCTGCCGCGCCCTGATTGGCCATGCTTTGCGTAAAGCTGCGGCTAGGCTTTGATGCCCCTCCTTCGCAGGAGCTGGTCATGAAACCTGCCGTGCTTTTTGCCCCTTTGACAGGGCGCACTTTGTTCTTGTATAATACTGACACGAAGATTATGGCTATGAAAAAAATCTCATAAACTGAAAAATATAGAAAATACAAAATGGTAGATAATATTTTAGATTGTTCTGGCCACAGGGAGGATGCTGCTGCTGGAGACAAAAAAATGCCGTATGAGAAACCGGTGGTTATGTCGATAAGGCTTTTTGCGGATCAAGTGCTACAAGGATGCAAGGCGGTTATTCCATGCATAATTATACATCCAGGAAGAACATCTTGAATAATGAATGATATTGATTATCTTCCCGATAAACTTGATTTTTTGTATAGCATAGGAGGATTGTCTTTGTCAGTTAGTACTGACAGTAATTTACCAGACAGGAGATTATTCTTTAAATATCAAGAAGATGTCGAATTTGCCAGAGAAGAACATGCTGAACATTTTGATGTTGCAATCAGGATTGGAGTGTCAAAATGTAAAGAAAATGTTGATTTGATCAACAGGTTATTTATTCAAGAAAGAATGGTTTTTTATTCTACGACAAATGGATATTTTCAAGAATTTTACCAGACAAACAAGTTAATAAAAAAAATTTTTGAATTATCAGTAAGTAAAGATTTCTCTCGCTATTCATACAGTATTTGTGCTGATGCCGAAGAGGAAATCGTCCCTTGCAGATTGGCATCTAGTCTTTTTCTTCTTCAGCATAATTTTATTAATCACAACGGATTGATTATCCATGCCGCTGGCGGCTCGATTCAAGGAAAAGGCTTGGTGTTTGCAGCCCCTTCCGGTATTGGTAAATCCACTCTTAGTGGGCTTCTATCCGTGTCCTCGTGTAATCGTTTCTTCAGTGAAGACCGGCTGATCATCCGGTCGGCGAATGATGAAGGGTGGCGAATTTGGGGTACGCCATGGCAAGGAACTGGCAGAATCGCCCGCAATGAATCCGTTCCACTTTCTGCCTTGATTTTTCTTAGTCAATCCTTGGAGACAAGAATTTCAGCAATGCCGCCCGCCGTTGCCCTTCACCATCTGCTAGAGACTGTCTCTATTCCTTGGTACAGCCAAGAGTGGATAGGTAAAGGTCTCACAGTCTGCGAGTCATTACTTCGTGACATTCCTGCTTTTGAACTCGCTTTCCGGCCTGACCAAACGGCGGTGCAGGCTGTAGCGGAATTGGCCGCCACGCTTGGTTGAAAGAATTGCAGTCAATACACATTCCGGTATATAATAATTACATGGGACGAGTGATAAATTATTAAAGCAGTGTCGTTTAGAATTGACCGCAAGTGCGCTTGCGGTTGTGTGTTGGATGTTCATAGCATTAGCATTGGTGCGCAAGTCAAATTTGATTACTATTTCGATGCTATCGTTACAGTAAAGGGGAAAAATAATGAAAAAGAACAACCGTCGCTCATGGTTACTTTCAGCTATCTGTATATTTTTATTTGTATTTCTATCGTTGGCGGTTCAAGCGCAGACGACTGGCGCCATCAAGGGAACAGTTAAAAATGCCTCGAATCAGCCGATTCAGGGAATCATTGTGGATGTATATGATGCTGACAACACGGATCTATGGACAGGCTGGATTTCGTCTGCCACAACAAATGCGAGTGGCAATTACGAAGTGACCAATCTGCCTGCCTGCACAGATTGTTATAAAGTAAATTATTACACACTTGGCACGAATTACATCTCAAAGTGGTACGATAATCAGCCTGATTTTACGAATGCGACAAAATTGTCCGTAACAGCAGGCCAGGCTATTCAGCTAAATGATACTTTTCTGCTCATTGGTAGCAGCATATCAGGAAAGGTTGCGAACACCAGCGATGAGCCAATTCCAGGAGTTTATGTTTATGTATATAAGAGCACACTTGATGACAATGGTGAGTTGGTGCTAACTTGGGTCACCACGGCCACAACAGATGGAAACGGCGATTACCGGGCTGCCGGGCTGCCAATAGAATCTAACTACGCGATATATTTAGGAGCATTCAACACTGAATATATCAGTAAATGGTATAATGCAACTGTATATCTCGCAAATACAACCGAAAAAATCATCAATGTTCAACTCGAACAAGGCGGCAAGATATCTGGAACAGTCAAGTCGTATAATACGGCAGGAGACCAGGTACCTGTTGCAATGGCTTGGGTTGATGTGTATAGAAATGTTCCTGACTCTGAAGGAAACCCTGTGTGGATAGGATATGCCAGAACCGATGCAGCCGGTTTGTATACTGCAACTGGCCTGCCAGCAGGAAAATTCAAAGTTCAATTTTTTGAGAAGTACAGCAACGAAATTAAGTCAGGATCGACGGAGTGGTATGACAATAATTACGACTTCAGTTCTGCAACATTGGTTTCTGTCACAGGGACGAATACAACAGAGCATATAGATGCCGTACTTGGCCACAATAAGAAGTCTGCATCTGCCTTAATCCCAGCCTATAAATTACTCTTGCTGAAACCAAGGCTGTAATTACCCATCTTTAATGGCATAGGTTATGCTGATAGGATCATCCTGTCAGCATCTTTTTTTTCATAACATCGCACCATGACTGAATTTGATATCGCCGTGATCGGCGCGGGCCACGCGGGCTGCGAGGCCGCCTTGGCCGCTGCCCGCATGGGCTGCAAAACCTTGGTCTGCATCATCAACGCCGACACCATCGGGGCCATGTCCTGCAACCCGGCAGTCGGCGGCTTGGCCAAAGGCCACCTTGTCCGTGAGATTGACGCGCTCGGCGGTGAGATGGCCAAAAATATTGACGCGACCGGCATTCAGTTTCGCCGCCTCAACACCAGCAAGGGGCCGGCGGTGCGCTCCTCGCGGGCGCAGGCTGACCGGCGGCTCTATCAGCAGCGGATGAAGACCGTGCTGGAGCGGCAGCAGAATTTGGTCATCCGCCAAGCCGTGGTTGATGAAATTATCACTGAAGAAAACCGCGTCACCGGCATCCGCACCTCTTTGGATGAAATCATCCCGGTGCGGGCAGTGGTTGTCGCCACCGGCACTTTTCTCAACGGCCTGATTCACATCGGTCTGAAGCAGTTTCCTGCCGGACGCATGGGCGACGCGCCTTCAACCAAGCTGGCGCAGTGGTATCGCTACGTCGGCTTCAACGTGGGCCGGATGAAAACCGGCACCGTGCCGCGCTTGGACAGCAAGACGATTGACTATTCCAGCTTGGAGCCGCAATACAGCGACGACCCGCCCGCGCTTTTCTCCTTTGCCAACCGCAGGCGGAAAACCCCGGAGCTGCCGCAGCTGCCCTGCCACATCACCTACACCAATGAGCGGACGCACGCGATCATCCGCAGCTTCATCAGCCAGTCGCCGCTCTACGCCGGAATTATTGAAGGTGTGGGGGCGCGCTACTGCCCTTCGATTGAAGACAAGGTGATGCGCTTCCCAGAAAAGGGGCGGCACCAGATTTTTCTGGAACCGGAAGGCGTGGAGACGGCGGAGGTTTATCCCAACGGCATTCCGACCAGCCTGCCGATTGAAGCCCAGATTGCGCTGGTGCATTCGATTCCCGGTCTCGAACAGGCGCGGATCATCCGGCCCGGCTACGCCATCGAGTACGATTACGTTGACCCGCTGGAACTGAAACCCTCGCTCGAAACCAAGCGCGTCAGCGGCCTGTTTCATGCCGGGCAGCTCAACGGCACGTCTGGCTATGAGGAAGCGGCGGCGCAGGGCCTGATGGCGGGCATCAACGCTGTGCATCTCGTGCGCGGCCAGGAGCCGCTGATTCTCGACCGTTCGCAGGCCTACATCGGTGTTTTGATTGACGACCTTGTCACGCTCGGCACCAAGGAACCGTACCGCCTCTTCACTTCGCGGGCCGAATACCGCCTGCTCCTGCGCGAGGACAACGCCGACCTGCGCCTGCGCGAAATCGGTTTTCAGATTGGCTTGGCGGATGAGCAGGAAAAGCCGGAATTTTTCGCCCGCAAAAAGGCGATTGAGGAAGGGCTGATCGCTTTGGAGGAAATCCGCATCAAGCCCTCAGCAGCAGTGAATAGCTGTCTGGCTGAACTGAACAGCTCGCCGCTCACTCAGGCCATGACTTTGGCCGAGCTGCTGCGCAGGCCGGAATTAGGCATGACGGAGCTGCGCCGCCTGCTTCATGCCGACCAAACGGATCTGCCGCTCGCTGAAGATGACCCCAGCGTGCTGGAAGAAATTGAACTTCAGATCAAATACTCCGGCTATATCAAACGGCAGCAGGAACAGGTGGATCGCTTCCGCAAGCTGGAGCGCGTCCGTCTGCCGAAGGAGATGGAGTACAAAGGTCTGCCCGGCTTGTCCAATGAAGTAGTGGAAAAACTGAACCGAATCAGGCCACTGTCGCTGGGGCAAGCCTCACGCATCTCTGGCGTGACCCCGGCGGCGGTATCCGTGTTGCAAGTGCATTTGAAGAAGCAGGGCCTGCTTTAATCCAGTTATCCCTTGCAGGCAGGCAGCCTCCCGGCGTATAAGAAAAGAGGACGGCCTGCTTGGCGCAGGCTTTTTTCATCCTGGAACAGAGAGGAGTGACATGTTGAAAAAAAACTACACCGCCACAGGAACAAAATGCCGGGTCACGTTTCATCATCCCGGCGGCGAGCAGATTGAATCCGCCGCCTTGGCGGGTGAGTTCAACGGTTGGTCGGCGACAGAAACGCCGCTGAAGAAACTGCGCACCGGCGAGTTCTCGGTGACGCTGACCCTTGACGCGGGCCGAGACTACGCCTTTCGTTACATTCTCAACCGTGAATGCTGGGTCAACGATCCGGCGGCGGACAAATACGTGCGCAACGAGTTCGGCGAGGACAACTCGGTGGTGGCTGTATGATTCAAGAAGGGCAGGGGAGACCTTCCCCTGCCGGAGCTGCCGCTATATGTCGGTAAAATCAGACGGCGGCTTCTTCAGGTACTTGAGAAACCTCGGCTTTTCGATACAGTTGGTGTAGGCATCTTCCGCCGCGATCTGTCGCTTAATCAGCAGATCCTCGATGGCATCGTCCAAGGTTGCCATACCAAACTTCTTACCAGTCTGCATGGCCGAGGGAATCTGATACGTTTTACCCTCACGAATCAGGTTGCGCACCGCTGGGGTGCAGATAAGTATCTCCAAGGCGGCGCAGCGGCCTTTTTTATCAATGCGCTTGAACAGGGTCTGCGAGACCACTGCCTTGAGCGCATCCGCAAGGGTTGAGCGCACTTGCCCCTGCTGATCCGCAGGGAAAATTTCCACAATTCGGTCAACGGTCTTCATCGCGTTCATAGTATGCAGCGTACCGAAGACCACGTGGCCAGTCATGGCCGCCTCCATCGCCAGAGCTATTGTTTCCAAATCGCGCATCTCGCCGACCAAAATCACGTCCGGGTCCTCGCGCAGTGCGCCGCGCAGAGCTGAGGAGAAGCTCTGGGTATGCGTACCAACCTCGCGGTGGTTGACAATGCACTTCTTGCTTTCATGCACGAACTCAATCGGATCCTCAACCGTCAGGATGTGGCTGCTATGATTGACGTTGATCTCGTTGATGATCGCGGCCAAGGTGGTTGATTTGCCGGAACCGGTCGGGCCGGTAACTAAAACCATGCCTTTGGGCAAATCAGCCAGCTTAGTGATGACCTTGGGCAGGCCGAGCTGCTCGCAGGAAAGAATCGTGCTGGGAATCTCCCGGAAGACCGCGCCAATGCCGTACTTCTGCTGAAAGTAGTTGGCGCGGTAGCGGGCCAAGCCGGGAATATGGTAGCCGAAGTCGATGTCGCCGGTCTCCTCAAAGAGTTTGATTTTCGGTTCCGGGCAAATCTCATAGAGCATACCTTTCAGCTCGTCGTTCTCCAGCCGTTTGTATTTGACCCGCTCGACATCGCCGCGTATGCGCAGAATGGGCTGCTGCCCGGAAACCATGTGCAGGTCGGATGCCCCCTGCTCGTTCATCAGCTTGAAAAAAGCGTCAATCTGTGCCATTCCTTTTTCTCCTTCTTCTTAGAAAACCACCGTCTTGCGGATGTATTTGACGATCTCGTCAACATTGTCCATGACCTCGAAAAGCAGCATGTCCTCCTCATCAATTTTGCCGTTGCTGATCAGCTGCTGCCGGATCCAGTCCACCATCCCGCCCCAGAAGGCCGAGCCGACCATGATGATCGGGAAGGGTTTGATTTTTCGGGTTTGAATCAGCGTCAATGCCTCGAACAGCTCGTCCAAGGTGCCGAAGCCGCCGGGCAGGCAGATGAAGGCCATAGAATACTTGATGAACATCACTTTGCGCACGAAAAAATAGCGGAAGTCCAAGGGCAGGTTGACGTAGGGATTGCCCTGCTGCTCAAAAGGCAGGTCGATGTTCAGGCCGATGGACATGCCGCCGACATCTGACGCGCCACGGTTGGCCGCCTCCATGATGCCGGGGCCGCCTCCGGTGACAATGCCGTAGCCGTGGTCGGCCAGCTTGCTGCCAAGTTCGCGGGTGAGTTTGTAATCGGGATGATCCTCCGGGGTGCGGGCTGAACCGAAAACAGTGACTAAAGGGCGGCTGACTGTGGACAGCGCGTCAAAACCTTCGACGAATTCAGCGATGATTCGGAAAAGCCGCCATGCGTCGCCCTTGCTGAGATCATTGAGGCAGTATTTTTGATCCATCTTGCCGCATTTTGAAGCCATTTATGCTCCTGTGAGAAAGAGTTATGCTGAAGAAAAAATTTTCCCCGGCATTGGGTAATTCCGCAATTTGGTGTAAAGGCGGTTTGTAAACCTCCTTTATCTATTCTTATTTTATTTGTAATCAGCCAGAATAATAACCCTGCCAAGGCGACGAACGCAACATCAGCTTGTTTTCAGCAGCTCAAGAATGCCCTTGACCGTGGCTGTCACGGGAGCAGTCATTCCAGCGCAGGCTTTTGCCGCTTCGATCAAGCCTTCCGCGCTCAATTCATACCATTTTCTTCGCGGCGTATCCTTTGTTGCTTCTTTGACAAAACTATCCAAGTCTTGAACAGCCTCCTGCTTCTTCTCTTCCGGCAGTTGAGTGAGCATTTGTTCAACTTGCTGGCAAAGGCGTTCCAGTTCAGCTTTCAAGGCAGGTTCAGCGGCAGATTGGGCCACGGTGTTGAAGCTGTTCTTAATTTTACCAGTATTTATATTGCCAGTAATATGTGCATTGTCACCAAATGAAATGCTTTTGTCGGTTTTTCCCACGATCATATCCCCCTGAACTGTTATATTATTTTGTTGCTGGTGCGTTTTCCTTGCCGCTCTCGGCATGATCTGCAAAATCTTGGCAAGATCAAACGTGCCGTATTCGCAGTCGTATTCGGTTCTGCCTTTGTCTTCCATTGCCAGCAGTTGCCGGAAATTTGCCTTGATCGGTTTATCAGGCCGATGGAGGAACTGATCATCTACTATCCTGCTCTCCTCCGGTACAATCACAAATTCATCAAAGCGCAGCTCCGGCATAAGATTGAGGATGCGCTTCAAATCATCATAAATGATTTTGAAATAGTCGTTGGCTTTATTGCCACGCACCCAGAGGCTTAAAACGCGGTCGTGATAATCAACCTGAAGCAAGGCTTCCGCGCTGCTGTCCTGTTTGCTGAGAACAACGCCGTTCTGCCAGACTAATTCGCCCTTGATTTCATCATGGCGGCCCACGATGAAGTTGGGCATGATGTGGCGGGGCAGGAAGCCGGTGAAATTGAACTCAAAGGCGAGGCTGTCGTCTTTATCGAAACCGTGCGGCGGCTGATCGGATTCCAGCAAAGCCGGGATGACGAACATGTCCTGCTCGTGGCGGCAGGGAAAACAGAGCTTGAACTGCTCCATCGCCTGAATGACAATCGCCGCTTTGTCGGGCGGATAGCTGAGGACATTGCCAAGGTTGTCGCGCACCTCCGCCTCGCTGAGAATGCGGACAATCTCAGCCTCGCGCAGCCTGCCTTTCTGCGCCTTGGCCTCCAGCGAATAGAGCAGGGTATAAACGCCGTAGGTCAGCCAGCGCGGATTGAGGATGTAGCTGTCTAACGCGGCGATGTTCGGGAAATGTACAATCACGCCGAGCTTGTCGAAAAGGTCGAGCAGCCACGCCTGATTGAGGTCGCCCTGCTCCGCAAGCCCGCTGCCTTGGCACAAATCCAGCCACGCGGTTTTCTTGAGGAAAGATTCTGTGCTGGAACGGCTCGTCAGCTCGTCCAAAACCGCGAGATGCGCCTTACCAAAGCGGACAGTATGCACGCCAAGTTCCGCGACCTGCTTGATCAAGTCCGCCTGGAACCGCTGAAAGTGCGATTTGTATTCCTCTTGGTATTTGGTGCAGGAAAGCGGGTAGAAATCCAGCACGTTGCCGTGCTTTTCCTTGAGCGCGGCCATGTCGAGGTTGACCGCGCAGAGATCGGCCTTGTTGCCGACCAGCATGACCGGGGCCTTGCTGCCGAACGCCCGCACGTGCTCCAGCCAGTATTCCGCCTGCTCGTTGGCGTTGATTTCGGTTCTGCCGTCGAGGAGGAGGATGTAGAGGCAGCGCGAGCGGAGAAAGAACTGGTGGGTGGCGTGGGCCACGACCTGCCCGCCGAAGTCCCAGAAATGAGCGGTGATTTCCGTGCCCGGCACCTGCCAGGTGGAGATGTCTATGCCCGGAGTCATCTGCTCCTTGCCCGCAACCACTTCGAGGCCATTGAGAGCGCGGATGAGCGAGGTCTTGCCCGCCTCGCCATAGCCAAGAAAGATCACGCGGACACGATTGAGAGGCCGTTCTGTTTGATAAAAGCTCTTCAGATAGGCGTTGATGTGCGCCGGTTCTTGGGCAAGGATTTCGTCTGGTAGATATGCCACGGCCTCAAGAAATTTCTTGTCGGTAGGTATCCCGTCAATGCGGCCTTGGAACCAGTCAGCCCAGATGTCGAAGCCGGAGCCGTATTCTCGGAGAACTTTAACAAATTTTTTGCCGCGCTCAAGCCATTCTTTTGATTGGGAAGCGTAGAGGGGTTGATAGAAATAGTCGGTGGCTGTTTTCTCAGAGTTGAAGTGTTTTTTAAGAAAGATCCGTTCATTGGTGATGTTAATGCCTACGCGTTGGGCGGAGATAGCGGCTTCAGTGGAATACTCGGCGTTATTTTCAGTAGAAGCGAGGGATTTGATAGAATAGAAACTGGCTCTGGTTAACAAATAGATATCTGCATTTAAATAAATTGCCGCTGTATAGAGAACGCGATCTCCTGTTTCAAAATAGTTCGTTCCTGTCTTGAAACAGGCAGCAGCCATGTTACCAGATAAAAATTCAATAATTGCGTCGAGTAGCAACACGTGAAATAATTCTTTCTGCCGTTCCTCCTCCTCCCAATAGGTAAAGAGTTGTTCGTCAGGCTTTTTCTTTCCCAGCAGTCCCAGCAGGCATTGCACGGTAATACGTGCAGCAAAAACAATAACCCATTCCTTTGGCAGTTTTTCCAGTTCTTTTTTTATTTCTTCTTCGTTCATGGCAAGCTGTTTGGTTGGGTGGTGTGGGCTGTTCGCAAACTGCCCCTGCGCGGGCATCGGCTATCACACGGCGGGCATGGCCTGGCACCCGCCCGCTGGCAAAAGGTATATTTTTTTTGCCTATAAAGAGAATTATCCCGCAGATGCAAAGGGATTGACAATGGTCAACCTGCCTTCAATCACCTGCCCAGCCTGCAAATCTTCAGAATAGACGACAGAGCATGAACTCTCCAATGCTGCCGCAAGAATCAGGCTGTCCCAATAGGACAGCCTATATTTCGTCATGATCTCAAGGGCAATTGCAATTGTCTCCGCAGAAGTGACCGTGATCTGAAAAGCTCGCAGAAACTTGCGGGCGTACTCTGTCACTTTTGTCGGCTCCAAGATACGCTTCCGAAGCGTCACCGCGACAAACTCGCTGATCACTTGGGGGCTTATCACAATCACATCTTGCATCAGCAATTCTTCCGCGACCACTCGCTTACGGAGATCATCAGCAACTGAATACACCAGAATGTTGGTGTCAACAAACAGATTATCGTTCATGAATTTCTGCCCGGTTGAAGGAATATCCAACGGGCAGCTTCCCTTTGGCCTCCTGAAAAATCTCCTTCAAAATTACCTTCTTTTCCTGCGACGAACCTTCCTCCTGCCTGTGATGTTTGAAGAGTAAAAATTCGTAGAAGGTCAGCAGCTCCTGCTGCGCCGCTTCGGGGAGACAGACAAGATCAATGAAATGATGACCGATCTGGATAGAATTCCTGCTCGTCTGCATGATATGGTTCCTCCTGAAAAGTATGTGCGCAGCCGCTGCAACCAAACAGCCGCCCGCTGGCAAAAGGTATATTTCTTCTGCCTGGAAGTATATTTTTTAGACTTTCTCATCTATTTTTCCTATTTTCTCATCCAAAAAATATACGAGGAAATAGGCCGCGCCTATCTGCTCATCTCTTTTTCCTATTAAAAGATAGGCGCGGGGTATGAGGAGACCAGAAGCGTGGCTGATCTCGTAAAGCAGGTGCTATAACTACGCGGATGCCTTTTTTCAGCAATCCCGCTGGAATTTCGGCGAAAATTTCATCACGCAGGATGGTAAGCAGGCAGTCCTCAACAGCGGGAATGCGGCGCAGAAGATCGTGCATAAAACTCTTGGCAGCAGTTGAAAGGGCAGGGGACAGGCAGTTTTCTGCCTGTGTATTGTATGCGAGAAGCTGAGGCGAAGGCAAACGGAAATAATCAACTGCCCGGAAACAGGCGAATTCAAGGCTGTCCTCGAAAAAAAAGCCTGAAGCTGGAAAAAAGTTCTTGACCGCTGGGGGGGCAATGCTGTATATTCGTTCCTCGTCGCCGCTGGCACTGAGCGAAAGCGGAAGGCTGGTGACGACGGAGTGAAAAAACGCCGGAAAGAAAAAATAAAAAAGTTCTTGACGGCGGGATGGAAACAAGGTAAAGTGCAGGCCCGCCGCGAAGCAGCGGGCGGCTGAAGCGGGAAAGCCTGAGCGGAAACGCAAGGTTGGACAGCAGAAGCCGGAAGTGATCTTTGAAAACTGAACAGCATTGGGGCGGGCCGAGACGAGGCCGCCGGGGCGCGGAAGAGATTCCGCAGGCTTGCGGCGGTGAAAAGTTGAAGTCCAGTCCTTGAAGTTTCTTTGAGATTCATGCGACTGTGATCAGGAAATACAACTGGAGAGTTTGATCC
>JAABPV010000074.1 GCA_011391865.1 Desulfobulbaceae bacterium | reverse complement strand
CTCTTGGCTTCAACACGCCAAAAAAGCTATTCTTGGGAACTTGCCAAAAAATTGCACTTGGAACTTGAATCCACGATTCAAGCAGCACTGAAGCAACCGCTTTGCCTGTTTTTCCAAAACCGATAATGCCAACTTTCATTCCTGTTCCTCCTTGAGCAACAAGTTGTGTCGAAAAAAGCAGAGGCGGAAAGGAAAGTCCGCTCCTACGCTGTCTTCATGCGGATGCCGTGTCTGTTTTAGCTCCTTTGTGCTTGAAAAAATTGTTCTGCATATCCGTTCAACCGATGTTCAGAACGGTTGAACAGATATGCTGGTATGGTTTAATGGCTCAGAAGATCGGTTCAACGTATCTTAGGATACGTTTTTCGCATCCACGGATACGTTCCGCGTGTTCCGGGATATGTTTTGCGCTTCAGCACTGCCGTTTTTCCTGTCCCGCACGCTCTGGCAGCCCTCAAAAGAGGCCATGCAGCGGCCCTGTCCGTTCATACTGCTGTCCGGGCAGCTGCCGGATCAGTCCTTTCAGCTCCAAAGCGAGAAGCAGGCCATGCAGTTCGCTGACCGGCAGGCCGCTTTTTGCTGTCAGCTCCTCAATGTCCGCTGGACAATCAGCCAGCAGGGCCAGCACGCTGCGTTCCGCCGCAGGAAGATCGTCCGGCAGCGATGGCGCGGCTGGTTTGTCGCCGCCGCCGATGTCCGGCAGCTCGGCCAAGATGTCTTCAAACGAATGCACTAAATGTGCGCCCTGCTGGATGAGGCGGTGCGCGCCTTCGCTCTGCGGTGAATCGATTCTGCTTGGCACGGCGAAGACCTCGCGGTTTTGCTCCAAGGCTGTCCGGGCGGTGATCAGCGAGCCGGAGCGGGCGGCGGCCTCCACCACGATCACGCCGAGCGAGAGGCCGCTGATGATCCTGTTGCGGGCCGGGAAGCGGAAGCCCTCCGGCGGGGTGCCGAGCGGGTATTCGCTGACTATCAGACCCTGCGCCAATATCTGCCCGTACAGGCGGCTGTGGAAACGGGGATAGACCACATCCGCGCCGCACCCGAGCACAGCGACCGTGCGGCCTCCGGCGGCCAGGGCACCTGCATGGGCCTGCCCGTCAATGCCTTCGGCCATGCCGCTGACCACAGTGAAACCCGCCTGAACGAGCTGACGGGCGAACTGGAAGCTGACATTGCGGCCATAACCGCTGGCGGAGCGTGAGCCGACCAAGGCGGCGGCAGGTTTTTGCAGGCAAGCGAGATCGCCTCTGCACCAGAGCAGGGCAGGCGGGTCATGGATGGTGCGGAGCAAAGAGGGATAAAGCGGATCGAAGCAGGAAAGCAGCCGCACTCCGGCTGCTGCGGCTCGTTCCTGCTCTTTGGCGGCCCAAGAACGGGCCTGAGCGAGAACGGCGAGATTACTGAGCAGAGCGGCCAGCTTCGGACCGATGCCATCAACGTGTGCTGCCGCCCGACCAGCGGCCAGCACCGCCTTTGGACTGCCAAAGGCGGCGAGCAGACGCTGAATCAGGGCCGGTCCTAAGCCCGGCAGACTGACAAGAGCCAGCCAATCCCTGATTTCGGCGCAGACCGCCGCCTCTGGACGCTGCGGATCAGTCGCAAACAAACGGCTCTAAATAACGGCTGCGGTTGGGATGACGCAACTTTTTGATCGCCTGAGACTCAATCTGCCGGATGCGCTCCCTCGTCACCGCAAAACACTGGCCCACCTCTTCCAAGGTGTGGTCGCAGGCCACCTCAATGCCGTAGCGCAGCCGCAGCACCTGCGCTTCGCGCTCGGTCAGCTCGTCCATCACCTTGGACAGGCAGCGGCGTAGGCTTTCAGCGATTGAGCTTTCCTGCGGATCAGGATTGGCCTCGTCAATGATGAAGTCGCTGAGCAGCGTGTCCTCCTCGTCCCCCACCGGCGCGTCCAAAGAAATCGCGTCTCTGGCGGTCTTGAGGGCGGCGTTGACGTAATCCACGTCAGTGTTGAGCTGCTCGGCCAGCTCCTCCGGGGTCGGCTCGCGGCTTTCGTTGCGCTGGAACTCGCGGGTGAAGCGCAGCATCCGGTTGATGGCCTCAATCATGTGTACCGGCAGGCGGATGGTGCGGCCTTGATCTGCGATGCCTCGGTTGATGGCCTGCCGGATCCACCATGTGGCGTAGGTGGAGAACTTGTAGCCCCGGCTGTGGTCGTATTTTTCTACCGCCTTCATCAGGCCGATGTTGCCTTCCTGAATCAGGTCGGGTAGGGCCATGCCCCGGTTGAGGAATTTTTTTGAGATGGAGATCACTAAGCGCAGGTTGGCCCGCACCAGCGATTCCTTGGCCTGTTTGGCCATCAGACGGCCTATCTTCACTTCCGTGAAAAGCGAGTTGAAGCTGCGGCAGTCCATGCCCACGGTTTCAGCCAGATCAAGACTGATCTGCCGCTCCAGCTCGTCAATATAATGATCTTCGGGCAGGCTGTGCCCGTTTCTGGAGGCCAGCAGTGCCTCGCGCCTCGCTCTGATCCGTACCTCGCGGAATTTTTCGCTGAATTCCTCGACTGCCTTGAGCACCGGCAGCAGGCTGCGGAAGCTGACCCGCCAGCTACGGAAGAGGCTGCTGATCTCCAGCCCGGCATCGCGGACGCTGTCGCTCAACCGCTCCTCATCCGTCTGGCTGCCGAGCTGCGCCCGTAGCTGCCGGAACAGGGAGGAACGCTGCTGATCCAGCAGGTTGGCTCGGTCAACGGCGGCGATGAAAGTTTCGCGAATCACCGCCAGTCCGCTTTCGTCGTTCTCCGAGACTCCGTTGAGCACTGAGCCGATGCGCAGACTGCCCTGCTGCAAACCGGCCTTCAGAGTGTTCAGTGCCTCCAGCCCCACAGTCAGCTGGAGCAGCGCGTTTTGCACTCTGCCCTCGCCTTCCTCAATTTTTTTCGCCAGCACGATCTCCTCGTGATAGGAGAGCAGCTCCAGCTCGCCCATCTCACGGAGATAAATGTTCATCGGATCCGTACCGAACTCGTCCTGAGAAGGCTTTTCCTCATCATGGACGCTCACGCATCCTTGCTCATCGTCGGACACGTCCGCATCCGGGCTGCTGTGAGTCACATCCTCTTCGTCTTCATAATAAAATTTTTCTGAAGACAGCTCTAACTGGTTTTTCACGCTGATACCTCCTCCGTACCGTTGCCCCAAAAGCCCAGCCTTGCAGACAGAATCCGCCGATTCCGTCCCCCTTCGCCATTTTTTACCCCTGAGTCTGCCGGTCAGCATCCTCAACCCTTTTTCTGCGGCCAGAGGCAGTTCCGCTGCCGATTGCTACAGCCCTTCGCTTCCATTTGGCGGAATATTGAAAAATTACTTATTTTCCGCCGTGATGACCGCTTTCCGCCTACGCTCCGCAGTGCTTTCCCATTCAGTGTACAATTTTTTACATCACTTGTACAGAATTTTCTACACCACGATGTGGTTTTTTTGCTCCAACCGGCCTGCACCCTTTTGCCGACCCAACAAGATACGATGGCACACAGAAAATGTCAGGAATGAATCTCAGCAATATAAATTATACACATCTTCCGAATCTTCTGCAAGAAATTAGCATCAAAAATCCGTCGTTTCCTGCCTCGTTGGCATCATTTTCAGCTAAAGCTCACGAACCAGTTTTTCGTTCATAGGCTGTACGCACGGCCAAATTTTGTTGCCGCAGCATATCAGTGTTGATTTGCTGCTGTAGTAAATCCGCGTTAATTCTCAGCCGAAGCAACTTATCGTTAATAGTATTTTTTTTTCGTGCTCGAAACCATGTGCGCAGACTGTCTAAGATTTTATATTCATCCTCATTGCCAAAATCATCGGCTCCGCTGTGCAGCTCAGCCAGCTCTTGCAGCTGTCGGCTGGCACTGCCAGCACCTTGGCGGAGCAGACTGACGATCTGTCGCCGCGCCGCGCCGTCAGGCAGCGCGGAAAGCAGCTGCTCCGGCGCGAGCTGCCCTTTTTCTGCCAGAATCCGCATGGCAGCGACAATTTCCTGCACCGGCGGCGCAAAGGCGTTCATGCAGTCCAGCAGCCCTTCCTCAATCAGCGCACTGAAATGCTCCGGGTAGCAGGCCAGAATATAAAGCAGCTTCTGCTCCAAGGCTGAAAGCGGCGCAGCCTCCTCAGCCGCTGGAGCCGCATATTCTTCAGCCGGGCCAAAATCTAGCGGCGGCTCCATCTCGGTCAGCCTTGGCTCCGGCGGCAGCTCAATCGACAAAAAATACGCCGCCGCAACGCCCAGCTTGCCCGCAAAATGCCCCGCCATCAGCTCCCGCTGCGCACGGTCAGGAACAAGCCGCATTAATTCCGCCAGTTCCTTCATGATCTTGCTCTTCCCGGCCAGCGTGAGGCCGTGCTCCTTCACCAGCTCATCGTAGACGAACTCCGGCAGCGGTTCGGCCCGATCAATGAGCTGGCGCAGCGCATCCGCGCCCTGCTCCCGCACGAATGAGTCCGGGTCATGACCGGCAGGCAGGAGCGCGGCCTTGGCCGCCAGTCCTTCGGTGAGGAAGATCGGCACTGACCGGCGGGCGGCCCGCATCCCTGCCGCGTCGCCGTCAAAAAGCAGGACGGCTTCATCACACAACCCGCGCAGGGCGCGGACGTGCTCCTTGGTAAGGGCGGTGCCGAGCGGGGCCGCCGTGTTGCCGATGCCATGCACGTCGAGCAGGAGCAGGTCGAAGTTGCCTTCAACGATCACCGCCCGGCGCGTGGATCGCAGTGCCTCCCGGTGCTGATGCAGGCCGAAGAGGATGCGCCCCTTCTCAAAGACCGGACTCTCCGGCGAGTTCATGTACTTCGGCTGGCCGTCGCCAAGGATGCGCCCGCCGAAGGCGCAGACGCGCCCGCCGTGGTCGAGGATGGGAAACATCACCCGGCTGCGGAAGCGGTCATAGCAGCCCTTTCCGCTGTTCCTGCGCACGATCAGCCCGGCCTGCTCAACCGCTTCGGCTCCGAACTGGGCTGTCAGCCGGGAGGCGAGGAAGTCCCATGCGTCCGGCGCATAGCCGAGCTGGTACTTCACCACAAATTCATGCGGCACGCCGCGCTGCGCCAGATACTTCCGGGCAGCATCCGCCTGCGGCGCGGAGAGCAGGGTTTCGTGGTAAAACCGGGCCGCCTCTTGATTGACGGCAAACAGCAGCTCACGCCGCCGCCGCCGTTCCTGCTCCGCCTCGTTCAGCTTCGGTTCCGGCAGACTGATGTGGTGCCGTCGGGCCAGCTCATTCAGCGCGTCAACATAGCTCAGGTTCTGATATTTCATCAGAAAGCTGAATACATCCCCCGACTCGCCGCAGCCGAAGCATTTGTAATGCTGCCGCTGCGGATTCACTGAGAATGAAGGAGTTTTTTCACCGTGGAAGGGACAAAGGCCGGTGAAGTTGGCTCCAGCCCGCCGGAGCTGGACATGCTCGCCGATCACCTGCACAATGTCGGCAGCGGCACGCACCCGTTCTCTGACTTCTTCCCAAGAATCGCTGTGTTGCATCAGCTTCTGTCCGCCTTGGCGCGCAATTTCAACGCCGAAAAATAGTCGTGGATTCAAGTTCCAAGTGCAATTTTTTGGCAAGTTCCCAAGAATAGCTTTTTTGGCGTGTTGAAGCCAAGAGA
>JAABPV010000073.1 GCA_011391865.1 Desulfobulbaceae bacterium | reverse complement strand
AGAAAACTTGGCTGTTCGACAGATGAAATTTTTCAGCAACCATGCTTATAGTCAATTTATTGTGCTACGGCTATAACTGCCTCTGCGCAACTCCTGCCGAGGCAGTTTTCCTGCAAGCACTCCCGCGCAAGCTGCCATTGCACGAGAGATCTACTTGCCGTTGCACGAGAGATCTACTTACCGTTGCACGGGAGATCTACTTACCGTTGCACGGGAGATCTACTTACCGTTGCACGGGAGATCTACTTACCGTTGCACGAGAGATCTACTTACCGTTGCACGAGAGATCTACTTACCGTTGCACGAGAGATCTACTTACCGTTGCACGGGAGTGCAATCCATCATCGCACTCTCGTGCAAGCTGCCGCCGCACAGGAGCGCGATGCGGCTCTTGCCTGAGCAGCAACCTGCGCAGGGGCAGTTATGCAAGATGTCTATTGAATTTTTTCGTCTGCGGCCAGCAAAGGCGTTCAACTGAACAACACAGCGGGGAGGCATCATGTTTTCACAGCGTCTGAAAAAAGAGACTGTCGTCTCAATCGTCAACACCATCAGCGAGCTGAACCAGCTCCAAGATGTGGACATGATCCTAGACAGCACCCTGCACGAGGCCCGCGATTTGGCCAAGGCTGACGCAGGCTCGATCTTCCTGATGAAGAACAGCGAGCTGGAGTTTCGCCACGTGCAGAATGACACCGTCTTCGGTGCCAGTGGAGGCGGCATCTCCCAGTACGGCACCGAAAGTCTGCCGGTGAGCGACAGCTCCATCGTCGGCTACTGCGCCCTGACCAAGGAGATGGTCTCCATCGACGATGCGTATGCCATTTCCGAGGGGCTGCCCTATCGCTTCAACGCCTCCTTTGACGAGCAAAGCGGCTACCGCACGGTCTCCATTCTTGCCGTGCCGCTGATTTCCTGCGGCCACAGCTTGGTCGGCGTGATGCAGCTCATCAACGCCAAAGACCGCCGTGGCAGGCCGACGATTTTCTCCGAGCAGGTGAAGACCTTGGTGCCGATCTTCACCAACAACGCCGCCGCCCTCATTGAGCGGAGCATCCTCAACCGAGAGCTGATTTTGCGCATGGCGAAAATGGCTGAGCTGCACGACCCTAAGGAGACCGGCGCGCATGTGCAGCGGGTCAGTGCCTTCTGCGCGGAAATCTACCAGCGCTGGGCGGAGAACAGAAAGGTGCCCCGCTGGGAGATGCGCCGCTTCCGCGACATCATCAGCCAAGCCTCGATGCTGCACGACGCGGGCAAGGTCGGCATCCCGGACTCCATCCTGAAAAAGCCAGGCCGCCTCACGCCGGACGAGTTCGACCTCATGAAGCAGCACACGCTCTTCGGTGCCCGGCTCTTCAATAATATCTCTTCGCAGTCCTCCGCGTTAGACCGGGTCGCGCACGAGATCATTCTCTATCATCACGAGCGTTGGAACGGCTCCGGCTATCCAGAAGGCTTGGCCGGAGAGGCGATTCCGCTGGCCGCACGCATCACCGCGCTGGCCGATGTCTTTGACGCGCTCGCCTCCAAGCGCAGCTACAAGGAGGCGTGGACCACAGAGATGACCTACGACGAGATCCGCAGAGAGTCTGGCCAGCACTTTGACCCGGAGCTGGTGGACACCTTTTTTCAGATCACCGACATTATTCACGCCATTCAGCTGAAGTTCCCCTGAACCATGATTGAACAAGCCATTGCCGAGCTGAAGAAGCTCATTTCCTTCAAAGAGACCACCGAACGTGGCGATATAGTTCTCGTCCTCGCGGAGGAGGAGAAGCAGCCCGCGCTCTTCTACGCCGTGGTGACGGAGATTGAGCGCGACGAGTCCCGCCGCGACGAGTGGTGGCATCTCTCCCTCCATCTACTGACCGTGCCGCCGCAGCCGGTGGTCTGGACGCTGCGCGTGCCGCAGTTCACCGGCCAGGAGAGCTTCACTATGGGCGGCAAAGGCCGCTTCATCAAGGCCCTGCGGATGGACAAGCCGAAGCCTGTCGCGCCGCCGGAGCCGAAGGCTAAAGGCGGCCTGCGTTTAGTCAAATGAACCGGGTGGACTGGGAGAGCCGGGTAGCTCTCCCGAAAGGCGTGCACTGCCGGGTGGCCGCCAAACTGAGCGAAATCGCCGCCGCCCATGACGCGGCAGTGCGGATCAGCAGTGCGCAGGGCGAGACAGCGGACTGCGCCTCAGTCTTGGAGCTGCTCAGTCTCGCCCTCACCGAGGGCAGCGTGGCCCGCTGCACAGCGGAAGGCCCGGACGCGACCCAGGCGGCGCAGGCCATTGACCGGCTACTTTCGGCCAAGGAGGAGGGCTGAATGGACAGCGCGACAGAGCGGCCTGAGCCAGGCGAGCCGGAGACCCTGCACGGCATCAGCGGCTCGCCCGGCATTGTGGTCGGCAAGCTGGTTGTCTTCAGCCCGCAGGAGGACGGCTTCATCCGCTACCTGCTGGAGCCGGGCGCGGCGGAGCAGGAGGCGGCCCGCTTCTCTGCTGCTGTGGGCCGGGCCGAGCAGGTGCTGATCAAGCTGCGCCAGCAGTTTGAGGGCGATCTGGCCGACACAGTGGCCATTGTTGACTCGCACATCCGCATGGTGCGCGACCGAATGATCGTCGAGCAGACCCTGAGCCTCATCCGCCAGCGGCAGATCAACGCTGAATGGGCACTTGACCTCTCCCTCGGCCTGATCAAGCGGAAGTTTGACCATATCGCCGACGACTACATCCGCAGCCGCTTCGCCGACGTGGAATACGTGGCCCGCTTGGTGGCCGAGCAGCTCACCGGCCAAGGCCGCAGCTTTCCGGCAGGTTTCGCCGAGCCGGTGATCGTGGCGGGCGAGGACTTCTCGCCGGAAGACACAATACGGATGCACACCGACAATGTGCTCGGCTTCCTCACCGAGAAAGGCGGCTCCACCTCGCACACCGCCATTGTCGCCCGCTCGCTCGGCCTGCCTGCGGTGCTGGGTGTGCGCGGCCTGACCAGCCGCTGCCGCAGCGGCGACACCATCATTCTTGACGGCTACGAAGGACGGGTCTGCCTGCATCCGACCCTTGACCAGCAGCGGCTCTATCTCGAATACGACCGCCAGCACAAGACCTTCTCCGACGAGATGAGCTGGTACATCCGCTTGGCCTCGGAGACCGTGGACGGCCTGCGGGTGCGGCTCTCGGCTAATATCGAAATCCCGGACGAGCTGGAGGCGGTCATTTATTATGGGGCTGCGGGGATCGGTCTTTTCCGCTCCGAGTTCGGCTATCTCCAGAGCAAGCAGCTCCCGGACGAGGAAAGCCTTTTCGCCGTTTACCGGGACTTGGCTGTCGCGCTCAATCCGCAGCCAGTCACCATCCGCACCTTGGACATCGGCGGCGACAAGCTCTCCTCGCATCTGCCAGAGCTGCGCCTCAGCCGCGAGCGCAACCCGGCTCTCGGCCTGCGCTCGATCCGTTTCTCCCTGCGCGAGAAAAGCCTTTTCGAGACACAGCTCCGCGCCCTGCTGCGGGCGGCCTGTCACGGCAGGCTGCGCATCCTCCTGCCTTTGATCAGTTCTCTTAGCGAGCTGCGCGAGGCGCGGGCGGTGATCAGCGGGGTGATGGAGCAGCTCGCGGAGGAGGGCATGCCGTACAACCCGGACACTGAGGTCGGCATCATGATTGAGGTGCCAAGCGCGGTGGTGATGGCCGACAGCCTCGCAGCGGAAGCGGACTTCTTCAGCATCGGCACCAACGATTTGATTCAGTATTCACTCGCCATAGACCGGGGCAACGAGTACGTGGCCCAGATGTACGACCCGCTCCATCCGGCGGTGCTGCGCATGATCAGCCAGACCATTGACGCAGGCCACCGCCAAGGCATTGAGGTCTCCCTCTGCGGTGAAATGGCGGGCGATGTCTTCACCGCGCCGGTGCTGCTCGGCCTCGGCTTGGACGAGCTGTCCATGCGGCCTTCGGCCATTCCCCACGTCAAACGCCTGCTCCGCCATTCCACCTTCGCCCGCCTGACCGAACTCGCCGCCCGCGTCCTCCACTGCCAAGACAGCGCGGAAGCATCCTCCCTGCTTTCCCAGTATCTGGCCGACAACTACCCCGACCAGTTTTTAGACCGCGATGAACGAGCTTGAACTGATAGAGCAGATCCGTCAGCTGGCAGGCAGCGGCGCAGACGGCCTGCTGCTGGGCATCGGCGACGACTGCGCGGTGGTGGAGAAGGGCGGCGGCATGGTCTGGCTGCTGACCATGGACACCCTGATCGAGTCCGTCCATTTCCGCTGCGACTGGCATCCGCCGGAGCTGCTGGGCCGCAAGGCTGTGGCAGTGAATGTCAGCGACATCGCGGCAATGGGCGGCAGGCCGCTTTTCGTTCTGCTTTCCCTTGGCCTGCCTGCGGGCTTCGATCCGGCTTGGGCCAAGCGGTTCATGCAGGGTCTGACCGCCGCCTGTCAAGAGCAGGGCTGCCTGCTCATCGGCGGGGACACCGTATGCAGCCTGGAGCGGGTCTCGCTGACGTTGACACTGATCGGCGAGATGGCGAAAGAGCAGGTGCTGCGCCGCGACACCGCGCAGCCGGGCGACACAGTTTTTGTCTCCGGGCCGATAGGCTGGTCAGCAGCCGGACTGGCTTTGCTTCAGGCGGGAAAAACACTGGCGGACGCGGAATGGCGGCAGCTTATTCTTGCCCACCTCGATCCGCGACCGCGTGTGGAGCTGGGACGTTTTCTCGCTGGAACCGGCTTGGTTCACGCGATGATGGACATGTCCGACGGCTTGGCCACGGATCTGGCTCAAATCTGCAAGGCCAGCAAGGTCGGCGCGGTGATTGAGGCCGATCTGCTGCCCGGCTGCGGCGAGCTGGCCGAAGTGGCGGCATTGCTCAAAGAAGACGCGCTGCGCTGGATGATCTCCGGCGGCGAGGACTACGAGCTGCTTTTCACCGCTGCCGAGGCGGACGGCGAACAAATCAAGCAGGCTGCGGCAGGGCAGGGCTGGACAATGTATTCCGCAGGCAGAATCATCGCCGGGCAAGGCCTGAGGCTGGTCCGCAGCGGCGGCAGGATTGAGGAAAATATCTCTTTTCAAGGCTTTGATCATTTCAAAAAGGAGGAGTGGTCATGCACGGAAACAAAAGCAGGATCGGGATGAGAGCTTTGGCTCTGTCATTCTTCGCCCTGCTGCTTTCATTTTTCCCGCCTTGCATCATTGAGAGAAAGATGAAAATTCTTGAGCAGATATGCCGTGACGAGACTGCGGCCTTCTCTTTTGAGCTGGAAAACTGCGGCAATGGCGCGGACTGCGGCTGTCCAAGCGAGGCCGCGCAGTGCGCCGCGCAGCTGCAACGTCTCTGTCTACTGCTGCGACTTTTCGCCGCCGCCATGATGCTGACCGCAGGCGCGGCCATCGCTACTGCGGCCTATGCGTGGAGAAAAGAGAAGAACAGGGAATTCTGCCTCTACAGCATCGTCTCCGCATCTGTCGCTTTGTCGTGGCAGCAGATCGGCGCATTGCCTGCCGTCGGTCTTGCCCTGTTCCTGTTCATCGCCCTTTTTTTTCTGCTGGGTACGACGAAGCAGGAAAATCATGAGCAATAAATGCGCCGCCGAAGCCCGGCGGACTTCAGCTCCATTTTCCATCTGCCGGGCACTTTTGCCTTGCGCATTTGCGGAGAAGCCTATATAAATGAATAATACAAAATTTTAAACCTTCCGGCAGGCCAGCCTGCTCCGGAAAATTCCACACAAGAAGTAAGGAGGGATGAACGATGAAGCTGAAAATTTTGGTGCAGGCCGCGCTCCTGCTAGTGCTGTCGGTATGCGCCGCCCAAGCGGTCACAGTCACCGATGTGCGCCGCAATCCGTTTTATGCGCCGCCGCTGACCTCAGTGGACGATCTCCGCGACATGATGCAGGTTGCGCAGGGAGACATTCAGGATGGCATGTATCAGGCAGGCTATCCTGAGCTGTATCAGCCGCTGATGGAGCAGTTCTCCAGTGCCAAGATCAGACGGGTTGACTACATGCCCGGCCAGACCTTTGTCTGGATGCTGTCCAAAGAGCGCGGCTACGGCTCGGTGCGGGTGGTCAACGACATGGTCTGGGGCGGCGGCAGGTCTTTGGCGGCCTATGAGTTCTCCGTCTCCAAGGACGGCTCGCAGTATGTCTTCGCCGTGCCCTTGGCCTGCGGCAACTTGGCCCTGAAAGAGGTCATCACTGACGGCGGCGGCGCAGGGACGGGAACCGGCCAGACCGGCTGCATCTCCTGCTTCGGCTTCCGTTTTGTGGCTGATGTCGGCTATCTGCATCAGTCCGATCCGGCAGACTACCTGCTCCTGCGGGCCGGTGTCGAGCACTCCCTGAGCGACCGGCTCTCCCTGCTGGCCATGGTCGGCGGCGCGCCGCATCTGTCCGGCACTGACGGCACTGACGCGTTTTTGCTGGATTTCCTCCTCCAGTACGACTGGTTCCGCTTCCGCTTTGGCAACGAGTGGTCGCAGGCCTTCATCGGTCTTGGTGTGGGTGGTTGGATCACTGACGGCAACGACGATCTGCCGGCAGAGGACAGCGACGTGGATCTGATCGCCAACATTGGCGCGCGCATTTACGGTCAGCCGCAGGGCTTCAATGCCTCGCTCTTCTTTGAGGCCCGCTCTGCCTTTGATGAATTCGACACGCTGGGCGAGTACGGACGTTTCGGCGCAGGTCTGCGCTGCCGCTTCTAAGAAGCCAAGCCTTCTGAGCAGAGAGGGAAGCCGGTCCGCCGGTTTTCCTCTTTTGCTGCCTGAGAGGGAAAAAATCATGGGTTATAGCCGTAGCACAATAAATTGACTATAAGTATGGTTGCTGAAAAATCTCATCTGTCGAACAGCCAAGTTTTCTTCTGAGGGCCTTTGCTTGTGCCCATTTATGCTCT
>JAABPV010000072.1 GCA_011391865.1 Desulfobulbaceae bacterium | reverse complement strand
CGCACTGACTCATGGCACTCAGTGATCTGCTCGCCCGGCGATCTGCCGTCCACAGTCAGGCTGCGCACCCCGGCCCCAACCTGCTGCTTGAGGCCGCCGACGCGCTTCATGAAAAATTCGTCCAAGTTGCTGCTGACGATGGCCAAAAACTTGACCCGCTCCAGCAGCGGCGTGCGCGGATCCTGCCCTTCGTGCAGCACCCGGCGGTTGAACTCCAGCCAAGTCAGCTCGCGGTTCAGATACCACTGCGGCGAGTCAAGATTGAAGTCCTGCTTGTCTGTCTTTTCATCAGCCACGGCGTTCTCTCAGCCTCCTGTCCAGCCTCGCGGCTGGCGAATAGTCCCAGTTTGCTCCGAATTGAAATCAGCAACAATTGTAACCGAAGAAACGCCTTTTGTCCAGCAGGACGGGGATTTTTTGGCAATGGGGTAAATCCGTTGATCAGGCACATCCTTAAGCATCGACCGCTCTCAAAATAATGACGGTTGATAGTCGATGACATTGCCCTTAATTTTTTCATTTTTTGAAAAACAGGTTGTTCTTCGGCTCGGATATTTGATATTGATCTCCAAACAAAAACCTCGCATTTTCGATGACTTATTTAGTAAAGGGCGCGTAAACCGTCGTGTCGCCGCAGTTGATGATCTGATCAATGCGGCCACGGTCAGCAGGGCAGACCAGTTGTCGTGGATGTCGCTGAGAACCAAAAATTTGGCCATATTTTTTGCGGCGGTACGGACGTTAACACGCTGTACAGAACTGCCGCCCTGTGCTAAGATGAGCGCATGTCGTGCATGAAGGCCGGAGAGCAGGCCGATAAAACAAAAAAAATCAGATATCGCATGAAGGTCAAAGGATTTTCCGCCGCCGCCGTTGAGGCGGGGATTCGCTACAAGGGCAGGCTGGACCTCGGCCTGTTGTATTCGCACGCTCCGGCGGCTGTCGGCGCGGTTTTCACACGCAGCGTGGTCAAGGCCGCGCCGGTGCTTTTAGGGATGGAGCGGCTGCGGCAGGGCAAGGCGCAGGCCATTGTCGTCAACAGCGGCAACGCCAACGCCTGCACCGGCGAAGAAGGGATGCGGATGGCCCGCGCTGTGGGCGCGCTGGCGGCGCAGGCCCTGAAGATTGACGAAGAGCTGATGCAGGTGGCTTCCACCGGCGTGATCGGTGCGCAGCTTGACCTCACGCCCTTTGCGGCGGCCATGCCCAATCTGGCGGCGGAGCTGTCTGAAGACGGTTTCGACAGCTTGGCGCGGGCGATCATGACCACCGACACCGTGCCGAAAACTGCTTCGGCGACAATCAACATTGACGGTGCTGAGGTCAATTTGCTCGCCTGCGCCAAAGGCGCGGGGATGATCATGCCGAACATGGCCACCATGCTTTGTTTCGCTATCACCGACGCGAACATCGCCCAGCCCGCCTTGCAGGCCGCCGTCAGCAGCGGTGCTGATCTTTCTTTCAACCGGATCACCGTGGACGGCGACACATCCACCAACGACACTGTGCTTTGTTTGGCCAACGGCGCGGCAGGCAATCCGCTGCTGGACGAAAGCCGCCCGACGCAGCTCGCCCTCTTCACCGAGGCCCTGCACGGCATTTTCAAAGATCTCGCCAAGCAGATCGTCCGCGACGGCGAGGGCGCGACCAAATTAGTGAACATCCGCGTCGAGGGCGCGGCGACGCAGGAGGACGCGGTCAACGCCGCCCGCACCATCGCCAATTCGCCTTTGGTCAAGACCGCCTTTTTCGGCGAGGACGCGAACTGGGGCCGGATCATCGCCGCCTTGGGCCGCTCTGGAGCGGCGTTCCAGCCGGAGCGGGTTTCCATCGCCTTTGACGACGCGCTGCTGGTGGAAAACGGCTTCGGCCTCGGCAAAGAGGCGGAGGCAGCTGCCACTCAAGTTCTTAAAAACAAGAAATTTTCAGTCACAGTCGGCCTCGGCGCGGGCGCGGCGGCGGCGGAAATGCTCACCTGCGACCTGAGCTGCGACTACGTCAAGATCAACGCCAACTACCGCTCCTGAAATCCGGCTGCATCGCTGATGACCGAACCGGCCCAAGCTGACCAAAATTTTCATGGGGTTTCGCTGCCGTCTTTCCTCCAGCTGCTGGAGCAGGAGCGGACAAACTGCACCCTTGCTGTCAGCTCCGGCGGCAGAAGCGGTTGTTTTTTCTTCCGTGACGGGCGGCTGATTGACGCGGTCTGCGAAGGTGAGGCAGGCATGGCGGCAGTACGCCGCCTTTTGGTGATGGAGGATCCGGCCTTCCGGGTCATCGCGCCGGAAGACCGGATGGAGCGAGTCACCCAGCCTTTGGCCCGCATCCTCCTGCACGGCTCGGCGGCGGACAGCGGCTCCGGGCCGATGCTGCCTGGCGGCGAGGCGGTCATCGCCGAGGCGGTAAAGAATCATCCGCTCCTGCTGCGGCTGATTGCCGCAATCATGGATCTCCCTGCGGTCAGGCACTACTGCCTGCTCAGCCAGAAAGGCAAGATGATCGCCCGCTCGTCTGACAACCGGCAGCTCTGCAACTTCATTTCGTATGCGGTGATGAGCAGCCTTCAGATGCGACAGAGCTTGGGCGGCGAAGTGCGGGGGCCGCACCGGATCGAGGCAGCTTTGGAATCGGGCGGTACGCTGCTGATTTTGCCGAGCTGCGGCCTGATTATCGGCCTGCTGCTCGATCAGCAGGCGGCAGTTCAGGATATCGCCGCCTGCGTTCGCGCCGCTCTCCGCCCGCAGCCGAAAAAAGAGGGAGGCTGAAGCTATGCGCACGCTGCTCAATGAGGTCTCCGATCTGCCGGGAGTGATCGGCATCTGCATTTTTGACAGAAAAGACGGGGTGTTCTGCGGCGAGCTGCATGACAAGCTGACCGATGACCTGCTGGAAAAGGTTGGTGCCCATTTGGTGCGTCTTCTTCAGATAGGGTCAATGAGCAGCCTTGGAGTTAAAACTGCTCAATTTTTCTTTGACCGCTATGCGGTGATCGGTCTGCCTTTGCAAGCCAGCTCAGTCTTGATGGCGGTCTGCGGCCCGCAGGCGGACAAAACCGCTGTGGCCGCCGCCGCTGTCCGCGTGGCGGAAAAGCTCCGGGCGGAACAGCTACCTTCGGAGATCGAACCGGAGGTCATCACCATTGAAGAGGAGCAGATAGAATCCCTTGAGCCGGAGCCTGAGGACAGCGGCCTGTATCCGGCCCAGCTCCAGGCCATGCTCTGCCGGGTTGAACAGGCACTGGCCGGAGCTGTCGGCCCTGTTGCAGGAATGGTCATGCAGGATTATATTGACCGCTGGCGGCAGAACGGCCCGGCAGTGCCCGCCCGGCTGGTCGAGCTGACCAGCATGCTGATGGAGGAGATCGGCGACCCGGAGGCGGCGCAGGATTTTATTACCAAGATTGAAAATATTATCTGAGATGTTATCATGTTGGAAAATGCAGATTTTTTGCATGTAGTCAAAAATACACCTTTGGTGTCTATTGATTTGCTGGTACGTTCCAATGATAATTCTTTGCTCATGGGATTGCGAAAAAATAACCCTGCATCTGGATATTGGTTTGTTCCTGGAGGACGTGTTAGAAAAGATGAGGAACTGGAAGATGCATTCTTGCGCATAACAAATTCAGAACTAAATATACCTGTCAGACTTGATCAAGCAAAATTTGTCGGAGTGTTTACGCATAAATATAATAATAATTATACTGGAAAATTTGATTTTGGAACTCACTATATTGCGATCGCTTATGAGCTGACTATAGGAATAGATATTGAAAAAATTAACAATGATCAACATAGCGAATACAGATGGATTTCAAAAAGTGAACATCCAGCGAATGTTCATCAATACTCTACTGATTATCTGTCGATCTTGACAAGATTGTCAGATAATCAATATGTTATACTTAATAATCGTCGTGATAATTTTAACAATCTGATATGGCAGACCCCAGGCTTGAGCTTAGTTGCCCAAGCCTTTCTATTTACTATTATTTTAAGCGATTCATCATCGATGTTGGCATCTTTTATAGCATCTTTTCTTTCTGTTTCAGTGTCTGTAGCTTCACGTCATCTTCTCGACAAACATCGTTACGCCGAGACTGAATGCGCAAAAATGCTTCAAGATGATGAAAAACTTAAAGGTATTTTTCAGATAAATCGTCATGTTAATTTTGGAAACAAATGGGTGAATTTTTCATCTTATAGGGTTTGGAGTTACCTTCTGCCACTGTTTGGCATAGCCGCAATAATATCTTTCATTGTCAAGGCACTTGACCACTTAATTATTAGTTAGCCAGTTAATATGCGGTTTGCAATCCGCAACTTTTTTGACTGCATGAGCTTTTTCACTTCCAATGCGCACCGCCAGGCTTCTGACCGCTGTTTTTCTTCTTCTGCCCATGCCCTGCGCAGCCGCCTCCTGTCTGTCCGGGGACTGCCGCAACGGCAGCGGCAAGCTCAAGGGCGAAGACGGCAGGCTCTATGATGGAGAATTCAAAAACGGCTTCCTCTGGGGCCGAGGCACACTGACCGCTCCAAACGGGCTGCGTTACACCGGTGAATTTGTCAAAGGCCGCTATCATGGCAAAGGGCATCTGCGAAGCTCGGACGGGCGGGTGTATCAGGGCGAGTTTGAGAGCGGAGTGATCAACGGGCGCGGCAGCCTGACCGAGGCAGACGGTCGCCGTTATGTCGGCGATTTCATCTTAGGCCGTTTTCACGGCCAAGGCGTGCTGACTTTGCCGGACGGACGGAAATACGCAGGCAGCTTCCGAGACGGCGAGCCGCATGGTCAAGGCAGAATGAACCTGCCGGACGGCGGCTTTTACCAAGGCCAGTTCGAGCAGGGCAAGGCGGTCGGCGAGCTGCTCCGCCGCTATCCAGACGGCAGCGTCTATAAAGGCGGTTTCAACGGCCAAGCCCGCGAAGGCTACGGTGCACTTCAGCTACCTGACGGCGGACGCTATGAAGGTTTTTTTCATAACGACCAGTATGAGGGCAAGGGCAAGCTGCGGACGGCGGACGGCAAGGTGACTGAAGGCGAATTCCGCCGGGGCAGACTGGTCAGCAGCGGCCCAGCGGAGCGTGATGCCGCACCCGCCATCAAAATCGCCCCGCTGAAGGAGGTGGAACGTGCGCTTCCTGAGGAAATTCAGCCGACACCTTCCTTAGAGACGGAGATGCAAACCCTTCCTCCGCCTGAGGAGGCTGCTGCCTCAGGCGGTCAATCCGCCTTTGCCGACGGCGTTCTCTATGAAAAGGACGGCAAAACTCCCTTCAGCGGTCAAGCCAGCGTTCAGCTGCCGGACGGCTCCTCGTATCAAAGCGCGTTCAAAAAAGGCAGGATGCATGGCTGGGGTACCCTCCAGCTGCCGGACGGCGAGATATATGAAGGTGATTTTGCCGACGGCAAATTCCACGGCCAAGGCACCTATGTCTTTGCCGACGGCAGGCAGTACACCGGCACGTTCCGGCATGGCGAGCGCGAGGGGCATGGCCTGCTGACTTATCAGGACGGCTCCTCCTACGAGGGCGACTTTGTCAAGGGCCTCTATCACGGCAAGGGCACCTATATTTTCCCGGACGGCAGCAAGTATGTCGGCGAGCTGGCCGAAGGCTATTTCGCCGGGCAAGGCGCGCTGACCTATAAAAACGGCAAAAAATACACCGGCGCGTTCGCTCATGACCTACCCAATGGCCAAGGCATCCTCGCCGATACGGACGGCAGCGTTTACAAAGGCATGTTCAAGGCGGGCAAGCGGAACGGCGAAGGTTCCATCACCTATCCGGACGGGCGGACAGTCAAAGGCATTTTCAAAAACGACGAACTGATCAAGCAATAGGACAACGGCTGTGGTGCAATGGCAATATAAAACCCTTCTGGTCGAATTTCAGAAGGACGGGCTGCTGGGGGAGAAGTACATTGACGAGGACGAGACCGAGGCTGTCCTCAATGAGGAAGGCCGCCGGGGTTGGGAGCTGGTGACGGCGAGCCTGACTCCGGAAGGCATGATGTTTTTCTGCAAAAAAGAGCTGCCGCCCGGCCAGGAGACAGAGGCTGCTGAGGATGAAGCCGAAACTGTGGAGGCGGAGGAAGTTCCTGATGACGGAACCCTCGGCAGCATCAGGATATTCTGAGCTGGGCTGATGACCGCCTACGTTCTCAAGCGCATCCTGCTGATGATTCCGACTTTGTTCGGGATCATGCTGATCACCTTTGCCATCACTCAGTTTGTACCGGGCGGGCCGGTGGAAAAAATGGTCGCCCAGCTGGAGCGACGCGGCAGCGGCGGCGAGGCGGCCAGCGGCGGGGGCGGCATCTATCAGGGCAAGCAGGGCCTTGACCCGCAGCGCGTCGAGCAGCTCAAGAAGCTCTACGGCTTCGACAAGCCGCCGGTGCAACGTTTTGTGTCGATGATGGCATCGTATGCGGTCTTTGACTTCGGCGATTCCTACTACCACCAAAAAGGCGTGGCCGCATTGGTCATCTCCAAGTTGCCGGTCTCCATGTCGCTCGGCCTATGGTCCTTTCTGATCGTTTATTCGGTCTGTATTCCGCTCGGCATCCGCAAAGCAATGCAGGACGGCTCCCGCTTTGATGTCGCCACCAGCACGGTCATTTTAATCGGCTACGCTGTGCCCGGCTTTGTCCTCGGCCTTGCGCTGCTCGTCCTCTTCGGCGGCGGCAGTTTCTGGAATATCTTTCCCTTGCGCGGCTTGGTCTCGGACAACTGGAAAGAATTGAGCGCATTCGGCAAAATTCTCGATTATCTCTGGCACATGGTGCTGCCGATCACCGCTTCCGCTGTCGGCAGTCTGGCGGTGATGACCCTGCTGACAAAAAACTCTTTTTTAGAAGAAATTCGTAAGCAGTACGTGCTCACCGCCCGCGCCAAGGGCCTGAGCGAGGGACAGGTGCTCTACGGCCATGTCTTCCGCAACGCCATCATCCCGATCATTACCGGTTTTCCCGGCTCCTTCATCACCGCCTTTTTCACCGGCAGCCTGCTGATTGAGACCATTTTTTCCTTGGACGGCATGGGGTTGTTAGCTTATGAATCGGTACTGAACCGCGACTATCCGGTGGTTTTAGGCACGCTGTATTTTTTCACCATTCTCGGCCTGATCTCCCGGCTGCTCTCCGACCTGAGCTATGTCTGGGTGGATCCGAGAATCAGCTTCGCCAAGCTGGAGTAATACCAATTAAATTTGGTAGTGGCAAAACAGCAAGTGATGAGTTAGTATAGGGTGATGATACAAGAAATCATCACTCACCGATGCCGCT
>JAABPV010000071.1 GCA_011391865.1 Desulfobulbaceae bacterium | reverse complement strand
GAATTGAGCCATCATGTTACCATAACTCACTCTTTTCTCAACTCAGCAAAAGTTGCACTTACAACTTGAATCCACGATCTGCGCAGTGTTTGGCCGTGCCGCATTCTGCGGGCAAGTGCTTGCCCGTTCCGACTGGCTGCTGTTGCTGGCCGCGCCCTCTTCCCGCTTGACAGCGGCAGACCTAGGTTTTAGGATTCGCCGCGCAGTGATTTCCCAATCATCCCAAGCTAACGTGCTCATGCCCCCTCCCTCCCTCCTCGTCGCCGGAACGCACTCCGGCTGCGGCAAGACCACCGTCACCCTCGGCATCATGGCGGCCCTGCGTCAGCGCGGCCTGACCGTGCAGCCTTTCAAATGCGGCCCGGACTTCATTGACCCCAGCCTGCACCTTGCGGTCACAGGCCGCGCCTCGCGCAATCTCGACATCCGCATGTGTGGCTCGGACTGGGTGCGGCAGTGCTTCGCCCGTCATGCAGACGGTGCGGCCATCTCGGTGATTGAAGGGGTGATGGGCCTCTTTGACGGTGACAGCGGCTCGGCGGCGGAGCTGGCCGCGCTGCTGGGCGTGCCGGTGCTGCTGGTGCTGGATGTCCGCTCAATGGCGGAGAGCGCGGCGGCAGTGCTGCGGGGCTTCGAGTGCCTTGATCCACGTGTGCGGCTATCTGGCGTGATCTTCAATCAGGTGGGCAGCGCGAAGCATCTTCAGTTAGTTAGCGAGGCGGTGCGGCGGCATTGCCGGGCGGAGATCATCGGTGCGCTGCCCCGCGAGAGCGGCATCAGCCTGCCATCGCGCCACCTTGGCCTGCACATGGGCGCGGAGGCGGACATCAACCGGCAGCAGCTCGTCAGTCTGATTGAGCAGCACCTTGACCTTGACCGCCTCATTCAGCTCGCCGGAGAGGCGCAGGTTCCTATCGTGCCGCCTACCGCGCCGCTCATGGAGCCGGTCGGCACGGTGCGCCTCGGCGTGGCGCGGGATGAAGCGTTCTGCTTCTATTATCAAGACAACCTCGACCTGCTCACCGCTGCCGGAGCCGAGCTGGTCTTCTTCAGTCCGCTGCATGACAAGACGCTACCGGAGAACATAGACGGCCTCTATTTCGGCGGCGGCTACCCGGAGCTGCACGCGGCCCAGCTCGCCGCCAATCAGCCAATGCGCGAGCAGGTGCTGGCCTTCTCCTGCGCTGGCAGGCCGGTCTATGCCGAGTGCGGCGGCTTCATGTATCTCTGCGAGGCGCTTGCGGACAGCGAGGGCGGGCGGCACGACATGGCCGGGGTCTTCCCGGTGACAGCCCGCATGGGCCAGCGGCTGCGGCGGCTCGGCTACCGCACGGCGGAGCTGTGCGAAGACAGCCTGCTCGGCCCGGCAGGCGGCGTGCTCCACGGCCACGAGTTCCACTACTCCGACATTGACCCGATGCCGGAGCAGGTGCGGCGCGTCTATACCCTTGATGACGGCAGGGCCGAGGGCTACCTGCTCAACCGCACGCTGGCTGGGTACGTCCACCTGCACTGGGGCGGCAGCCCGGAGGCAGCGCGGTGGTTTGTGCGGGAGATGTCTATCACTTCAGCAGCAGGTTGTAGATAGGTGCCATGTTCACCTTGTTAGCGACTGTGCCGAGTTCAAAGGCACCGGCATCGCAGCCTGAACCGACTGGACGCGGATAGCCTCGCTGATCCGTGCTCAAACCTGTGCTGCATGTCGCGTCCAGATCAATGGCAGGGCTGCCTGCAACCAAGGCATGAGTCTGAGTTTGACCGCCGTTATCAGCAAGAGGGCTGAGGATGGCGGCCAGCGCAGTCGGCTTGGTGCCGTCGCTGGTGGCGGTGACATCCTTGCTGCCGGGAATGAAATCGCTGAATGCTTCCGCATTGCTTTCACCGCTATGGCCTAAGAGGTTATGGCTGTCTGCGATGATTGCGCTGCCGTAAATTTCATTGCCGATCGGTCCAATGAACTGTTTGCTGTTCGTATTGCCGCTGACAATAGAACTGCGCAGAATTACTTCGCCGCCATCATTGCAAATACCGCCTCCGTCACCATAGCCAGAAGAACTCGATCTGTTTTTACTGACAGTGGCATTATTTATAATAACAGTTCCGCTGTCATTATAAATACCGCCACCGTCAAATTTTGATACATTGTCACTTATAGTTGAATTGTTTATAGTGACAACCCCTCTATGGTTGCTAACTCCTCCTCCACTCACCCTTGATCCGTTTCCGGTGACTGTTGAACTGTTAATCGTGACGGTTCCATCAATATTGCAAATTCCTCCTCCGCTCCCTCCTGGTGCGTTTCCGGTGACTGTTGACCTGTTAATTGTGACTGTTCCCTCAACATTATAAATACCTCCGCCATCACCGACCGGCCCTCCTTTAGTTACAAACAAATTATTCAGCGTCAGATTGCCTGTTTTGATTATTTTCAGGGGAGTGCCAATGCTGTAAGGCTGCATTTGCCCATCAATCTTGTATCCGTTCCCTTCAATCGTGATCGTGCTGGCGATTTGCGGAAGGGCAGCGCCTAAGATCACATCTTTCTGAAGAATTATAGTGTCTTCGCCGGATCCGGCGCTGCATCCTCCCGCTGTCGCGTCATTGTTTGCTGATGTGATGGCATCCGCGAGAGTGCATACGCCGTCATTGTCGACAACAATGGTTGCTGCTTGAGACAAACAAACATGAAATAAACTCCCGACCCAGAAAGCAAGCATTGTTTTCGCTGTATTTTTCATTTCAATCTTCCTTGCACAGAGTATTTGCAATAATATGCCTAACACTGTTCCTGTCAACATATCTTGAGACAGGCGCTTGCTCACTCCTTCAATGTAGCAGATCACGCGGAAGAAGTACAGCCGTCAAGAGGAAAAAAACCCGGCCCTGCCTTATGCCTCTTTACACGCAAGTGCTTGCTCATTCTACGAGCAAGCACTTGCTCACCGCACGAGCAACCACTTGCTCGTCATGCAAGCAAGCGCTTGCTCGTTCTGCGGGCAAGTGCTTGCCTGTTCCGCCTCGATGCTGTTGCTGGCAGTGCCTTTTTTCCTCTTGACAGAAGCGGGCCAGAGTTTTACGATTTAGGACGCAGCGTTTTCCAGTCATCTCAAACAGTCAGACAAGGAGAGCAGCTATGGCAACCATACAGTGGCGGCCCGAACCCAACCCCCTCACCACGCCGCCGTCCTGGCGCATCCGCTTCATGCCGCGCAACACCGCAGGCTGCAATGACATCGCGGCTGACATCGCCGCCGATCACCCCAACTACAACGAGGAGCTGGCCGAAAGCATCTTGGAGCTTGGGCAGGAGAAGATCCTGCGGCGACTGATCAACGGCGAAAACGTGACCTTCACCAACGCCTTCAGCTACACGCTCTCCCTCACGGGCCGTTTGGAAGGGCCGGACGACCCGCTGCCGCCGTTAGACGAATGCCTGCACATCCGCGTCCATGCTGCCCCTGCCTTGGTCGAGGCCCTGCGTCAGGCCGCCCACTTGGAACGCCTGCCGCCAGAGAAGAAGCTGCCGCTGATCAGCACGGCGCAGGACACGGTGCTGGGGCTGAAAGATGTGCTCAACCCGCAGGGCCTGCTCCGGCTTGTCGGCGAGGACATGGACTTTGACCGCACGCCGGGCGGAGGCGAATGCGTGATCGAGGGCACGGCGGGCGGACGCACGGTGCAGACCCGCTTCGGCAAGGTGGAGGCCAGCGAGATCATCCTGATGCCGGACGTGCCGAGCCAGCCGCATCCGTGGAACAACGAGTACACCGTCTCTGTCTCCACGCGCTACAGCGAGCGCGGCACATTGCGCACCGGCACGTATGAGCGGCTGCTGCGTGCGCCGCTGACTGTGCCCGGCCTGAGCAGCTGGACCGGCATCCTCACCGGCAAGGCTGCGGCCGCGCATGTCAGTATCACCGGCGGCACTGCCAGCGCGGACACCTCGCTGCGCATCCAAGTCGTCCTTGATCTGCAAGGGGAACGGCTGCTCTTCTCCTTGCTGGATATGAAAGAGGGCGGCACGACAGGCGCGGCGGTGAGCGTCACTGCCAATGGCGCAGTCACCTTGCCGGGCTTTGCCGGTTCGGCTGTGACCAGCATGGAGATCACCGTGAACAGCTACGCCGCGCTGTGGGAGATGGTTCACAATGACTACGGCGGCAGGCTTGTGGATGTGCTCAAGATTGAGACCGCGTGAGGACTGGGCCGCGTGGTCGCTGAAAGAGCATCGGCTTGGAAAAACTATGCTTCAGGGACAAGCTGGGGTATAATGAGAATAGGCCGGATGTTCTATCAGGGCAGTTCACACGTAGGAGGATGCAGACATGGTTCGCAATATCGTTATCGTTCTGATTTTAGCTGTCATCGGGGTGCCGGCATGGCAGGTCGGCATGATCACGCTTGAGAAGAAGAAGGTCAACCACGTGGTGCAGGAGCAGGCCAACAAGATCAAGAGGTACGGCAATGAGGATATAGTCAGGAAAGACCTGACACAGGAGCTGGTACTGCTGGGGCTGCCGACGCAGTTCAAGATGGAGCGGCTGGAGCAGTACAAGCTGAAGATCACCTACAACTACATGGCTTCAGCCAGTGTCTTCGACAAAACGTATTATGAAGTCGCTGAGACCATTGAGAAGGTGACTGAGGACGGAGCGTTCGACCGAGGCAAATGACCGCCGCCCTCGGCTGCTGATTGCTGTTCTCCGCGCCTGCTCCGTCTTGGAGCAGGCGTTTCTGTTTCCGCCCGCAGGGCCGCAGACGGGGCAGGGCGGCTCCTCAAGCCATGCCTGCCGCTTTGAGCAGGCTGCTCTCCGGCGCGTCCGGGCTGAGTGCCGTCTCCCCGGACAGCGCAGCCAAAAGGCGGTCGGCCAGCACCTTGCCGAGCTGCACGCCCTCTTGATCAAAGGAGTTGATGTTCCAGCAGAAGCCTTGGAAGGCAATGCGGTTCTCGTACAAGGCGAGCAGCGCGCCCATTGCGTAGGGCGTGAGCTGCTCGGCGATCAGCACTGAGCTGGGCCGGTTGCCCGCAAAGTGCTTGTTCGGGTTGTCGTGCGCCCGTCCTTGAGCCATTGCCAGCGACTGGGCGAGCATGTTGGCGACCAGCTTCTGCTGCGAGGTCGTGCCGCTCACCGTGATGTCGCGTCCATGCTGCGAGCAGCGGAAGCCAATGAATTCAGCCGGGACGATCTCTGCGCCCTGATGCAGGAGCTGATAGAAGGCGTGCTGGCCGTTGGTGCCCGGCTCGCCCCAGACGATGGGGCCGGTCTTCCACGTCACCGGGCTGCCCAAGCGGCTGACCTGCTTGCCGTTGCTCTCCATGTCGCACTGCTGGAGATGGGCCGGGAAGCGGAGCAAGGCTTGGCTGTAGGGCAATACGGCCACGGTGTTGCAGCCGAGGAAGTTGCGGTTCCATATCCCAAGCAGGGCCATGAGCAAGGGCAGGTTGCTGCGGATGTCCGCCTGAGCCGCTGCGGTGTCCATCTCGTGCGAACCACGCAGCAGCTCAATGAAGGCATCATAGCCAAGGGCGAAGCCCAGCGTCACGCCGCCGACCATCGAGGTGGCCGAGTAGCGCCCGCCGATGTAGTCATACATGTGGAAGGAGGCGAGATACTTGGCCGGGTCGTCCATCGGGCTGCCCGCGCCAGTGACCGCGACGAGATGGCGGGCCGGATTCAGCCCGGCCTCAGCCAAGGCGGCGCGCGCCAGCTCCTCGTTGGTGCGGGTCTCCAGCGTGCTGCCGCTCTTGGACACCACGTTGATCAGGGTGCGGGAGAGGTCGAGACCGGCCAAGACGGCAGCGGCATCGTCCGGGTCAACATTGGCGATGAACGCCGCCTTGCGACCAAGCAGGCGGTATTTCTCCAAGGCGAGATAGAGGGCGCGGGGGCCAAGGTCAGAGCCGCCGATGCCCACTTGCAGCATCGTGGTGAAGGTCTCGCCTTGCTCGTTGCAGACTGCGCCGCTGTCCACATCTGCCAAGAACTGCTTGAGCCGGGCCAGCTGCTCCTTGGCCTGGGCTGTGGCTTCTGGCGCAAGCGGCGTGTCGCTGAACACATCACGGCAGGCCGTGTGCAGTACCTGCCGCTCCTCGCTGGCGTGGCCAACGATCCGGTTCATCACCGCGCCGCGCCGCATCGCTTTGTATTGCTCCAGCAGTCCGGCCTCGTCAGCCAGCTCCTGCAAGGCGGCCAGCACGCTGTCATCAATGCGCTGGGCAGCGTAGAGCAGATCAAAGCCGCAGGCAGAGGCTTTGTATGCGGCAATCCGCTCCGGCGGCAGGCTGTCAGGCCGGGCCAGATTGTACGGGCTGCGAGCCAGCTCTGTCAGCTGCTGCGCTGCCTTGAGATCAGCAAAGTCTTTCCATATCGTCATTCTTGGTATCCTCCTTTGTTCACCACGCCAACAGGTCTAAGGAATGCAGATAGCCGAGCGCGGCCAGCCACCCGGCAGTACCGAGCACCACATCATCCCAGCTCCAGAGCTGCTTGCTCCAGAGATCAAGGGCCTCTTTGATCACATTCACTGCAAGGCCGGAAAGGTAGAGCGGCGGCCAGTACACGCCCAGCAGAGTGAGGGCGAAGCCCCAGAAGAAATGCGTCTGAAGGTCGAAGCGGAAGACCCGCATCACGATCGCGCCCCAATACTGATACCGCTCCAGCAGGCTCATTGCTTGAATCCGGCCAGCTCCTTCATATCCCGGATCACCGCCGCGTAGTCAGGCTGGCCGTAGATTGCAGAGCCAGCCACGAAGATGTTAGCCCCGGCCTCAGCCATCGCCTTGATCGTCTTTGGGCTGATGCCGCCGTCAATCTCGATGCCCGCTGCCGGGTTGACCTCGTCCAGCATGGCCCGCAGCTTGCGGCACTTGTCCAGCGTAGAGGGAATGAAGGACTGGCCGCCGAAACCGGGGTTGACACTCATCAGCATGACAAGGTCAACCTCTTCCAGCACATAGTCCAGCGCGGAGAGCGGCGTGGCCGGATTGAGCACCGCGCCCGCCTTCTTGCCGAGGCTGCGGATGGCGTTCAAAGTCCGGTGCAGGTGGACGCAGGCTTCAGCGTGGACGGTGATCCAGTCTGCTCCGGCTTCAGCGAAGTCCTTCAGGTAGCGGTCTGGCTCAGTGATCATCAGGTGCACATCCAAGGGCAGCGTGGTCGCCTTCCGCGCCGCCTTGACCACCAGCGGGCCAATGGTGATAGAAGGTACAAAATTTCCATCCATCACGTCGATATGAATCACTTCAGCCCCGGCGGCCTCCACCGCCCTGATCTCCTCGCCAAGGCGGGAGAAGTCGGCGGAGAGGATGGAAGGGGCTATCATCAGCTGTTTCATCGTCATCATACCCAAGCCGCTGCACGGAGAGCGGGCTTTTTTATGTTTGCAGGAGCATCAGCCAGCCGCAGCATGATTTCCGACGGCGGCGATGTCCCCAGTTTACATGGATTGCCTTTTATCGGCAAGCCTGCCATCGCCTTGCGGCAAAGTGAGTAAAAATTACTCAATACATAGATGGTAGTGTGTAAGAAATACATAGATTTTATTTTTAATACTTTTTTATTTTTAATAAATTAAACAAAATAACAACACGATGCAGCTATATTTCTCCAGCAGGCATGAATTTTGCATATGCAAAATCATATTTGGTAGTGGCAAAACAGCAAGTGATGAGTTAGTATAGGGTGATGATACAAGAAATCATCACTCACCGATGCCGC
>JAABPV010000070.1 GCA_011391865.1 Desulfobulbaceae bacterium | reverse complement strand
AAAGGCGGCAAAGACTGCGCCGTGCAGCCGCTCCGCCCGGATTTTCTGCCAGTTGTTGAGCCGGACTTTGATCTCGGTCGGCGCGACCGGGCGCATGGTGCCGTTTTCATTTTGCACAGCCAGCGCGCCGCGCTCCACCTGCCGCTGCATCAGCTCGCCGCCGAGATGCAGCTCGAACGCATTGGCTGCTGCCGGGAGCGGCAAAGCCAGCTCCAGCGGTGTCCACCAGATGTCGCTGCGGCCCCAGACCGCCGCGCCGTACTGCCCGGCGAAGAGGGAGCCGGACACGACCGTGCCGATCATGCCGGCGAACAGGAGCGGATGCGGCCGTCTCATTTTTTCTTTTTCCATTCCCGCGCCGCCACAGTGAAAAGCGTCACGGCGGTCAGCGGCAGGGCAAAATAGAGCATGGCCATGCTGAAGCCGGGCAGCAGCTCATGCTGGGCGGCGGTGAGGATCAGATGCAGGGTGTAGGCGCAGTAGTAGCCGAGAAAAAGCGCGCCTTCTAAGCGGCTGATCCGGCTGCCGGTGAAGAAGATCGGCAGGCAGGCGAAGGCGGTCAGCAGCATCACCGGCAGATCAAAGCCGAGGATGCCGGAGGAAATGGCGACACCGTCCGGCGCAATGATGCCGGCCAGTCCCAGCACGCCCATCAGGTTGAAAATATTGCTGCCAACCACGTTGCCCACAGCAATGTCCACCTTGCCGCGCAGCGAGGCGACCACTGAGGTGACGATCTCCGGCAGCGAAGTGCCGACCGCAACCACGGTCAGGCCGATCACCGCCTCGCTGACCTTGAAATGCTGGGCCATGACCACCGCGCTGCTCACCAACCAGCGGGAGCCAAGCACCAGCAGGGCCAGTCCGCCGACCACAAAGGCGAGGTTCTTCAACCAGCCGACGGAACTGCTATCAACCGGCCCGGACTCCTCCGCGTATTCCACCTGCACAGCCGCGCTTTCCTTCCGGCTCTGCACGACAAGAAAGCTGGTGTAGGTTATCAAACCGAGAACGAAGAAGATTCCTTCGCCCCGGCTGAAGCTGCCGTCCCAAGCGAAGAACACGGTCAGCGCGGACAGGCCGATCATCAGCGGCACGTCAAAGCGGATGAGCTGCGCAGCCACGGTCAGCGGCGCGATCATCGCCGCCACGCCGAGGATGAGCAGGACGTTGCAGATGTTGCTGCCGATGACATTGCCCAAGGCCAAGCTGGCCTGGCCGGTCATCGCGGCCTTGATTGTGACCGCGAACTCCGGCGAGCTGGTGCCGAAGGCGACCACGGTTAGGCCGATGACCAAAGGCGAAATGCCGAACAGGGCCGCCAGCCGCGACGCGCCCCGCACTAAGACTTCGGCCCCGATGATGAGCAGGGCCAAGCCGAGGATGAAAAGCAGGATGGTCATGATCGCTTATTTCATAAATTTGAGAATTCGGGGATGCGCGAAAGGCATCCCCGTGCCGGGAAGGATAAACAGGCGGCCCGTTCAGCCGCCGAAGCTGTCGGCGTAAAGCTGCTCGATGGCCTGCTTGCCCTTGTCGCTGAGGTAGCGGGTGCCGGATCCGACGTAGGTGTCAAAAGAGATTCTCGGCTTCTCCTCTGGCTGCCAAGCCCCGTCCTTCCACGTGAACCAGCCCATGCGGCTCTGGTCATAGACATGCAGTGGCCGGTTGAAGAGCTTGGCCAGCTCGACCGCCCAACCCGTGCCGCCTTTGACCGAGTTGTCCTCCAGAATCGCGCCGATGACAAAGACCTGATGCCCCTTGTTGACCATGTGGAAAATGGCTTGCAGCACCCGGCGGATTTTCTCGGTCTCGTAGTAGGTGCGGTTCATCATCCGCGAGGCGATTTCCATACTGATGTCACCGCGTTGAAGATCGTCCTCGGTGAGCAGCACAGCGTTGCGGTCACGGTTGAGGCGGTGGCCTTCAAAGGTGAAAATGACCTCGCCCGCGCCGTACTGCTCGGCCAGCTCGCCGAACAGAGTTTCCGCGCCTTTGAGGCCGCCGTGGTATAATGTGCATTCTGCCGCTTTCATGCAATCACCTTGAATAAGTAATGAAAGTTATTGGTTGCGCCGCAGGGGGCAGGCGTGGTTTTTCGGTTCCGCCTTGCTGGCCTTGAAAAAAACCCGCCACGGGGCGGGATACCCCTCTATTGTACGCAGCGGGTTCATTTTGTCAATAAAATCCTGATAGGATTCAAAAACCATCCAGTCAGTCCGCCGCTGCTCCTCGCTGCTCATCGGATGCTGGCAGAAGCATTCAATCTCTGTGAAACCAGCCCGCAACAGCCAGTTGTGCAGACAGGACGGCGTGGGCACAAACCAAGTTCCCGGCACCTTGGCATAGGTTTTCTCCGGGAACAGAGCGATTGGCTCCTCGCCGCTGATGGACTGCGATTCCAGCAGCAGGCAGCCGCCGGGCTTGAGGGCGGTGTGCAGCTCGCGCAGCGCGTCAATCGGCGAAGGCCGGTGGTAAAGGATGCCGAGGCAGAAGATCACGTCGAAGCAGTCCGGGAAGAGCGGCAGATGCTCGATGCCGAGCAGGTCGATGAAGAGATTCTCCAGCCCGGCGAAGCGGTTGAGCGCATTGAAGGTGAAATAATGCTGCGCGTATGGCTCGAAGCCAAGCACCATGCGCGGCTGCTGCGCGGCCATGCGGAACATGTAATAGCCGTTGTTGCAGCCCACATCAGCGATCACTTTATCCTTCAAATCGGGCAGCGCGGGCAGGAGGCGGTTCCATTTGCACCAGCTTTGCCATTCCGCATCAATATCAACGCCGAAAATGGAAAACGGCCCTTTCCGCCACGGCATGAGCGTCCGCAGCAGGCGCAGCACCTGCTCGTGCTCGCTCTCGCTGAGATCAGCGCGGCTGCCGATGCGCACCACGTCGCCGCTCAGATCAAGACTGGAGGCCCGCAAGTGCGCGACAGCCTCCAGCGGCTCGCGGTAACGAAGAAAGCCCTTCTTCGGCTGCCTGATCCATGCCTGCTTTTCCTCATGCAGGCGGCTGATGCTGTTCTTCAGGGCAGTGGGGAGAAAATTAAGGTACGGCGGCTGGGGAGGATTCATGCGTCAAAAGGTTTTCAGGTTTGAAAAAAAGTTGCGGGCAAATCCGTCTCGCTTGCCAAAAGGCAGGGACATCAGCGAGCACTCGGCAAGCATTGCGTTTCATCTCCCCAGCCGCTGCCGCACCTTGCCCGTGATCTCATCAAACTCCGGCAGCTTGAGGCAATGCAAGGCGGCGGCATAGAGCAATGATGCGCTGCCGATCAGTACGGCGACTCCAGCGAGCTGGAACGGAATTGCCCCAGCCAAGAGCGGCTGAAACAGCATTCTCATGCCGAAGAGGCCCAATGCCATGACCGCGCTGGCAGCAATGATCTTGAGCGTGCCTATGGCAAGTTGCTTCAGGGCGAAACCAGCCAGCTTGCGGTTCAAGACAAAGCCAAGGAAGAGGAAGTTCAGTACCATTGAGCAGGAGGTGGAGAGCGCAACAGCCCGGAAGGAGAGCAAGTCAATAGTCAGGGTGATGAAGAGGACATTGACCGCCACAGCGAGAAAGGAGCTGATCACCGGGTACTTGGTGTCGTTAAGGGCGTAGAAGACCGGCACCATGATCTTCACTGCTGAATAGGCGAAGAGGCCGCAGGAGTAGCAGATCAGGGCCTCGGCGGTGCGGGCGGTGTCTTCGGCAGTGAAAGCGCCGTGCTCGAAGATCAGGCGGATGATCGGCCCGGCAAGAAGTATCAGGCCGACCGCTGCCGGGATAGTCAGGCTGAAGACCATGACTAACGAGGAGGAAAAGGTCTGCCGCAGCCCGGCCATGTCCTTCTGCGCGGCATGACGGGCCAATACCGGCATGGCGGCGATGGAAAAGGCCACGCCGAACACGCCGATGGGCAATTGCACCAAGCGGAAGGCGTAGTTCAGCCATGAGACCGAGCCTTCGACGCAGGAGGCGGCGAAGTTGGTGTTGACAAAGACATTTATCTGCGTGGCGGAGAGGCCGATAGTGGCGGGCAGCATCAGCCAGAGGATGCGGCGCAGGCCGGGATCACGCAGGTCAAGGCGCGGGCGGAAGCGGAAGCCGGTCTTGCGCAATGCGGGCAGTTGGACAAGCAATTGCAGCAGGCCGCCGAGCAGCGTTCCCCAAGCCATGCCGACTATCGCAGGCTGGCCAAACTTGGGCAGCAGCCAGGCCAAGGACACGCCGCCGATGATCGAGCCAAGGTTGAAGAAGGACGAGGCCATAGCCGGAACAAAGAACTTGCCCTTGGTGTTGAGCATTCCCATCACCACCGCTGCTAAAGCCACCAAGATCAGGAAAGGAAACATGATCTGGGTCATCAGGGCGGTGAGTTCGGTCTTGCCTGCAACTTGGGCAAAGTCCGGCGCGAGCAGGCGGGCAATGGGTTCAGCCAGCAGGATGCCAGCCAAGGTGATCAGACTGAGCAGCACGGTGATGAAGGAGAGCACGTTAGAAGCAAGCTGCCAGGTCGCCTCTTCGCCCTTGTTGGTGTCGTGGTCGGAAAAGACAGTGACAAAGGCGGCAGACAGCGCGCCCTCGCCGAATAAATCCCGCAGCAGGTTGGGAATACGGAAGGCGACGACAAAGGCATCATAGGCATAGCCTGCGCCGAACATCCCCGCAAAGACCTGCTCCCGCGCCAGCCCCAAGACCCGGCTGCACATCACTGCGCCGCTCACCGCACCGGCGGACTTGGCTATCCTCCCAGTTGAACTGCTTGCTTTCTCTGCCATAATCCTTTTTATCCCCGCAGGGTTGAACGCATGGTTATTGTCTTGAACCTATCCAGCTGTTCGTTGAATCCACAACCTTTTCTCGTCGGCGCACAGACCTTCTGAGCAGGCTTGCCGCTTCAGGCGCAGTTTACCTCGCCTGCGTCTGATTATCAAACACCACAGCACGCTGATCGCGTTCATCATCGCTGTTTACTTCAGCCGCTGACAGAGGTATTTTTATTTCGTTTCCCGGCGTTGCGCGGCAGGACAACGAGATAACTCAACGGAGGCGGCTCTCATGAATATTTTCACCGCAGCAGTAACTGGTCTCACGATTGTGATCAAAAAGATCGGGATTGGCTTCAAGGCTGTCATGACCGGCCTGAAAATAGCGATCATCTCGGTGGTTGATTTTATTGCCAGCGTGATCACAGCCATTATCAACGCAATTGTGTCAGCCATCAAGTGGGTGTTGACGCAGATTGTCAATCTCATCCATTTGCTTTTCAGGACGTATTTGCGGCTTGAAGCTGGCTGTGTGCCGCCAGTGCAGAAATTTACTGGCTTGATGATCAGGTTGCGCTGGGGATTTGTTATCTTGTCCGGCTTGTATGCGGTCTATCAATATTTCGGCATCACTGCTCTGCTGGTGGCGATAGCCGTCTGCGGCGGCTTGGTTGCAATCGGCTATTCGGAAGCGGAAAAGGAGGAAGAAAAGTGGAATTTATTTATTGGCAAAATCAACAAGATGATAGAAGCAAATTTAAAGTATTTAATACGGTTGCTGGTATTGCTATGTTCAGTATACATTCTTTATATGAAATATATATTATATATAAATTCAATTCCTGATGGTTTTATTGATTACAATGAATGGATAGAAAAAACAAAAAAATAGTTTACTATCTATCTTCCCATATCCCCGTCGGCCCGCTCTCTGAAAAATGGGACAATTGCGTTTCAGCAGCAAATTAGTCAGTCTGCCCTGTCAGACCACAGTGAAAAAACTTGATAGCTCGCCCGGCAATTGTATATACTTGGATATACAAACTGCACACTCAAAACAGAAGGTGAGCCATGCTGTCCAGAGTTCAGAAGTGGGGGAACAGCCAAGGGGTGCGTATCCCTAAGAATCTGCTTGAGCATTCCCGAATCAAGATCGGCGCAGAAGTGGACATCACCGTTCACGAAGGCAAAATCATTGTCGAGCCGGTCAATAACATACGTGGAAAATATGATATTCATGATCTGGCAGGCAGAATGCCGCAGCAGGGCCGCTTAGACGAAGAAGACTGGGGGATTCCCGTTGGATGCGAGGAATGGTGATGGCTCTGTATATTCCAGAAAAAGGAGATTTTGTTGCACTGACCTTTGATCCGCAATCTGGACACGAGCAGAAAGGCCGCCGTCCAGCCTTGGTTGTCAGCAACAAAGTGTTCAACAAGGCGACTGGGCTTGCCATTGTCTGCCCAGTCACCAACACCGATCGCGGCATTCCATTCCATGTCGCCGTTCCCGCAGAATCTTCATTAACCGGTTATATTATGGTTGAACAGGTCAAATCAATTGATTACAGAAGCCGTTATGCCAAATTGATAGAAAAGGCACCGGACAGCACTTTGACAGAAGTTCTCGCCATATTGGATGCCTGCATCTATCAGGATACCTGATCGCCCGCCATGCTCCTCAATTCCCGCATCCCCTCCGGCCCGCTTGCTGACAAATGGGACAACTGCCGTTTCAGCAGCAAGTTAGTCAGCCCGGCCAACCGCCGCAAGTATGAAGTCATCGTCGTCGGCACCGGCTTGGCCGGGGCTTCTGCTGCTGCCACGCTCGGCGAGCTGGGCTACAGCGTCAAAGCCTTCTGCCTGCAAGACAGCCCGCGCCGCGCCCACTCCATCGCTGCGCAGGGCGGCATCAACGCGGCCAAGAATTACCAAAACGACGGCGACTCGGTGCTGCGCCTGTTCTACGACACCGTCAAAGGCGGCGATTTCCGCAGCCGCGAGGCCAACGTTTACCGGCTGGCGCAGGTCTCCAACGCGATCATCGACCACTGCGTGGCGCAGGGCGTGCCGTTCGCCAGAGAATACGGCGGCCTGCTCGCCAACCGTTCTTTCGGCGGGGCGCAGGTCTCGCGCACCTTCTACGCTCGCGGCCAGACCGGCCAGCAGCTTTTGCTCGGCGCATATTCCGCGCTGATGCGGCAGGTGGCGGCGGGCCGGGTCACAATCTTGCCACGCCGCGAGCTGATGGACTTGGCCGTGATTGACGGGCGGGCGCAGGGCATCATCGTCCGCAATCTGCTCACCGGCCAGCTCGAACGCCACGCTGCCCACGCGGTGGTGCTGGCGACCGGCGGCTACGGCAACGCCTTCTACCTCTCCACCAACGCCATGTCCGGCAACGTCACTGCGACGTGGCGGGCGCACCGGCGCGGGGCCGCCTTCGCCAATCCCTGCTTTGTCCAAATTCACCCCACCTGCATCCCGGTGCATGGCGATTATCAGAGCAAACTCACGCTGATGAGCGAGAGCCTGCGCAACGATGGACGAGTCTGGGTGCCGAAACAGGCGGGCGACCGCCGCAAGCCTGCGGATATCCCGGAGGCGGAGCGCGATTACTATTTGGAGCGCAAATACCCGCGCTTCGGCAACTTAGTGCCGCGTGACGTGGCCTCGCGCAAGGCCAAGGAGGTCTGCGATCAGGGCTTGGGCGTGGGAGCAACAGGCCGGGCAGTCTATCTCGATTTTGCCGAGGCCATCCGCCGCGACGGGCTGCCCGCCATTCTGCGCAAGTACGGCAATCTCTTCCAGATGTACGAGAAAATCACTGCCAGCGACCTGGCCAAAGAGCCGATGCAGATTTACCCGGCGGTGCATTACGCGATGGGCGGGCTGTGGGTGGATTATCACCTGCAATCCACGCTGCCGGGCCTCTTCGTCATCGGTGAGGCCAACTTCTCCGACCACGGCGCGAACCGGCTCGGCGCGAGCGCGCTCATGCAGGGCTTGGCCGACGGCTATTTCATCCTGCCAGCGACCATCAGCCATTATCTGGCGCAGGCCGGAACTGACCGCGCCGCCGCCGAGCATCCCGCCTTTGCCGAAGCTGAAGAGGAGGTTGGCGCACGCATCGCCCGGCTGCTGCGCAACCGCAATCCAAAGCAGCCGGGAACGCAGACGGCTGACCAGCTACATCGCAGGCTCGGTACGCTGCTTTGGGATCACTGCGGCATGGCACGGAACAAGGACGGGCTGACCAAAGCATTAGCAGAGATTCCGCAACTTCGGGAGGAATTCTGGCAGCAGGTCTATGTGCCGGGCAGCGGCGAGGATTTGAACCAGTCGCTGGAGCGGGCCGGGCGCGTAGCGGATTTCCTTGAATTTGCCGAGACGATGGTTGTAGATGCCTTGGAGCGCGAGGAGTCCTGCGGCTGCCATCTGCGCGAGGAAAGCCAGACCGAGGACGGCGAGGCGTTGCGCGACGATGCCAAGTTCTCACATGTCGCGGTCTGGGAATATCAAGGCGAGGAAAAACGGCCTGCCTTGCACAAGGAGCCGCTGCGGTTTGAGGCGGTGGATGTGGTGCAGAGGAGTTATAAGTAAAATTTCAGCATATTATGTGGGAGGAATACGTCATGGCTCATTTGGTTAATTGTTTTAAATGTGGATCTAAAATCAGTTCTGAAGCTAATATTTGTCCAAAGTGCAATATTTTCACAGGAGAATATCAAGGTCAATGCAAATTATGTTGCAGGGTGGATAAACAAGCCAATCTTATTACCTATAAAAATCGGTACGGAGGAGAACATTTTGCTCATGCAGAATGTTTAAGTAAGATTCGCAATGAATGTGATTCATTTGTATATATATGCACTGTATGTCAAGAAAAAGTTGGAGCTGATACAGTTAGATGTCCATCTTGTGGATATCCTGTTCCATATTGGCTAAAAACCACAGATTGTAAATGGTGCGAGCTTAGTGTGGTGATAGGTGCAGCTAAAAAATGTGAAGGTTATCATTATATTCGTTATTACCATCAATCATGCTATAAATATAGTGATGATATAGCCGTAGCACAATAAATTGACTATAAGCATGGTTGCTGAAAAATCTCATCTGTCGAACAGCCAAGTTTTC
>JAABPV010000069.1 GCA_011391865.1 Desulfobulbaceae bacterium | reverse complement strand
TCTTGGCTTCAACACGCCAAAAAAGCTATTCTTGGGAACTTGCCAAAAAATTGCACTTGGAACTTGAATCCACGCTGATCAGAAGGATACGGACAAGGACGGCAGAGGTGATTCCTGCTGTGGTGCAGCGAGCGTGACTGACAGCGTGAACATGACCCCATCTACAAGCTACTGCTGCGGAGGTAAGAACAGGAAAGGGAGAGGCGTGCTGAGGGGAGAAGAAAGGCTGGCGGAGGGACAGGGATTCGAACCCTGGGCGGGGTTGCCCCCGCAACGGTTTTCGAGACCGTCCCGTTCAGCCGCTCCGGCATCCCTCCGTCCCCTGCTATTTACCAGCAAAGAGCCTGCGCGTCAAGCTGGACAAGCGGTTGACAAGTGCTGAAAATGCATTTACTCTGCATAAAGCGCGTCAGGCAGGGCCTGCGTGCTGTCTTTTCTCTGCCAAATCAGACCGTCATCCGCCCATGAAAACACTGCGTCCCCTCCTCGCCCTTGTCCTCGCCCTTTCCCTGCTGGCGGGCTGCTCCTCCCTGACCGCAAAAAAGACGAGTGCGCCCGAAGTCTCGCTGGCCAATATGGAGCTGCAAGGCATCCAAGGGCTGGAAACCATCTTCCGCCTCCAGCTGCGGGTGATCAACTCTGACGACGAACCGCTGGTACTACGCGGCCTGAGCTGCGCCCTGAAGGTCAACGGCAAATCCTTTGCCAACGGCATCAGCAGCGAGTCAGTGACCGTGCCTGCCTCCGGCACGGCCACGGTGCCAGTGCTGGTCTATGCCGGGATGTTTGATCTGGTCGGGCCGGTAATTGAGTTGATCCAGAGCAGCGGCGCGCCTCCTTTAGGACAGGCCAAGCCGCTGGAATACGAGCTGACTGGCAAAATCCTCCTTGGCGAGCAGGGCAGCGGCGAGCGCATTCCCTTCTCGCTCAAAGGCAGCTTGCCGCCGGAGAAATAGAGCCATGCGCAACGCGGAACAAGGCGCGTGGCGCAGCAGCGGCCTGATTGTGCAGACCTATCAGGCCGTGCGTTTCATTGTAGAGGAGCCGCCGTCATGGACGAACTGATACTGCCGCCGGAGCTGGCCGCCGAGCTGGCCGACCTCTACAGCGGCTTGGAGGAGGACTACCGGCGCGTGGCCGCACAGATTCCTCTGCGCTGCCAAGGCTGCCCAGACAACTGCTGCGACTCGTGGTTCTTCCACCACACCTACTGCGAATGGGCCTGGCTCTGGCAGGGCCTGCGGCGGCTCGACGCGGCGGCCTTGGCCCGGACGCGCCGCCGGGCCGAGGACTATCTCCGGCAAAGCCAAGCGCAGCTCGCCGCAGGCAAGAGGCCACAGCTCATGTGTCCGCTCAACGAGGACGGCCTCTGCGTGCTCTACCAGCACCGGCTCTTAGTCTGCCGGATGCACGGCGTGCCCGCCGCCCTGACCCGGCCTGACGGCCAGCAACTGCGCTTTCCCGGCTGCTTCCACTGCCAGGAGATCGTCCACGAGCGGCACGGGGATGACAGCACCGCGCCGCGCATGGACCGCACACAGCTCTTCACCAAGCTGGCGGAGCTGGAAAACCGGCTGCTCGGCGGCAGCCGCCAGCGTTTCCCCAAGGTCAGGAAGACCATTGCCGAGATGATCGTGCTGGGGCCGCCGGTTCTTGTTCAACCTTCTTCCGCATCATAGTGACCATCATGGCTGACCTGCTTCGAGACACCTTCAGCACGATCACCGAGGGCAAGGCCGTGAGCCGGGAAACCGCCCTGCTGCTGGCCCGCTATCCTGACCAAGCCAAGCTCTGGTCAGCCGCTGACCGGCTGCGCCGCCGCTTTCAGGGCGATTACTTCCATCTCTGCGCGATCATCAACGCCCGCAGCGGTGCCTGCTCCGAGGACTGCCGCTTCTGCGCCCAGTCGGCCCGCTACCACACCGACGCGCCGGTCTACGCCATGATCGACCCGGACGAGGCCATGCGCATCGCTCACAGCAGCGCGGGCAACAGCGTGGAGCGGATATCGTTAGTCACCAGCGGCAGGGCGGCGGACAAATCAGCACTGCCCCATTTCAGCGTGCTGTACGAGCAGATCCGGCAGGAGACCAAGCTGAATCTCTGCGCCTCAATGGGTCTGCTGGATGAGGAGATGGCGAGGCAGCTGGCAGCGATGGGCGTGAACCGCTATCACTGCAATCTGGAGACCTGCGAGCGGCGTTTTGCTGAAGTCTGCACTACGCACACCTGGCAGGACAAGGTGGAGACACTGAAGACGGCGGCCAGAACAGGCATGTCCCTCTGCTCCGGCGGCATCATCGGCATGGGCGAGAGCATGGAGGGCCGGATTGAGCTGGCCTTGGAGCTGCGGGCACTGGGTATCCGCTCCATTCCTGTCAACATCCACACGCCGATTCCCGGCACCCCGCTGGGGCATCTCAAGCCGCTGCCTTTGCACGAGGTGCTGACCACTGTGGCCCTGTTCCGCTTCCTCAACCCGGAAGCGGTGATCCGTATGGCCGGAGGCCGCCAGCAGCTCGGTCCGGAGCAGCACCGCTGCTTCGCTGCTGGCGCAAACGGCGCGATAGTCGGCAACTACCTCACCACGCAGGGCAATCCTGCCGCGCAGGACATCGCCCGCCTGCGCGAAATGGGCTTCCTCTTTCACGTGCCGCCGCGTTGACCGCGCAGCGGCAACAACTCACTACCTGCCCGCCAAAGCTTTTTCCAGTTCGGCGATGAACTCCTCCGGCGTGTAAATCCGCCCGCTTTTGAACGGGTGTACCTTCACGCTGCCGCCGTCCGGGAAGACGACGCGGAGGTTCGGATAGCCGTCCGCGCCGTATTTCATGGCGATGAGATTTTCCTTCTCGCCGTCTTCCGGGTTGATCTTCACCCGGTAATAGGAGGAGAGGAACTGCTGTACTTTGCTGTTGTCAAGCAGCTCTGATTGCAGCCGCTTGCAATAGCCGCACCAGTCAACATAAAAGAGGAGGAGGAAGGGCTTTTCCTCGTTCTTGGCTCCTGCATAGATTTCTTCATATCCCGAAGCCTTGCTGTACCAGACATTGGCACTGAGGGCGAAGGCGGCCTTGCCGGAGGCGAAAAGGAACAGGGCGGCAAAAACAAAGGCGGCCAAGGAAGGCAACGTGCTTTTTTTCATGGCGATACTCCATTAAAACATGCAGGGCGGACACATGGTCCGCCCTGCATGGAATGAGATGTGCTAAACGAAGCCCGGTCAGATGCTCTTCTTCGACTGGACCAGATGCTCCACAACTGCTGGGTCGGCAAGGGTGGAGGTGTCGCCGAAGTTGTCAAAGTCATCAGCGGCGATCTTGCGCAGGATGCGGCGCATGATCTTGCCGGAGCGGGTTTTCGGCAGGCCCGGTGCCCACATGATCACCTCAGGCGTGGCAATCGGCCCGATCTCCTTGCGCACATGATTGCTCAACTCCTTCTTCAGCGCGTCGGACTCCTGCACCGATGCCTTCAGCGTGACGCAGGCAAAAATGCTTTGGCCTTTGATCGCGTGCGGCATTCCGACAACTGCCGCCTCTGCGACGGAAGGATGAGAAACCAGCGCGGACTCGATCTCGGCAGTGCCCAGCCGGTGGCCGGAAACGTTGATCACGTCGTCCAAACGGCCCATGATCCAGAAGCAGCCGTCAGCGTCTTTGCGCGCCCCGTCCTCAGGGTCATAGATGCCCGCATAACGGCTGAAGTAAGCCTTTTTGAAACGGGCAGGATCACCGAACACGCCGCGCAACATGCCGGGCCACGGCTTGCGGATGACGAGATGGCCGCCTTCGTTCGGGCCGGCCTCATTGCCCTGCTCATCGTAGATGGCTGCATCAATGCCGGGCAGCGGATAGGTGGCCGAGCCAGGCTTGAGGGTGGTGGCGTAGGGCAGCGGGGAAATCATGATGCCGCCGGTCTCGGTCTGCCACCACGTGTCCACGATGGGCAGCTTCTCTTTGCCAATATTGACGTGATACCACATCCACGCTTCCGGGTTGATCGGCTCGCCGACCGAACCGAGAATGCGCAGGCTGGACAAATCCCAGCGTTTGATCGGCTCCTCGCCGTCGCGCATCAGCGAGCGGATGACGGTCGGGGCGGTGTAGAAGATGTTGACGCGGAACTTCTCCACAATCTTCCAGAAGCGGTCCGGCCCCGGCCAAGAGGGAACGCCCTCGAACATGATCGAAGTTGCGCCCAAGCCGAGCGGGCCGTAGAGGATGTACGAGTGGCCTGTGACCCAGCCGATGTCCGCTGTGCACCAGTAGACATCGTTGTCCTTGAGGTCGAAGACCCACTGGCAGGTGTGCATCGCATAAGTCAGATAGCCGCCGGTGGTGTGCACCACGCCCTTGGGCTTGCCGGTGGAGCCGGAAGTGTAAAGGATGAAGAGGATGTCCTCGGCATCCATTGACTCCGGCTCGCAGGTGGAGGAAATGCCGACGGCGGAGGTCTCCTCATGCCACCAGCAGTCGCGGCCTTCTTGCATGGTCACGGCGTTGCCAGCCCGTTTCACCACAATGCAGCTCTCGACCGAGGGGCAGGTGGCCAGAGCGATGTCAGCGTTTGGCTTGAGCGGAATGGTCTTGCCTGCACGGACTACTGCGTCAGAGGTGATCAGTACCTTGGCCTGGCAGTCATCGATGCGGCTTTGCAGGGCGATGGCCGAGAAGCCCGCGAAGACCACGGAGTGAATCGCGCCAATGCGGGCGCAGGCAAGCAGAGAAATCGCCAGCTCCGGGATCATCGGCAGGTAGATGGAGACCCGGTCACCCTTCTTCACGCCCTTCTTCTTCAGGACATTGGCGAAGCGGCAGACCTCGGTGTGCAGCATCTGGTAGGTGTAAACCTTGACATCCTCCTCCGGCTCGCCCTGCCAGATCAACGCGGCCTTGTTGCGGCGGCCATTGGTCAGGTGGCGGTCAAGGCAGTTGGCGGAGATGTTCAGCTTGCCGCCCTCAAACCACTTGATTTCCGGCTTGTGGAAATCGCAGTTCATCACCTTATCCCACTTCTTGTCCCAGGTGACTAACTGCTCGGCCCGCTCGGCCCAGAAGCCTTCCGGATCCTCCATCGAACGCTCGTAGATCGCCTTGTACTCTTCGATGGATTTGACGTAGGCCTGATCGCGGCCTGCGGTAGGCGGAGTGAATGATACGCCTTCCTTGAGCAGGCTTTCAATCTTGTCGTCGTTGCCAGCCATGAAATTCCTCCTAAAATAGGTTGGATTGATGATGGTTGCTGATGGAGCGCCCGGACAGGCGGTTGCTTGGCTATAATTTGAATGTATGCAACTAATCAAATCTTCTTCTTCTTGTCAAGAAAGAAGCGATTTTTTTCGGTGGAACAGAGTGGTTGCGGCTCAAAGCCGCGTCCAAGCCAGGCCGCTGAACACCGCATAGCCGAGCAGCCAGACCGCCGCCAGCAGCAAGCAGGCGGTTCTGGCTTTGCCCTGCGCGGGCAGCAGGAGCAACGCGGCGGTCAGAACTCCAGGCAGCGCGGCTCCGGCCCAGAAAGCGGGCAGATGGCGGAGCAGCTCCTGCATCCCCCAGAAAAACCACGGCCCAGCGATATGAAGCATGCCGAAGCGTTCCGGCTCAAGCGGAATCTTCACCGCTGCCGCCGCTGCAAATAGCAGCAGTGTCAGCGGCAGATGGTTGCGCCAGTAGGCCGGATAGCGGCGAAGATGTGGCCAGATACAGAACGCGCCCAGCAGCATCAGCCCGACTGCGTGATACAGATACACCTTCCGCATTCCTGCCGCGCCGATGTCGAAGAGCAGTTTGTTCAGCGGTTTGCCAAAGAGCGGGATGGACAGGGTGATATTCTCGCTGATCGCCCCGGCGGCATCGCCGGTCGCGTCGCCGCGCAGAATATAGCCGGTGAAGAGCAGCATCAAGGCCGTCGGCACGCTGGCAGTCAGCCGCAGCCAAGCTGTTTGAGCAAACTGACCGCTGCGCCGCCCGATGACCAGCGTCAGATGAATGAGCAGTAAGAGGAAAAATGCTTGGCTGGAACAGTAATGCAACGAGCGCCAGAAGGCACCGAAGGGGATGACTAACTGGATGGTCGCGGTGGAATAGAACGGCTCCGCCGGGTTGTACTGCAAACCGAGCACGAGGCCGGAGAGCGCGGAAATATAAAGGCTGATCAGGGCATGGCCGCCCCAGCGCACGGAAAAAATCCAACTTTTCACCGCAGATTTGTCGTCGTTGTCAGCCATGCGGCTGCGCCTTGCAATGGTTCCGCCGTTTCAGGGTTTCTTGCTCCGCTCATCTTCATGGTATGCAGGAGTTGCGCAGTCTGATTGCCAACACATTGATTTTATTCAAATGGCGATTTGTGCAGCGAAAAGGCAAATTGCTGCAATAGTTGAACGTGCTCATGTTACCAGATTTCTGGCAACTGCGTAAGTCCTAACCGCAGTCTGTTGAAGACAGACTGCGGTTTCCGTATGGATTTAGGTCAGAGAGAAAGCCTGATCCATCTCGATGAGCCGAATACGGCGGAGCGTCTTTAGCTAAAAAAAACAGTTGTTCACATGCCGAGTTCACGCAGTATCTGCGTGTTCTCGGTCCAGTCCTTTCGCACTTTGACAAAAAGGTGCAGCTGCGCCTTGCGGCCGAGCATCTCCTCAATTTCTTTGGCCGCGCTTTTGCGGATTGAACCAAGCATCGCCCCTTTTTTGCCAATCAGGATGCCCTTCTGCGAGTCGCGCTCGACCAGAATAGTGGCGTGAATCACCGCCTGCCCCTTTTCAGCGTCTTCCTGAAAAGCATCAATCAGCACCGCTGTGGAATACGGCACCTCCTGTTGTGTGCGGAGGAAAATTTTTTCCCGAATCAACTCTGCGGCGATGAAGCGCTCGGTTGAGTCTGTGGGCATGTCTGCCGGATAATACTGCGGCCCTTCCGGCAGGCGGCTGACCAGCTCGCGCAGCAGCTCTTTCACGCCTTCGCCGCTGAGGGCGGAGATTGGCACCACAGCCGCAAAGGGATGCAGCGCACTGTGCCATTCGATGAGCGGCAGCAGCTGCTCACGGCTGACCAAGTCGGTTTTATTCAGAGCAAGCACAACCGGGCAGCGCACCTGCTCTATCCAAGCAAGATATTCCTCGCGCCGTTTCTCCCTACGCCGAGCATCGTAGGAAGCGTCGGCAAGCAACAGTGCAACGTCAGCTTCGTTCAGTGCCTCCATCGCAATCCGCACCATCTCCTTGTTCATGGTTTCCTTGGCCTTGTGCAGGCCGGGCGTGTCCAAAAGTAGCATCTGCCAGTTGTCGCCGGTAAGAATGCCTTGGATCCGGTTGCGGGTGGTCTGCGGCAGCGGCGTGACAATGGCGATTTTCTGCTCAAGGCAGCGGTTGAGCAGAGTGGACTTGCCCGCGTTGGGTGCCCCAATCACGGCGACCACGCCGGAATAATAACTTTCTATCTCGTTCATTGAAGTTGTTGCTCAAGCAAAGTGAGAGAATTTTCCTGCTCTGTTCTTGTTCGGCGAGGCAGGAAGCTGATGTCCAGCAAGCGGGAAGGCAGGGGAGAAATGGAAAACGAGCCTGCAAGATAAAATATTTTCGCCGGCCCTTCAAGGTGAAAGCATCGCCCCCGCCAAAAGCATCCATCCTTGACCGCTCCCTTTGCGGAACGGTATACTGGCGGCGTGTTCGCATACTAAACAAGCCCGTATGAAAAAGGGCGCAACAACACAACAGGACAGGAAGCAATGAAAGTGCTTGTCACAGGCGGTACCGGCTTCACCGGCAAAGCCTTGGTCAAACGGCTGGTGGACGAAGGCCACGAAGTGGTCAGCCTCGATTATCAGGAAGGACTGAAAACGGATGAGATCCGCTCCTGGGGGGCGAAGGTGATCATCGGCAGCGTCACTGACCGGGCAGTGGTTGACCGCTGCATGGAGGGCGTGGACGTGGTGCAGCATTTGGCCGCCGCATTCCGTGAATTAGATGTGCCGAACAGCTATTACGACGAGGTGAATGTCGGCGGCACGCGGAACGTGCTGGAGTCCGCTTTTGCCCATAAAGTGAAGAAGTTCATTTACTGCTCCACCTGCGGCGTGCACGGCAATGTGGACAACCCGCCTGCGGACGAGAACGCGCCCATTCAGCCCGGCGACTATTATCAGCAGACCAAATATGACGCGGAGCCGTTTGTCCTTGAATACTGCGCCAAGGGCATGGACGCGGTCATTCTCCGGCCCGCAGCCATCTACGGCCCCGGCGACCCGGAGCGCTTCCAGATGATCTTCCGCCGGGTGAGCAAGGGCAAGTTCCCGATGTTCGGCGGCGGACAGACCTTTTATCATCCGCTCTACATCGACAACCTGATTGACGCGTTCATGCTGGCGATGGAGCCGGGCAAAGGGCGCGGCCAAGCCTATCTCATTGCCGACGAAGACTACGTGACCATAGAGAATTTGGTGCGCAAGACCGCCAAGGCCCTCGGCGTGGAGGTAAAAATCCCTAATTATCCGATTCTGCCCCTGATCATCGCCGGGCATGTCTGCGAGAAGGTCTGCAAGCCCTTCAAGATCACGCCGCCGATCTTCCCCCGCCGCGTGGACTGGTTTCGCCAGAACCGGGCCTTCAACATCGGCAAGGCCAAGCGTGAGCTGGGTTATCAGCCGAAAATTGATCTCGACGAGGGCCTTAAACGCACCGGCGCGTGGTACCGGCAGGAGGGCTATATCTAAACCGCTGCATCACGCTCCTTGCGATACGCCCTGATCCATGCGAGCAGCAGCCGGAGCAGGGCTGCGGCTGCCTATTTCTGCGGCGACGAAGAAAACGCCTCCACAAGTTTGTCCATCGCCGAAAAGAGCAGCTCCACGCTGTATCCAGCTATAGCCGTAGCACAATAAATTGACTATAAGCATGGTTGCTGAAAAATCTCATCTGTCGAACAGCCAAGTTTTCTTC